>JAYQVF010000005.1:0-45183 GCA_038148335.1 Alphaproteobacteria bacterium | reverse complement strand
GGCCTGCCCCAGGCTGTAGGCCGCTTCGGCGTCGCCCGCCTCGGCAGCTTTGGTCAGGGCGGCGATGGCCGCTGACGGGGCGCCGCTTCCTTGCTGCGGCAACTCCTGCCCAAGCACCATGGTTGCCGGAAAGGAACCCGACACCAGACCCAGCAGGAGGGCTGCGAACAACCAGCGCACACGCATCGATTCATTATCGGTCAAGCGCGTTGGGCCGCGGATGACCTCGCGCAACCCCGGCCGAAAAAGCCTCTACACGACAGTTTCAACGGAACGAAATGTGGGTTTCCGTGTAATGTGATCCCATCCACCGGGAACTGAACAGGTTAGGGGCGGGGGCAGCAGCGTCGGCTATGCGTATCGTACGGCAGTTAGTCATCTTGGCCGTTTTGGCGGGAATTGCCTGGGGCGGCTACGAGGCCTACCAGGTCTATTTCGCAAAAGAAGCCCAGACCCAGCAGCGCCCGGGCAGTGGGCGCCCGCGGATCGTGGTCAACGTCGAGGTCGTGCCGGCCACCGTCGCAACCATTGAGGAACAGATCGAGGCGGTCGGGACGACCGTCGCGCGGCGCTCCGTTGCAGTCGTGCCCTCGGCCGCCGGTCGGCTGGTCGCAATCAATTTCGAACCGGGCGACGTGGTCCAACGCGGCGCCGAACTGGCGCGGCTCGACGACGACATCGAACGTGCCAATCTGGCCGAGGCCCAGGCCAAGGCCGAGGAAGTACGCCGCGCCGTCGAGCGTACCCAGTCGCTCCGCCGGACCCGGACCGTGACCGAAGTGACGCTGGAAAACGTGCTGGCCCAGCAACAGATTGCGCTGGCCGAACTCGAACGGGCCGAACGCCGTCTCGCCGATCGAACCGTGGTGGCGCCGTTTGCCGGCGTGGTCGGCCTGCGCCGCGTCGATCTCGGCGCCCGGGTGAACGAATCGACCATGCTGACGACGCTGGACGACCTCAACGAGGTGGAGATCGAGTTTTCAGTGCCCGAGACCCACTACGGGCGCATCGCGGCGGGCCAGAACGTGGTGGCCGACGGCACGGCGTTTCCCGATCGCTCGTTCTCCGGCAAGATCGTCTCGATCGACAGCCGGGTCGATCCCGTGTCGCGCGCCTTCAAGGTTCGCGCCCGTGTGCCGAATCCGAACCGCACGCTGCCGGCGGGCATGTTCATGCACCTCGTCGTCGTACTGAGCGCACGCGAGGGGCTGACCGTTCCCGAGGAGGCGATCGTGGTTCAGGGATCGGACACCTTCGTGTTCACCATCGAAGACGGGAAGGCGGCGCGCAGAAGCGTCGTTCTCGGCAAACGCCAGGTCGGCACCATCGAAATCACCGGCGGCCTCGCCGAAGGCGATCAGGTCGTGGTTCGTGGCGTGCAGCGCCTGCGCGACGGCGCCGAGGTGCGGATCGTTTCTCCGGGCAATCAGGCGTCGGCGGCGCTGCGCAAATGAACCTTTCCGACATCTCGATCAAGCGGCCGGTGCTCGCGGCGGTCATGAGCATCCTGATCGTCGTCTTCGGTATTGCGGCGATCCAGGGCTTGCCGGTGCGCGAACTGCCCAATACCGACTCGGCCATCATCACGGCCACCACGACCTACACCGGCGCCTCGCCGGAGGTCGTCGACACCGACATCACCGAGGTCGTCGAGGGGGCCATCTCAGGAATTGCCGGCGTCAAGTACATCAGCTCGGAAAGCCGCCGCGGCCGCGGCCGCACCGTGATCGAGTTCGAGCTCACCCGCAACATCGACGAGGCCGCCAACGACGTGCGCGATGCGGTGGGCCGCGTCCGCGGCCAGTTGCCGGCAGACGCCAACGAACCGCGGATCGTCAAGAACGACTCCGACGCCGACCCGGTGATGCGCCTGTCGCTGACCAGCGACCGGATGACGGCGGCGGAACTCACGGACTATGCCGACCGGTTCATCGTCGACCGGCTCGCCACGCTGGAAGGCGTCGCCAGCATCGACGTCTATGGCGAACGCCGGTTCGCCATCCGCATCTGGCTCGACCGCGCCGCCATGGCGGCGCGCAACCTGACGATCGCGGACATCGAGTCGGCGTTGCGCCGCGCCAACGTCAACCTGCCGGCCGGCGAGATCGAATCGGAAGCGCGCCAGCTCACCGTCAATTTCGACAGTCGCCTGTCCACTATCGAAGAGTTTTCCGACATCGTCCTCGACCGCATCTCAGGCTATCCCATCCGCCTGCGCGACGTTGCCCGGATCGAGCCCGGTGTCGAGGACGACAGCACCATCGTGCGCAGCGACGGCAGGGATGCCATCGGGCTCGCGGTGCTGCGGCAGTCGAAGGCCAACACCATGCGAATTTCGTCTTCGGTGCGGACCGAGATCGAGGCGCTGCTCCCGACGCTTCCGCCCGGCATGGCGCTCGAGGTGAGCTCCGACGACGCCACCTTCGTCGCGGCGTCTCTGCGCGAGGTTCTCATCGCGCTCGGCCTGTCGCTGGTTCTCGTCATGGCCGTGATCTTCCTGTTCCTCCGCTCATGGCGCACGACCTTGATTCCGGCCATCACGATTCCGGTGGCGCTGATCGGCTGCTTCATTCTCATCAATGCGCTGGGCTATTCGATCAACGTGCTGACGCTGCTGGCGCTGCTTTTGGCGATCGGACTGGTCGTCGACGATGCCATCGTCATGCTCGAGAACATCCAGCGGCGCATCGACCTGGGCGAATCGCCGCTCGTGGCCAGCGTGTTGGGCGCGCGCCAGGTTACGTTCGCCATTCTGGCGACGTCGCTCACCCTGATCGCAGTCTTCGTGCCGATTTCCTTCCTAGGCGGCCAGGTTGGCCGGCTGTTCGTCGAGTTCGGCTTCGTCATGGCGAGCGCGGTCCTGATCTCGACCTTCGTTGCACTGTCGGCCTGTCCGGCGCTCGCCTCCAAGGTCATCCGCCCGTCGTCCAAAGGTGTCAGATCCGAGGAGGAGTCTCTCGGCCCCGTGGCCCGCGGCTACCGCCGTCTGGTTGCCGGCGCGGTCCGCATGCCGTTGGTCGTGCTGGTGGTTTCTGGCGCCATTGCCGCCGGCAGCTACTATTTCTTCGTTGCGCTGCCGCAGGAGTTGTCGCCGTTCGAGGATCGCGGCGTCGCGTTCATTCCGCTGAGTGCGCCCCAGGGCAGCACGCTCTCCTACACCGACGAGGTCACGCGCGATGCCGAGCGTTTCGTCCTGCCCTACGTGGAAAGTGGCGAGGTCGATGCGGTCTTCACCTTCGCCGGCGGGTTCGGACGGGCATACCGCTCGTTCATCGTTCTCCGAATGGCGCCGTGGGAGGAGCGCGAGAAGTCGAGCGCCCAGGTCGCGGGCGAGCTCAACCGGTCGATGTCGCAGATCACCGGCGCACGCGCCTTTGCCCTGACTCCGTCAGGCCTCGGCCTGCGCGGATCGAACTCGCCGCTGCGGGCGGTGATCGGCGGTCCCGACTTCGAGAGCGTCAAGGAATGGGCGCTGGAGATGAAGGCAAGGGCCGACGCCAATCCGGGCCTGCGCAACGCCGACATCGACTTCGAGCAGAACCAGCCGCAGCTCAGTCTCAGGGTCAACCGCGCGCTTGCCGACGACCTTGGCATCAGCGTGGAGAGCGTCGCTTCGACGCTGCAGACGATGTTCGCCTCGCGCGAGGTGTCGCGCTACGTCGAGCGCGGCCGCGAATACCCGGTCATCATGCAGGCCGATCCGGAAGACCGCCGCACGCCGTCCGATATCGAGAACCTGTTCATCCGCGCCGGCGACGGCAAGACGCTGGTGCCGCTCAGCGCCCTGGTCGAGATCCAGGAAGAGGCCGCCACGCCGGAACTCAACCGTTACAACCGGCTGCCGTCGATCACGCTGTCGGCGGCCTTGAGCGAAGGCTACGACCTCGGCACGGCGATCGAGTTCGTCCGCGACCAGGCCGCGGAAGTCCTGCCAGTCGAGGCCACGCTGCAGTTCAGCGGCCAGAGCCAGGAGTTCCTCGAAACGTCGAGCGGTGTCGCGATTACCTTCGCCCTTGCCGTGGTGATCGTGTTCCTCGTGCTCGCGGCCCAGTTCGAGAGCTTCGTCCACCCCTTCATCATCATGATGAGCGTGCCGCTGGCCGTTGCGGGCGCGATCTACACGATGGCGCTCACCGGTCTGACGATCAACATCTACAGCCAGATCGGCATCATCCTACTGGTCGGATTGATGGCGAAGAACGGGATTCTCATCGTCGAGTTCGCGAACCAGCTGCGCGACGAGGGCTATGACGTGCGCGAGGCGGTGATCCGCGCCGCGACCATCCGCCTGCGTCCGATTGTGATGACGGTACTGTCGACGATACTGGGCGCCGTGCCTCTGATCCTGGCCACGGGCGCCGGGGCCGAAAGCCGCTTCGCGATCGGCGCGGTGATTATCGGCGGCCTGCTGCTCGCGTCGATCCTGACTCTGTTCCTGACCCCGGTGCTCTACGACCTGATGGCCCGCCTCACCAAGCCGCGCGGCGCGGTTGAGAAAGCGCTGGCGCTCGAACTGGGTGCGGCCGGCAAGCCGACCGGCGAACCTGCAGAATAGGGAACTCGTGTCAGCGCGACATTGGCGGGCCGAGGGGGATGATTCTGGGCACTGTTTTCTAATTGTTTTCCCAGACGATCGCACGCACTCAAACGCTATCGAAGCCTAGGTGTTAACACGTTACTCTTGCAGGCTGAAGCGCGAGACGACGGTTTCGCGGTCCTTATCGTACTCAAGGATCGCCATTTCAGTTGCTCTAAAGCTCTGAAAGAAATCTATGCCGTCAAGGCACTTGAGCATCCCTGACAGGTTATCAACAGACGTGTCTGTCCCAGCCAGAGTGGTTTTTGGCGTCCAGTATTCAGGCCGTGTTGATATCGCCGGGGAGCCACAGATCGGACTGTAGGACTTCATTGCCTCTGCATAGATCTCCGAAAGGGCCTCAGTGCGCGGCCAACGAACATACAAAATTGGAGAACCAAAGAGAAAAACCCCCAGGCCATCGGACATTAGATCTATTGTTCTCGACGCCACGCCCTCACGCCAGACCGAAAAGACTATCTCGGCGGAACGTCCTGTACTTCCTGCATAGAGAGGCAGGTACGGAAACAGGCAGCGCGAGGAAACATATTTGGCGCCGTACTCAGCATCAAGACGCTCCCACGCCTCTTGGCAGGCGACGTTGATTGAGCCTGTCAGCGGGATGACAAGTGCATATTTGTTCATCGCGGGGCTCTCTGGTGCCCAACCTGAGGGTTCGAAAAATCCTAGCCGGAATCAAGCTATAGAAGTCGATCTGGCGGAAGCAGGTTGCCGGTTTTTGTCCCTATCGGTCCAGAAGACTTAAGCCTTGTGAAATTTCAAAACTTGGCGGATGGGGTGGGATTCGAACCCACGAGGAGCCTAAACCCCTGCCGGTTTTCAAGACCGGTGCCTTTAACCGCTCGGCCACCCATCCTCGCCGTCGGATCAAGCACTTAGCATAGGGGGGCAGGGCCCGAAAGGGGCCGCGGCGGCGCTGCTAGGCGGTCTTGCCGGTGTCGGCAACGAGGCCGGCGGCCTCGATGCCCGCGACGGCGCAAATCTCGTCGTTGTCCGACAGTTCGCCGCTGACGCCGATCGCGCCAAGCAATGTGCCCGCCTTGTCGCGGATCAGGACGCCGCCCGGGATCGGCATGAAGCGCCCGCCGGAGGCAGCGGCGATCGCGGCGACGACGCTCGGCCGCTGCTCCATCCGTTCGCCCAGCGCCCGCGAGGCGCTGCCCATGGCGACCGCGCCCCAGGCCTTGCCCATGGCGATGTCGTAGTGCAACAGCCCGGTGCCGTCCTCACGCTTCAGCGCCTTGGCATAGCCGCCGGCGTCGAGCACCAGCGCAATGATCGGCCGGAAGTCGCGGCGGCGCGCCTCGGCAAGAGTTGCGTCGACGATGGTGCTGGCCTGATCGAGGGTGAGGGCGGTCATGCTAGTTGGTCCTGACGGTTACGGTGATGTCGTCACGGTAGGTGCCGGGGACGGCATCGGCAAGGGTGCCGATGTCGACCTCGATCGCATAGCGCTCGCCGGCCAGCGCGGTCGGTCCGTTCTTGGACGCAACCTCGACGCTATTGGTGTCCAGGTCGATCAGGCGGCCGTCGATCGTCAGTTCGTAGGGAACGGTGCCGCCGGCGCCGCTGGCGAGCTGCAGGACGCCACGGTTATCGGAACTCATCAGCACGCGATAGCCGACGTTGGCGCGCACCAGAAGATCGAAGCGCTCGCGTTCGCCTTCCTGCAGCACGCCGAAATTGACGGTGTAGGACGTGGCGCTGTCGCTGAACGGTCCGCCGGTCGGCACAAGCGCGATTTCCGCGACTTCCGGGACAGAGGTCCTCAGGGTGAGTCGGTCGCTGTCCTCCTGGGAGGGCGACTGACCGAACGTGCCTTCATAGAGCCGCAGGTTGACCCGGTCGCTGTAGCCGCCGCGGGGCACGATCTGGCCGCCCGGAATCGAGACCACGTAGGTGTGGGTCTGCGAGTTGCCGGAACCGAACTGGGGCGGTCGTGCCCTGCACGAACCCAGTGATTGTCAGCGAATCCTGGGCGCGCGTAATCCCCGGCGACACCGCCAAAGCGGCCACCGTAGCGAGCGTCCATAGCAAGCGCCGAGACATCAGCGGGCGTTCCTCCTCGTCGGCATCATCATACAGATGTCGTGCCAGCCCCTCATCCTGCCAGAGGTCGGCGCGGTTTCGCCAGAGGGCGCAGCCGAACCCCTTGTGATTCATACGTCCGACGGGCAATGGTGGCGCATTGCATTCTCGTGAGGTGAACCATGGAACCCCGACGCTATGGCCCGTTTCGCTACACCTCGGTCCTCAAGCGGCCGCCGATCGCCTGGCCGGGCGGCGCCCGGGTGGCGCTGTGGATCGCGCCCAACGTCGAATTCTTCCCACTGAACGAGCCGGTCCCCTTCGGCATCGGCATCAATCCGGACGTGCTGGCCTGGTCGCAACGCGATTACGGCGGCCGTGTCGGGACCTTCAGGGTGATGAAGGTGCTGGCCAAGCACGGGATTCGCGCCACCGTCGCACTCAACGCCGACGTCTGCGACGAATATCCCGACATCATCGAGGAAGCGCAGAAGCTCGACTGGGAGTTCATGGGCCATGGCGAGACGAACTCGCACATGGTCGACCAGCTCGACGCGGCCGAGCGCCGGCGGGCCATCCTGGCCACCTTCGACCGGATCGAGGCAGCGACCGGCAAGCGGCCGCGCGGCTGGCTCAGCCCCGGTGTGCGCATGACCTGGGATACCCCCGACCTGCTGCTCGAGGCGGGCTGCGAGTACTACTGCGACTTCGTCAACGACGATCAGCCGTACCTGATGGACATCGGCGGCAAGCGCCTGGTCAACGTGCCGTATTCGTCGGAGATGAACGACCTGCCGGCCTTCCTGCGGGCGAACCGCACGGCCGAGGAATTTGCCACGATGATCAAGCGCCAGTTCGACGTGCTGTATCGCGAAGGGGCGGAGTCGGGCCGCGTCATGTGCATCGCGCTGCATCCGTTCCTGATCGGCGTGCCGCACCGGATCGACGCGCTCGACGACGCGCTTGCCTACATCTGCGGTCACGACGGCGTCTGGAAGACGACAGCGTCCGAAATCATGGACGCCTACCTCGCGACCGATCCGACCATCTAGTCGGCGCCGGCAAGGCCCCGCCACACCGGGATGAGGTCCGTTTCGACCGCGTCCCGCCATGACAGCGTGTTTGCTTCGGCCCACTTTCGGGCAGCCATGCCGATCGCGCTCCGGCGATTCGGGTCCGACAGGACCGCATCGATCGCGACAGCCCACGCCGACGCGGTATGTTCGGCCACGACGACGCCGTCCTGACCGCTTTCGCCGACATGGCGCGCCGTCGCAGTGTCGGCGGCAACGAGGACCGGCAGACCCGAGGCCTTCGCCTCGATCACCACGTTGCCCCATGTCTCGAACAGCGCCGGAAAGGCCAGAAGGTCGGCGCTCGCATAGATCTGCGGCAACGCGTCATGGGGCAGGACTCCGGCCAGCGTCGCGGCCGGACCCAGCAGGCGGGCAATCGCCGCGGCGTCGCGTCCCCGGCCGACGAACAGGCCGTGGACGGGGGCGCCCCTGTCCGCGAGCAGCTTGAGAGCGTCGGCGACAAGGCGCGCGCTCTTCGTTTCGTCGAGCCGGCCCACGAACAGGACGACCTGCCGGTCCGCAGGGATGCCGAAGCGTTGGCGCAGGGCGTCGGGGTTGCGCAGGTCGGGGCGGAAGGCGGCCAGATCGCTGCCGCGGCGCAGGGGAAACCGCCATTCGGCAGGCACCCCGGCACCGGGTGGCAGATTGCCGGGATGGAACGTCATCACGGCGTCGGCAGCGCGCAGCAGGCTTTTGAGGCCGCGCGTCAGGAACCAGTGGATGAGATCGTGTGTCCTAAGAATCTTGATTAAGAAATACCTTGTAAGTATCTGACTAAAAATGCCCTCCGATATCTCGGGCCAATAGATTCTGCTGAACTCCGGCTGCAGTGTATGGACCGAATAGACGAACGGCTTGCCCCGCCGTTTGGCGACCCGCCGGCCGGTCGCGCCGAAGCAGAAGAAGTCGGTGGTGTGGATGACGTCGTGGCGTTCCAGCAGTCGGGCGAGGCGCCGGTTGTAGAACCCGATGTCCGCATGGCCGCCGCCCTGACGCAGCCGCAGGGCGCGCGTGCTGGCCGTGCCGGGCACCACCTCGTAGCGCACGTTGGGGGCGACCTCGATGGTCTGCCGCGGCCCGAGGAAATACACCGTCAAATCCACATCGTCGCGGTTCGCCGCCGCGCGCGCGTAGCTCTTCCACACGTTGACGTGCCCGCTCGCCAGCGCGTCGAACTCGAGGTTGACGAGCACCCCGACGCTGACCGGCCTCGTCGTTGTCAGGTCGTGCCTCCGCCGGCCCCCTCGGGGCTTTCCTGCAGCATCGCCTCTTCGTCAGCGTCGGCCACACCGCACAGCCGGTCGGCCTCGACGGTGAGGCGAATCAGGTTCTGCTCGAGATCGCGGCGCTTGGCTTCGATCGTGTCCTCGTCGGCGTCTCGCGGCACGTGGATCGGCGCGCCCCACGTGATGACGCCGCGGCCGAACGGGTAGGGGATGACGGTGCGGTCCCAGCCCCGCATCCGCCGCCGCGGCCTCGCGCCGTAGGAGGTGGGCAGGATCGGCACTTGCGCGAGCCGCGCCAGGTCGATGATCCCGCGCTTGGCGCGCATCGGCGGTCCGTGGGGCCCGTCCGGCGTGATGGCGGTGTATTCGCCCTGGCGCAGGACGCGGATCATGTCGCGCGTCGCGTCGTGGCCGCCGTGCAGGGCAGAGCCGCGGATCGACGCCTGGTCGAAATGCGCAATGATGTCGACGATCAGCTCGGTGTCGGCACCGCGGGCGGCGATGAGCATGTTCATCTTCACGTCGCGCCGCCAGTTCGTCGGCATCATCAGCAGCCGCGCATGCCAGAACGCGCCGATGAAGGGTTCCCGGCGGTCCCAGAACGCCTGCGGCGTCTCCTGGTTCTCGACCCGCCAGGTACCCGAGGCGCGGACGAACCGGATGTAGCCCGCGCCGATGCGGCTGACGGCCGCGCGGGCCCAGGGGCGTTTGGCGATTTCGGTGACGAGGCCCATCAGGCCGCCCCGCGCACCGCCTGCATGAAGGCGTGGAGCTTGGCCTCGTCCAGTTTGTCGTCGGTGCGCACGCCCGAGCACAGGTCGAGGCCGAAGGGGCGGACGCGCGCGATGGCATCGCCGACATTGCCCGGTTTCAGGCCGCCGGCGAGAAACACCGGCACCGGGACCGAGTCGACCAGCTTGCGCGAGATGTCCCAGTTGTGCGTCCGGCCGGTGCCGCCAAGTTCCTTGACCGCAAGATTCGGATTGCCCGAATCGAGCAAAAGCGCATCGACGTGTTCGGCGCAAGCCCGTGCTTCCTCGATCGCTTCCGGACCGCGCACATGGATGACCTGGACGATGCCGATGCCTGGCAGCGCCCTGCGCAGCCTGGCGTGGCTGCCTTCGGCGAGCGCATCGACGAGCTGCAGCGTGGTCACCCGGCAATGCCGTTGCTGTTCGACGATGGCGTCGACATCGTTGCGGCTGGTCAGCAGGAAAGTCGCGACCGGCGGCGGGACATGGGCGGCGATGTCGCGGATCAGGTCGTCGCCGATCACGCCCGGACCGCTTGGCATGTGCGAGACCAGGCCGAGCGCGTCGGCGCCATGGCGCACCGCCAGCCGCGCCTCCTCGATGCTGGAAATGCAGCAGATCTTGACCCTGACGCGCGCCCCCATGGCCACTACCTAGCCGCCGGGTCGCGGCTCACGCAAGCGCCGGCAGGGCGAGCAGTCGCGCCCTGGTGGTGGCGTCGGCAAACGACGCCTCGATGGCGTTGCGGGTATAGCCGACCAGTTCCTCGCGGCTGAACCCAACCGCGGCGAGGTTGTCGTATTCCCGCCCGATCCACGTTGCGAAATAGGGCGGGTCGTCGGAATTCACCGTCACCCGCACGCCCGCCTCGGCAAGCCTGCGAATCGGGTGCGCCTCGAGGCTGGGGTAGATGCCGGTCGCAACGTTGCTGCCGGGACAGACCTCGAGCGTGACGGCGCTCGTTGCCAGTTGATCGACCAGGGCCGGATCCTCGATCGCCCGTACCCCGTGGCCGAGCCGCGTCACCGGCAGTTTCGCCAGCGCCTCGCGGATGCCTTCGGGACCGGCCCATTCGCCGGCATGGACGGTGCAGGGCAGGCCGCTCGCCGCGGCGTAGTGGAAGGCTTCGGCGAACTGGCCCGGCGGCCAGGCCGCCTCGTCGCCGCCCATGCCGAAACCGACGACGTACTCGTGCGGATGGGAGACGACCTGCCGCGCGACCTCGACCGCGCGGTCCACGCCGAAGTGCCGCACGCAGGTGACGATCAGGCGGCCGACGATCCCGGCGTCGCGCTCCGCGTCGGCGATGCCGGCGACGATGCCATCGAGGTGGTCGGTGTAGGACATGCCGGCCGCAGCCGCGTGGTCGGGCGAGGACATCACCTCGACGTAGACCGCGCCTTCGGCCGCACACGCCGCCAGGTATTCGTAGGTCACGTCGCGGTAGTCCTCGGGCGTGCGGATGACGCTCGAGGCGGCGTCGTAGACCTCGAGGAAGTGCACGAAGTCCGTCCAGTGGAATTCGCCGTCGTCGCGAAACATGTCTGCGGGCAGGCCCATTCCGTTGCGTTCGGCGAGGCGGTGGACGAGCGCGGGCGGCGCCGTGCCTTCGAGATGCACGTGCAGTTCGGCCTTGGGGATCATGCGGCGATCCTTGCCTTGACGATGGCGCCGGGCGCCGGGGCGGCGTCGGCGACGTCGATCGCCTGGCGGATCAGGTCGCTCACCCGTTCGGCGTCGTCGATGGTGCGGGCATGGACGATGCATAGCGGCCGGTCGGGGCCGACCGACTCGCCGATCCCGGCGACGCCGTCGAGGCCCACGGCATAGTCGATGGTGTCGTCGGCGCGGCGGCGCCCGCCGCCCAGTTCCATGACCGCAAGGCCCAGCCGGCGCGTGTCCATGGCGCTCACAATACCGTTGTGTGCCGGGCCGACTGCAAGCTGCACCGGCGCTTCGGGGAGGTGCCTGTCGGGCGCCTCCATGATGTCGGCGGGCCCGCCGAGACCGGCGCACATCGCCCCGAACTTCTCGGCCGCGGCGCCCGTGTTGAGAGCGGCCTCGGCACGCTTGCGACCCTCCGCGGTGTCTTTGGCCAGATTGCCGATGACCAGCAGTTCGGCGCACAACGCCATCGTCACCTCGTGCAGGCGCTCGTCGCGGAATGCGCCGGTCAGGTGGTCGATCGACTCGCGCACCTCGAGAGCATTGCCGGCCGTCCGCCCCAGGACCTGGTCCATGCCGGTGATCAGGCCGACACAGGGCAGGCCCGCGCCGTTGGCGACGCTGACGATGCTCTCGGCCAGTTCGCGCGCCATCGCTTCTTCGGCGGCGAAGGCGCCGTTGCCGGTCTTCACGTCCATGACCAGGCCATCGAGCCCGGCAGCGAGTTTCTTCGACAGGATCGAGGCGGTGATCAGCGGGATCGACTCGACGGTCGCGGTGACGTCGCGGATCGCGTAGAGCCGGCCGTCGGCCGGCGCAAGATCCGCGGTCTGGCCGATGATGGCGCAGCCGGTCTCGGTGACGACCCGGCGAAACCGCGCAAGGTCGGGCTGCGTCGCATAGCCCGGAATCGAATCGAGCTTGTCGAGCGTGCCGCCGGTATGGCCGAGGCCGCGGCCCGAGATCATCGGCACCGCGCCGCCGCAGGCGGCGATGACCGGGCCGAGAATCAGGCTCACCTTGTCGCCGACGCCGCCGGTCGAATGCTTGTCCAGTGCCGGGCCGGGCAGGGCGACGCCCGACCAGTCGACCACCGCGCCGGAAACGCGCATCGCCAGCGTCAGCGCGACGCGTTCGTCCATCGTCATGCCCTGGAAGAACACCGCCATGGCGAAGGCCGCCGCCTGGCCTTCAGACAGACTGCCGTCGGTCAGCCCGCGCACCAGGAAGGCGATTTCCTCGTTGCTCAGCGCGCCGCCGTCGCGCTTGCGGCGGATCAGCTCCTGGGGAAAAAACTCAGCCATCAGCGGCGCGGTTCATTCCCCATAGGGAATCCAAATATTCTTTATTTGCGTGCACTTACGAAGGAACTCTTCACCTTCAGCCTGAAGACTGTTCAGCCAGTCCCGGGCCTTTCCGCCCGCGACCCATGTCTGTTTCATGTTGCCGGCCGAGGCCTTCTCGACAGCCGCGCCGTTGGCGGCGCCAAAATACCAGACGGCGTCGACCTCGTTGTGGTCGGCGAGTACCTTGGCCAGCGTGTCGCTCTCGCCGGTCACGATGTTGACGCTGCCGCCGGGCACGTCGGAGGTGTCGAACACCTGGTACAGGTCGGTTGCCGCCAGCGGGTAGGCGGCTGAGGGGACTGCGACAACCCGGTTGCCCATGGCGAGCGGCGGCGCCACCAGCGACACGAAGCCGAGCAGCGGCGCCTCGTCGGGGCAGATCACGCCCATCACGCCGAGCGGTTCGTTCATCGCCACCGTGACGTTGCGCAGCGGCGTTGCGTGCACCCGGCCGTCGTACTTGTCGGCCCAGGCGGCGTAGGTGAACAGGCGTTGGATGCTGGCCTCGACCTCGCGCCCGGCGTCGCGTTTGCTCACGCCGGGCGCCAGGGCCAGGCGGTCGCGGAACTCGGCGGCGCGCGCCTCGAGGTTCTCGGCGATGTAGTACATCACCTGCGCGCGGTTGTGCGCCGTCGCCTTCGACCAGCCCTCGGCCTTGCGCGCCGCTTCGACGGCCTCGCGGATGTCCTTGCGGTTGCCGTCGCCGACCTCGCCGACCAGCTTGCCGCCGGCGCCGAGCACGGGCCGCGTGTAACCGGAGTCGGGTCGCGTTTGCTTGCCGCCGATGTAGAGCTTGGGCGTCCGGTCGATGCCGCCTCCCGCCGGCGCCGCGCCCGCCGGGACTACCGGCGAAGCTGTCGCCGGCGCAACAACAGGCTTGAGCTTCTTGAGGAACGTGGGCTTGAGGTAGGCGTACATGCCTTCGCGGCCGCCCTCACGCCCGAAGCCCGATTCGCGGTACCCACCGAAGCCCGCCGCCGCGTCGAACAGGTTGGTGGAGTTGATCCACACCACGCCGCACTTCAGCGCCGGCGCGATGTCGAGCGCGAGATTGACGTTCTCGGTCCACACGCTGGCGGCGAGCCCGTAGCGCGTGTCGTTGGCGAGCGCGACGGCGTCGGACGGCGTGCGGAACGGCATCGCGGTCAGGACAGGGCCGAAAATCTCTTCCTGCGCCACCGTCGAGGCCGGGCCGACGTCGGTCAGCAACGTCGGCGGATAGAAGAAGCCCTCCTTGGGCCGTGCCCAGTCCGGCTGCCACAGCGTCGCGCCTTCGGCCGCGCCCTTTTGCACCAGCGCCGCGATCTTTTCGAGCTGCACCGGCGCGACGATGGCGCCGATGTCGATCGACTTGTCCAGAGGATCGCCGACCCGCAACGTCTGCATGCGCGCCTTCAGCTTCGCGATCAGCGTCTCGGCGATGCTCTCCTGCATCAGCAGGCGCGAGCCGGCGCAGCACACCTGGCCCTGGTTGAACCAGATCGCGTCGACGACGCCCTCGACGGCGCCGTCCAGGTCGGCGTCCTCGAAAACGATGAACGGCGACTTGCCGCCGAGTTCGAGCGTCAGGTCCTTGCCCGAGCCCGCCGTCGCTTCGCGGATCAGGCGGCCGACCTCGGTCGAGCCGGTGAAGGCGATCTTGTCGACGTCGCCGTGGGTGACGATCGCCTCGCCGACCTTGCCGTCGCCCGTGACGATGTTGACGACTCCCGGCGGCAGGCCGGCGTCGACGCACAGGTCTGCGAACAGCACCGCCGTCAGGCTGGTGAATTCGGCCGGTTTCAGCACCACCGTGTTGCCCGCGGCGAGCGCCGGCGCCACCTTCCACGCCAGCATCAGCAGCGGGAAGTTCCAGGGAATGATCTGCCCGACAACGCCGACCGGCTCGTGGTCCGGAAATTCGCTGTCGATCAGCTGCGCCCAGCCGGCGTGGTGATAGAAGTGCCGCGCTACCAGGGGGATATCGATGTCGCGGGTCTCGCGAATCGGCTTGCCGTTGTCCATGGTTTCGAGCACGGCGAACAGGCGCGCGTGCTTCTGCACCATGCGGGCCAGCGCATAGAGATGCCGCGCGCGCCCGCGGCCGCCGAGCTCTGCCCAGCCAGGCTGCGCCGCGCGGGCGGCTGCGACCGCCGCATCGACGTCCGCGGTCGAGGCCTGCGCGATCCGGGCGAGCGGTTTTCCGGTCGACGGGTTGATCGAGTCGAAATGCTTGCCGTCCGACGGCGCGCGCCAATCGTTGGCGATGAACAGCTGCGTTTGACGGCCGCGCGCGTCGAGCCAGGCATTGGCGACGTCGGCGGCTTCCGGCGCGGGGCCGTAGTCGAGCGAATCGAAGATTTCGGCGACGGTCATCTACGACACCGGATGGCGGTTGAAGGCAGAGTAGGCGCCGGTCACGTGATGCTCCAGCTGGCGTTCGATATCGGCGAGCAGGCTCGACGCGCCGATGCGGAACAGGTCGGGCTGCACCCAGGCGTTGCCAAGTTCTTCCTTCATCAGGCTGAGATAGCCGAGCGCCGCCTTGGCGGTGCTGATGCCGCCGGCGGCCTTGAAGCCGACGCGGTGGCCGGTCTTTTCCACATAGTCGCGGATGCAACGCACCATGACGAGACTCACCGGCAGCGTGGCGTTGGTCGCTTCCTTGCCGGTCGAGGTCTTGATGAAGTCGCTGCCCGCCATCATGCAGACCATGCTCGCCTTCGCGACGTTGCGCAGGGTCGACAGGTCGCCGGTAGCGATGATCGATTTCAGGTGCGCATCGCCGCAGGCGTCGCGGAAGGCACGGACCTCGTCATAGAGCGCCTGCCAGTTGCCGGTCAGCACATGGGCGCGGGTGATGACGATGTCGATTTCGGTGGCGCCGGCCGCGACCGACTCCTCGACCTCGGCGATGCGCTGTTTCAGCGGCGACAGCCCGGCGGGAAAGCCGGCGGAGACCGCCGCCACCGGAATGCCGCTACCCTCCAGCGCCCGCAAAGCCGGCTCCAGCATCGCGTGATAAACGCACACCGCGCCGACCTTGATGCCGCGGTCGGCCATGCCGAGCGCCTTGAGAAGATCGCCGCGCACCGGCTGGCGCGCCTTTGCGCACAGGCGCTGGACCTTGGCCGGCGTATCGTCGCCCGCCAGCGTCGTCAGGTCGATTGTGGTGATCGCCTTCAACAGCCACGCCGCCTGGTAGTTCTTCTTGACGCTGCGCCGGGTCGGGATCGTCGCCGCCCGGCGTTCGGCGGCGCTGCGGTTGACGCGCACGTCGCGCAGCCAGTCGAGTTCGAGCGCGCAACCCGGATTGCGAGCGGCGTGCGGCGCCGGCGCCGCTTTCGCGCCCGGCATCGGGGTGACGTTGTGGCTCATGCTGTTCCCTCTCCGGGAGCCATTCTGACAGGAACCGCGAAAGGTTCCGAGTCGGGGGTAAATGGGGACTTGGGATGAGAGCCAGTTTCTTGCTGTGGATTGAGCCCGCGGGTCTCACAGGCCGGGCGCCCGTGAGGGCGTGGATCGACAATCCCGCCGATTGAGCATTTCTCGCGTCCGGGCTAGGTTTCCTAAGCCCGTCTTGGGCCCAGAGGTTCCTATGTACGCGATTGTGTCTCGCTCGACCGGGGAAGCCCGCTCGTAAGGCAATGAACGCGGTGGCGAGTCTGCCGCAGCCTGAATCGGATACCGCCGGTCTTCCGCGCCGTCCGTTCTCGCGAACGGGTGCGCCGTAGCCATGCCTGCGCAGCAGGCACACCATTGAGCGAGACCGATGACACCATATGAACGAAAGCTGGCCGAACTCGGCTGGCGCCCCTATTTCAGCTCCCAACTCGAAGCCGATGAACTGGAGACGACGATCCCCGTACGCGTCATGGCGGTTCATCGCGATGCATTGCAGGTTCTTGGCGACGGCGTCGACGAGACGGTGACGCCGCCAAGAACCGCCGAAAACGACGAAGAGTCGGCACCGACCGTCGGCGACTGGCTGTTGATCGATGTGAAGGCGCACAGACCGTTGCGCCGTCTGGAACGTTTCAGCGTGTTCAAACGCCGCGCCGCAGGCACGGGAAGGCGTATCCAGCTGATCGCCGCCAACGTCGACACGTTGTTCGTCGTTTCCTCGTGCAACCAGGATTTCAATCCTGCACGGATCGAGCGCTACCTGTCGCTGGCGAGCGAAGCCGGGGTCATGCCGGTCGTTGTGCTCACCAAGGCAGATCTCGGCGACGATGCGTCGGCGCTCGCAACGGAGGCTGCGCGGCTATCGCCCGGCTTGCTGGTCGAGACCATCGATGCGCGCGATCCGGCCGATGTTTCACGGTTGGCCTCGTGGTGCGGGCAGGGGCAGACCGTCGCCTTGGTTGGTTCGTCCGGCGTCGGTAAATCGACTCTCGTCAACACGATGACAGGCGCTGCGATCGCCACGCAGGGAATCCGGGAGGACGACGCCAAGGGACGCCATACGACGACCGCGCGAGAGCTCCATCGCTTGCCCGCTGGCGGTTGGCTGCTCGACACGCCGGGTATGCGCGAACTGCAACTCGCCGACGTGCGCGACGGCATCGACAGCGTCTTCGCGGACGTCGCCACGTTGGCCAAGTCTTGCCGCTTCACGGACTGCCGCCACGCGGACGACCCGGGCTGCGCGGTGCAGGCCGCGATCCGGTCGGGCGACCTCGATCCCGACCGCCTTGCCCGTTGGCGCAAGCTCGTGGCAGAGGAGGCTTACAACCGCGAGGCCCTGCACGAGCGTCGCTCGCGCGAGAAGGCCTTTGGCAAGATGGTCAGGGAAGTCGTGCGGGAAAAACGTCGTCGACGCTGAACGCTGCTAAAGGCGGCCGAGAAACGCGGTGACCAGCCGGACCAGGTCCTTCGCAGCCAAGTCCGCGAAGTGCAGGGTCTGGTCGTGCGTCAGCGGCGTATCGCTCATGCCGGCGGCGAGGTTGGTCAGGACCGAGACGGCGGCGACGCGCAGGCCGCAGTGCCGCGCGATCAGCACCTCGGGCACCGTCGACATGCCGACGGCGTCGGCGCCCAGGGTGCGGAACGCGCGGATCTCGGCCGGCGTCTCGAAGTTGGGGCCGAGATAGCCGGCATAGACCCCTTCGTAGAGCGTGATGCCGAGGCCCCGCGCGGTCTGCAGCAGCAGCGCGCGCAGCGTTGGATCGTAGGCGTCGACCATACTGGGAAAGCGCGGGCCGAAGTCGTCGTCGTTCGGTCCGGTCAGCGGGTTGCCGGGCTGCAGGTTGATGTGATCGGAGATCGCCATCAGGCTGCCGGGCGCCCGGTCGGCGACGAGACAGCCCGCGGCATTGGTCGCGAACAGGATGTCGCAGCCGATCAGCTTCAGCGTGCGCACCGGCGTCACCATCGCCTTGAGATCGCCCTCGTAGGAATGCGCGCGGCCCTGCAGGCACGCCACCGTCACGCCGCCCAGCGTGCCGACCAGCAGGTTGCCGGCGTGACCCTCGACGCCCGGTAGCGGAAAGCCGGGCAGGTCGCGATAGGAGATCGTCGTCGCGTTCTCGATGCGGCGGCCCAGGTCGCCGAGGCCGCTGCCGAGGATGATGCCGACCCGCGGCTTGGTATCGCCGATCCTTTGGCGCACGACTTCCGCCGCCTTGTACGCGTCGGCGGTCATGGACGGCGTCCGCCGGAGATCAATGAGTCCGGCCCGGAGAGATGCGGCACTTCTTCCTCCTCCCCCTGCGCGGAGCGGAGGGGGAGGACCGAGGAGGGGGGCGGCAACGCAACACCCATGCCGTGCCGCCGCGCAGTCCTGTCGGGCACAACGAATCCCCTCCACACCGCTGACGGGGCGCTGCCTCCCCCTGCTGCGCATGGGGTGGAGGTGTCGCTCGGCTGACAGGTGCTGTTCATTTTGCCGTCGGGTCCTGATCCAGATTGCGTGGGCCGAAGGCGCCGGGCAGCAGTTCGCCGAGCGTGAAGGTCTTGCGCAGGCCCTCGGGCCCGCAGACGTGCACCGGCGTGTCGGCGTTGGCGAACTCGTTGAGGCGCTGGCGGCAGCCGCCGCAGGGCGTGCATAACCCGTCGCCGCCGCCGATCACGACGACCTCGACGATCTCGGTGTCGCCGCCCGCGACCATAGCGCCGATCGCGGAGGCTTCGGCGCATTGCCCTTGCGGGTAGGCGGCATTCTCCACGTTGGCCCCGGCGTAGAGCTTGCCGCTTTTCGTGCGCAGGCAGGCGCCGACGTGGAAGTTGGAGTAGGGCGCGTAGGCGCGGTCGCGCACCGCGCGCGCCTGGTCGATCATGTCGTCGAGGGTGCTCATCGTTCCTTGATGTAGGGGAGGCCGCTCGCGCGCGGCGCCACGGCCTTGCCGACGAACCCGGCGAGCAGGATGACGGTCAGGGCGAAGGGCAGGGCCTGGATGAACTGGACCGGGATGATCCCGATGCCGGGGATGTCGACGCCCTGCAGACGGGTCTGCACCGCGTCGGTGAAGGCGAACAGGAAGCACGCGAACATCGTCGGCCACGGCCGCCACTTGCCGAAGATCAGCGCCGCCAGCGCGATGAAGCCCTGGCCCGCCGACATGTTGCGCAGGAAGCCCGCGTTCTGCGCGATCGACAGATAGGTGCCGCCCATGCCGCACAGGACGCCGGTGACGATCAGCGCCTGGAAGCGCATCGCGCTGACCGAGATGCCGGCGGTGTCGACCGCTTCGGGGCTTTCGCCTACCGCGCGCAGCCGCAGGCCGAAGCGCGTCTTGTAGACCACCCATGCCGTGATCGGCACCGCGATAAGCGCGAGATAGACGAACATGTTGTGGCCCGAGATGATCTCGGAATAGAGGGCGCCGATCACCGGCACATCCTCGAGCGTTTCGGCGAATGGCCAGTTCCAAGGATGGAACCGGCCCGAACCCTCGACCCGGGGCGTCTGGCCGCCCTGGTGGAACCAGGCAAGCGCCAGCGTCGGGCCGAGCCCGGCCACGAGGATGTTGATCGCCATGCCGGAGACGACCTGGTCGCCCTTGTGGGTGATGCAGGCATAGCCGTGCACCATGGCGAGCGCGACGGAGAATCCGATCCCGGCGCCGAGCCCCAGCCAGGCCGAGTTCGACACGGCCGCGACCGTCGCCGCTGCGAAGGCGGCGCCTAGCAGTTTGCCCTCCAGCGCGATGTCGACCACGCCGGAGCGCTCGGCGAACAGCCCGGCCAATGCCGCCAGGATCAGCGGCGTCGCCACGCGCAGCGTCGCGTCGAGCATCAGCACCAGCATGGTGAAGAATTCTTCCATCGTCCTACTCCGCCGGGGCCGCTGCGCTACGGCCGCCGGACAGCCGCAGATAGGCGCGGACGATGTGGGGCCGGAAGACGTGCTCCATCGCCCCGGAGAACAGAATCACCAGACCCTGGATGACGACGACCATGTCGCGCGTGATCGTCGGGATGTCGAAGCTCAGTTCCGAGCCCCCCTGATAGAGCATCCCGAACAGCAGCGACGCGAAGAAGATGCCGAGCGGATGGTTGCGCCCCATCAGCGCGACAGCGATGCCGACGAAGCCGAAGCCTGCGGGAAAGTCGAGGATGAGCTTGTGGTGGACGCCGGCGATCTCGTTGATCCCGACCATGCCGGCGAGTCCGCCCGAAATAAGCATCGCCAGAACGATGTTCCGCGACGGCGAGATGCCGGCATAGATCGCCGCCGCCTGGTTCGCGCCGACGGTGCGTATCTCGTAGCCCCAGCGCGTATGCCACATGAACACCCAGACGAGGAATGCGGCGATCAGCGCGATCACGAAGGACAGGTTGAGCGATGACTGGCCGATCTCCATGCCGAGCGCGCCGAAGATGTCGTGCATGAACGGCAGCCAGGCGTTCTCCGCCAGTTCGCGGCTCTGCGGCGCCTGCTGGCCCGATTCGATCAGGACCTCGACCAGCAGATAGGTCATCAGCGCCGAGGCCAGAAAATTGAACATGATCGTCGTGATGACGACATGGCTGCCGCGCTTGGCCTGCAGATAGCCCGGAATGAATGCCCAGGCTGCGCCGAACAGCATGGAGGCCATGATCGCGACGATGATCACGATCGGGGCCGGCCAGCCGCCGAGCGCCAGGCCGACGAGGCCGACGCCGAGCCCGCCGATATAGGCCTGTCCCTCGCCGCCGATGTTGAACAGGCCGCAGTGAAAGGCGATGGAAACCGCGAGCCCGGTGAAGATGAAGTTGGTCGTGTAGTACAGCGTAAAGCCGATCAGGTCGGGGGCGCCGAACGCCCCCACCACCAGAAGGCGCATCGCCTCGAATGGGTCCTCGCCGATGACGGCGATGATGATGCCGGCGATGAAAAAGGCGACGATCAGGTTGGAGACCGGCACCAGGACATGGGTGACCCAGCGCGGCGCCTGGGTCGGGGGTGCGATGACGCTCATGCCGCGCTGTCCAGCCGTTCGCCGGCCATCATCAGGCCGAGCATGCGTTCGTCGGCGTCGGCCTGGGCGACCTCGCCGACGATCCCGCCGTCGAACATCACGATGATACGGTCCGACAGCGACAGGATTTCGTCGAGTTCGACCGAGACCAGCAGGATCGCCTTACCGGCGTCGCGCATCGCGATCAGGCGCTTGTGGATGAACTCGATCGCGCCGATGTCGACGCCGCGCGTCGGCTGGCCGACCAGCAGAAGGTCGGGGTTCTGGTCCATCTCGCGCACCAGCACGATCTTCTGCTGGTTGCCGCCGGAGAACGACGAGGTGCGCAGCAGCGGGTTCGACGGCCGCACGTCGAAACGGTCCATCTTCTCCGACACGTCCTGCAGGATCGCGCCCTGTTTCATCAGGATCGGGCCGGTGTATTTCGGGTCGTAGTGGTGGCCGAGGATCGAGCTTTCGTTGGCCAGGAACGACACGACGAGGCCCATGCGCTGGCGATCCTCCGGCACGTGTCCCATGCCCAGTTCGCGCATGCGGCGCGCGTCGCGCATATGGGCCGCGGTGATTTCCTCGCCCTTGAAGCGGATCAGGCCGTCCTCGATCGGGCGGATACCGGCCAGCGCCTCCAGAAGTTCCGACTGGCCGTTGCCCGCGACGCCGGCAATGCCGACGATCTCGCCTGCGCGCACGTAGAACGACACGCCCTTGACGCGCCGCACGCCCTGACCGTCGCGCACCGAAAGGTTCTGCACCGACAACACGGTGTCGCCCGGCTGTGCCGGCGTCTTTTCGACCCGCAGCAGGACCGAGCGGCCGACCATCAGTTCGGCAAGCTGTTCGCGCGACGTCTCGGCGGTCTTCACGTTGGCGACGACCTCGCCCTGGCGCATGACCGTCACGTTGTCGGTCAGCGACATGATCTCGCGTAGCTTGTGCGTGATGAGGATGACGGTCTTGCCTTGGTCGCGCAGGGCGCGAAGGATGTCGAACAACTGGTCGACCTCCTGCGGCGTCAGCACGCCGGTCGGCTCGTCGAGAATGAGGATGTCGGCACCGCGGTACAGCGCCTTGAGGATTTCGACCCGCTGGCGGATTCCGACCGGGAGTGTCTCGACAACCGCATCGGGGTCGACCTCGAGCGCATAGTCGCGTTCGAGACGTTCGAGTTCGCCGCGGGCGTGCTCGAGACTGGGCGCGAGCAGCCGGCCGCCCTCGACGCCGAGCACCACGTTCTCCAGCACGGTAAACGGCTCCACCAGCATGAAGTGCTGGTGCACCATGCCAATTCCCCGGGCGAGCGCATTCTGCGGCCCCGTGATCTTCACGGGCGTGCCGTTGACGAGAATGTCGCCGGCGTCGGCTTGGTAGTAGCCGTAGACGATGCTCATCAGCGTCGACTTGCCGGCGCCGTTTTCGCCGATAATGCCGTGGATGGTGCCCTTGGGCACCGCGAACGAAATCTTGTTGTTCGCATGAACGGGACCGAACCACTTGTCGATCCCGCGCAATTCGAGGGCCGGCGGCTGTGCGCCGGGCGGCGAGGCGGCGTCCGTTTCCTTCGTGGTCACGAGACGTACCCCTCCGTTCGACGTACCGCCGCCGGCCCTGGAACTGCTAGGTCAGGCTTGGGCTCAGCTGCCCTTGTAGCCTTCGACCTTGATCTTGCCCGAGATGATGTCCTGGCGGGCCTGTTCGATCTTGGCTTCCATGTCGGCCGTAATCAGGCCGCGGTTGTGCTCGTCGAGCGCCCAGCCCACGCCTTCCTCGGCGACGCCGAGCGCCTGGATGCCGGCGGTGAACTTGCCGTTCTTGGCATCCTCGAACGCGTCGTGCACGGCCACGTCGACCCGCTTCAGCATTGAGGTCAGCATCGTGCCCGGATGGATGTAGTTCTGGTTCGAGTCGACGCCGATGGCGAGCTTGCCCTCGTCCTTGGCGGCCTGATAGACGCCGACGCCGGTGCCGCCGGCGGCTGCGTAGATCACGTCGGCGCCGCGGCCGAACTGGCTGCGCGCGAGCTCGGCGCCCTTGCCGGGATCGTTCCACGCGGCCGGCGTCGTGCCGGTCATGTTCTGGAACACCTCGATGTTCGGGTTCACGTACTTCGCGCCTTCGACATAGCCGGCCGCGAAGTTGCGGATCAGCGGAATGTCCATGCCGCCGACGAAGCCGACCTTGCCCGTCTTGGACGCCATGGCGGCGGCCATGCCGACGAGGAACGAGCCCTCATGTTCCTTGAACACCACCGAACGCACGTTCGGCAGATCGACGACCATGTCGATGATCGCGAAGTTGGTGTTCGGGAATTCTTCGGCGACCTTCTTGATCGCGTCGGCCTGCGCGAAGCCGATGCCGACCACGATGTTCGCGCCGCGGCGCGCCATGTTGCGGATCGCCTGTTCGCGCTGTGCCGGGGCGGTGACCTCGAACTCGCGGTAGGTGATGCCGGTTTCTTTCTTGAAGCGTTCAGCGCCGTCGAAGGCGGCCTGGTTGAAAGACTTGTCGAACTTGCCGCCCATGTCGAAGACGACGGCCGGCGAAAAGTCTGCGGCGTTTGCCGACGACACGGCAACGACGAGGCCGGCGGCTGCCAGCCCGGAAAGCAATAGGCGTTTCATGAAACGACCTCCCTACCTTGTGTGATTCCACCCGCCACCTTAGCGGACCGCCCAAGGGGCAAACAGCACCTTTCGGGAGTTATCCACACCCGCGCGCAGTCTTGACCTAGGGGAAAGTCAGGCGAATCCGCGCAACGGCATGTCCGGACCGCGCCGCAGCCAGTTGCTCTCGGGATAGGCGCAGGCGCCGTCGATGATGTGGAGCGCGTAAGCGTGGCGCGACGCTGCCGAGCGGTTCGGCGCGCTGCCGTGGGGAAGGTTGCCGTGCAGCAGGACCAGCGTGCCGCGCGGCACTTCCAGGGGAACGAACTTCTCGGGGTCCCACGGCGTGCGGTCGTGAATGTCGTACCAGACGCGGTCGTCGGCCTCGCGCATCATGTGCAACTTGACGTCCTGGTGATGGCCGCCCGGCCAGGCCCACAGGCAGCCGTTTTCCCTGGTCGCGTCCTCCATCGCCCACCACAGCCCGATCACGCTCGACGGTTCGGTATAGAGGTACGTCGCGTCCTGGTGATAGGTGACCTCGCCGCCGATGTGGGGCTGCTTGAAGATATACATGCTCTGCAGCGCCCTGGGGTCGCGCAACGGCAGCCTATGTACGAGGTCACAGACCGCGTCGCTGCGCGAGAATGCGTCGAACACGTCGTCGAGGTCGTGCAGCGCGTGACCGATCTTGTTGATCGACAGCTCGATCGGCTGGCGCAGGTTGCGCTGTTCGTCGAGCGCTTCCTCTTCGAGGAAACAGCGCACTTTGTCGCCCGAGTTGAGGAAATAGTTCGCGTTGTTCACCGAACCTTCGTGCGCGAGAAACGCGGGCGCGTCGCGATGATCGAAGTCGGCGGCGATCTCGTTGGCCCGCGCGACTAGGCGGTCGCACGCATCCGCATCGGCGAAGCGTTCGAGCACGAGATAGCCGTCGCGTTCGTATTGATCGATAAGGTCCTGGGTGATCTTCATCGGTTCAAGGTCATCATCGGAAGGCCGGTTCGTCGAAGGAGCGCAGCTTGCGCGAATGGAGTTGCTGCACGCCGCCCTCGCGCAGGATGCGCACGGCCTCCATGCCGATCTCGAGGTGCTGGCTGATACGCTCGCGGTAGACGACATTGGCCATGCCACGCAGCTTGATCTCGCCGTGGATCGGCTTGTCCGACACGACCAGCAGCGTGCCGTAGGGCACGCGGAAGCGGAACCCGTTGCCGGCGATGGTGGCGGACTCCATGTCGACCGCGATGGTGCGCGCCTGGCTCAGGCGCTGGAACAACTCGTCGAAGCGCAGTTCCCAGTTCCTGTTGTCGGTGGTCGCCACCGTGCCGGTGCGCATGCTGGTCTTGAGCGCCTGGCCCTTGAGCCCGGTGACGCGTGACACTGCTTCCTGCAGCGCGACCTGGACCTCGGCGATCGGCGGCACCGGCACCCAGTGCGGCAGGTCCTGGTCCAGCACGTGGTCCTCGCGCACATAGGCGTGGGCGAGGACGTAATCGCCGAGCCGCTGGGTGCGGCGCAGGCCGGCGCAATGGCCCAGCATCAGCCACGCGTGCGGCCGCAGCACCGCGACATGGTCGGTGATCGTCTTGGCGTTCGACGGGCCGACGCCGATGTTGATCAGCGTGATGCCCTGGCGGTCCTTGCGCGTCAGGTGATAGGCCGGCATCTGCGGCAGGCTCTTCAGCGCTTCGCCGCTCGCCGGCGCATTGGTCAGTTTAGGGTTCGGGGTGACGACCGGCCCGGGCTCGACCAGCAGTTCGTACGCCTCGCCTTCGGCGACCTGTCGCCGGCCGTACTCGATGAACTCGTCGACATAGCGCTGATAGTTGGTGAAGAAGACGAAGCGCTGGAAGTGTTCGGCTTCAGTCGCTGTGTAGTGCGCCAGCCGGTGCAGCGAGAAGTCCACGCGCTCGGCGGTGAACAGCGCCAGTGGAAAGGGTTGGTCCGCCGGTGTGACGTGGGTGTTGTTGGCTATGGCGTCGTCGATGCGCGACAGATCGGGCAACAGAAAGTCGCGCTGCAGCGCGTGGATCTGCGAACGCCGCACGCCGGCGGTCGCTTCCTCGACCACGAAGGGCAGGGGGATGCGCCGGTCGGACAGGCCGACCAGCACCGGCTTGTCGTGGTTGGCGATCAGATGTCCGATCTGCGCGGTGTAATAGTCGCCGAACAGGTCGGGCCGCGTGACCGTCGTTCCGTAATGGCCGGGATCGAACAGCGCGCCGTAGGACAGCTGCGCGTCGGTCTGCATGTCGTCCGGCCCGATCGAGATGCCGACATAGGGATAGCAGGCGCGTGCCAGCGCCGCCTTGTCGGGCGCCTCGCCGCCAAGCGCGCGCTCGAATTCGCGCCGGATGATGGCGCAACTGCGCTGATAGATTTCCCCGATCCGCGCGTTGGCGGCGGCGGCATCCCGGAACAGGGCAACTTCGCTGACCGGTCCGTGGCCGTCCGCCCGCACCGAAGGGTCGCCGAAATGGCTCATCTCATTCATCGCCACATTCTAGGCTAAAGTGAGCCGGGCGACAGGAGGACAAGCATGGCCGAACGAATCTGGGACCGCTTTTTGACCGACCGCGACCGCGAGGTTTTCGCTGCGTCAGGCTACGGCACGCGCGCCGGTTTCGGCGAACGCCCGGCGCTGGTGGTGATCGACGTGAACTACAATTTCGTCGGCGACCGCCCCGAGCCGATCCTCGACTCGATCAAGCGCTGGCCCAACTCCTGCGGCGAGGAGGGCTGGGCCGCGATCCCGCGCATCCGCAGCCTGATCGACACGGCCCGGGCCAAGGGCGTGCCCGTCATCTATACCACCGGCGACGTGCGGCCCGACCGCTGGGACCGCGGCAGTTGGGCGTGGAAGAACAGCCGCACCAGCAAGAAGGGCCCGGCGCCGGCCGCGACCAACCTCGACCCCAACGCCATCCTGCCCGAGATCGCGCCCGAACCGCAGGACATCGTCATCAAAAAGCTGAAGCCCTCCGGCTTTTACGGCACCAACCTCGAGTCGTTCCTGACCCTGCTCAAGGCCGACTCGGTGATCCTCGTCGGCACGACGACGTCGGGCTGCGTGCGCGCCACCGCGCTCGACGCGTTCAGCGCCAACTACCGCGTCACCGTGGTCGAGGACGGTTGCTTCGACCGCTCCCAGGCCTCGCACGCGATCAACCTGTGCGACCTCAACGCCAAGTACGCCGACGTCATCGCGACGGACGAGGTCGAGGCCTACATCAAAGGCCTCCCTGACGGCCTGTTCGACCTGCCGAGCGGCGAGGGCTAGGAAGCGATCGCCCGCACCCGTTCGCGGTGCAAGCGACCCCAGCCACATTTTTTCGTCCTTGATGTCGAATCCGCGCTCTCCGGAACGTCCCCCCATTGGATCCAACAATTCAATGGGAGACGGTCAGTGCTTAAGAGATTCTCGGAGAACGAATATGGTGTTGCCATCGATGGCTTCGATCCGGTGGCGTACTTCAAAGGCGCAGCGGAAAAGGGCCAGGAACGCTATAGCCTGAAGTGGCGCGAGACGATTTGGCGATTTTCCAGCGAAGCGAACCGCGCGGCGTTCCTGGACAGCCCAGAGAGCTTTGTGCCTCAGGCCGGGGGCTACTGCGCCCTTGGCATGTCTCTTGGCAAAACAGCAAAGGCAGACCCGCGCAACTTTGTGATTCGGGATGGACAGTTGTTCCTTCTTGCGTCCCCGATGGTGCGCAGGTTCTGGCGGTGGTTTGGCAGCACCGCACGAGCAACGCGCAAGTGGGATTAAGCCGTCGGCGAGGCGCAGTCGGCGCCGTAGGTCTCGCCCGGCCGGCGCGCCGCGCCCGCCGACCTCTCCCGCAAGCGGGAGAGGAACTAGAGGCTATTCCCGCCGATCTTCAAAAAGTCGTAGCGGCTGCCCGACTTGATGGTGAAGTCCATCGTCTCGCCGTCGCGCAGCACCTTGACCGGCACGTCGGTGCCGGCGCCGCCGAGGCCCCACATGGTGCGGTAGAACTCTTCCTGGGTGCGGACGCGCGAGTCGCCGACGCCGATGATCATGTCGCCGGGTTTCAACCCGGCTTTGGCGGCCGGGCCGTTGACCCACATCGAGGTGATGACGACGACGTTGCGCAGTTCCTGGCTGAAGATGCCGAGCCACGGCCGGTCGCTCCCGGTGCCGCGGCCGTCGGTCAGCATGTCGGCCAACGCGGGCTTCAGGATGTTGATCGGCACGAACATGTTGCCGGGCAGGGGCGGGCTGCCGGCGCGAGCGTCGCGCACGAACAGCGAGCCGACGCCAACCAGCTCGCCCTTTTCGTTGACCAGCGCCGCGCCGCCCCAGTCGTCGTGCGGCGGCGAGGTGAAGATCGCGTCGTCGACCATGTATTCCCAGAATCCGGTGAAGACACGGCGGTCGACGACGATGGCGCCCAGCGCCTTCTCGGCGCCGCCCGATCCCACCACCAGCACGCGGTCGCGTTGCTGCAGCGCGTCCGAGTTGCCGAGCCGCAGCGGCTTGATGCCGGTCGGCTCCAGCGCGCGCACCAGGCCGAAGCCGGTGTCGTAGTCGTAGGCGACGAACTCGGCGCCGAAGGCGCGGCCGTCGTTGGCGCGCAGTTCGATCTCCTGCGCTTCGAGAATGAGATAGCCGATGGTCAGGATCAGGCCGTTGTCGTCGATGACGATGCCGTGCCCGGCGCGCCGTGTCCCGAGCCCCTGCGCCGTGGCGGCGTCGCGCGGGATCTTCGTTTCGAGGCGCAGCACTGCGTCGAGGATGTCGGCCGACGACCCTTGCGCCCGCGCTTGCGTTGCGCCGAGGGCGGCGGCGAGCGCCACGGCGAACGCGAAAAACACCGCCGATAGGATCCGCACGCTGTCGCGCATTGGCTGCCTCATCTCAAGAACCGGACGCCATCCTAGGCCCCGGCGGGCCCGCAAGACCATCACGCGGCGATACGCGGCCCACAAGTTGTTGTGATAGCCTGCGCGCCGGGAACCAAAAGAACAAGCGGGAGGATTAGGTCATGGCGGCACCGATCAAGCGGCGCTTCCTTTCGGTCGGGCAACGCGCGGTGCACTACCGTCGCGCTGGCAGCGGTCCGCCCATCGTCCTGATCCACGCCTCGCCGGCGTCCTCGCGCGCGGTCATCCCGCTGATCGACGCGCTGTCGGGCAGCCATACCGTGTTCGCCTTCGATTCGCCCGGCTTCGGCGAGACCGACGCCCTGCCGGACGCCAAGGTCACTGTCGAGAAGATGGCCGCCGCCTACGCCGCGGCGATCAAGGCGCTCAAAATGCCGAAATGCGCGCTCTACGGCACCCACACCGGGGCCTGCATTGCGATGGAGCTGGCGCGCCGCCACCCGGCGCAGTTCACCGGCGTCGTGCTCGACGGCGTGCCGGTGTTCTCGCCGGCCGAGACGCGCGACATCCTCGAGAACTACCTGCCGCCGTTCCGGGCGCTGTGGGACGGCAGCCATCTGCCGGGCCACTGGTCGCGGATGCGCGACCAGACGCTGTGGTTCCCCTGGTACAAGCGTAACGCCGCGGCGCGCAGCGATCGCGCGTTCCCGACGCCGGAGATGTTTCATGCCTCGATCATGGACTTCTTCCGCTCGGGCGACGCCTACCGCAAGGGTTACGGCGCGGCCTTTACCTACGACGTGGTCACGTCGGCAAAGGCGATCACGATTCCCGCGACCTACATGGCGCGCGACGACGACATGCTCTACCCGCATCTCGACCTGCTGCCCAAGCTGCGCAAGGGCCAGGTGATCGAGCGTCACGGCCGGGACAACTACCTGCCGGCGCAGGTCCGCGCCCTCAAGCGCTACGTGCGCAAGGCGAAGGCACCGGACGATCCGCCGCTCGCGCCGATCGCCGGGCGAGTCAACCGGCGCTACGTCGACCTGCCCAAGGGCCAGGTGCTGGTGCGCTCGGCGGGCGAGGGGCGCAAGGGCCGCCCGCTGGTCCTGATCCACGACGGCAGATGGTCCTCGCAGATGTTCGAACCGCTGATGCTGGCGCTCGGGCGCACCCGTCCCGTGTTCGCGATCGACCTGCCGGGCAACGGCGACTCCGACAAACCGGCCAAGGCGCGGCCGGGCGTAAAGGACTTCGCCGCCGACGCCGCGGCAGTGATGGCCAGGCTCGGGGTGAAGAAGTACGACCTCTACGGCAAGCAGTCCGGCGCCTCGGTCGCGGTCGAGATGGCGGCGCTCCATCCGGCGCGCATCGGCAAGCTCGTGCTCGACGGCGCGCTCCTCTTCTCCGCCGCCGAGCGCAAGCGGCTGGCCGCCAACTACACGCCGCCGATCGAGGTCGAGTGGGACGGCGCCTATCTCTTCACCACCTGGCTAATGCTGCGCGATGAACTGGTGTTCTGGCCGTGGTACGCCCGCGACAACAGGAACGCGCGGGCGATCGACGCCAACTTCGATGCCGCGTGGCTGCATGCCCGGGTGGTCGAGGTGCTGAAGAGCAAGGACACCTATCACCTGCTGACACAGGCCGCGCTCCGGCACGACGTCGCGAAGACCCTGCCGCGCCTCAAGGCGCGGGTGAGTGTGGTGTGCGAGCCTGACGATCCGCTGGCGCGGTTCACAAGGAAAGCGGCGCAGCTCGCCCAGGGAAGCGCGGCAGAGATGCCGCGGACGCCTGCCGCGCAGGCGAAAACGCTCGAAGGCCTGTTGGCCTAGAAGGAGAAGACGATCATGACCGTCGAGGTTCACCCCCTGACCGGCGCGCTCGGCGCCGAGATCAAGGGCGTCGATCTGTCCAAGCCGCTCGATCCGGACGACTTCAAGGCGATCCATCGCGCCCATCTCGACCACGGCATCATCCTGTTCCGCGACCAGGATCTGACGCCGGAACAGCACAAGGCGTTCTCGTTGCGCTTCGGCCCGCCCGAGATCCACGTGGTCGCCTGGTACCAGATGCGCGAGCACCCCGAGATCATGATCGTGTCCAACAAGAAGGACGAGAACGGCAACCCCGTCGGCCTCGAGGACGCCGGCCGCTACTGGCACTCGGATATGTCGTATCTCGCCAAGCCGGCGCTAGGCTCCATCCTGCTCGCGCGCGAGGTGCCGCCGGTCGGCGGCGACACGATGTTCGCCGGCATGCACGCCGCGTTCGACGCCTTGCCGGACACGCGCAAGGAACAGCTCTCGAAGATGCGCGCCATCCATCACTTCGGCAGCCGCTGGTACCGCGAAAAGGACAAGGCCGGCATCCGCCCGAAGATGACCAAGGAAGAGGAGGACAAGACCCCGCCCGTCGACCACCCGATCATCCGTACCCACCCGGAGACGGGCCGCAAGTCGATCTACGCCGGCGGCTTCTGCATGGGCGTCGTCGGCATGGAGCAGGCGGAGGCGCTTGAATTCCTCGACGAGCTCGAAGACTTCATGACCCAGCCGCAGTTCCTCTACACCCACCAGTGGCGGGCGGGCGACGTCGTGTTCTGGGACAACCGCTGCACGATGCACCACGCGACGATGTACGATTCGAAGAAGTACACGCGTCACATGCACAGGACGACGATCAGGGGTGACAGGCCGTTTTAGACGTCAGAGCCACCGCCGCACCCGAGCCTTGTAGGTGCGGTAGGCCTCGCCGAACTTGGCTTCGAGGTAGCGTTCCTCCCGCGCGATCACGCCGTAGCGCATGACGAGCAGGAGCGGCGCCAGCCCGATTAGCGCCCAGCCGCTGTTCATCGCGACGGCGACCGCGACGTAGAGCGCGGTCAGGCCAAGGTAGATGGGGTTGCGGGAAAAGCGGTAGGGACCGGTCGTGACCACGGTCGTGCTCGGCTTGTGGGTCTGGACGTTGGTGCCGTGGCGGCGGAACAGGGTGGTGCCGCCGCCCGCCAGGATCAGGCCCAGCGCGCCGGCTGCCGCAACGATGATCCAGCGTGCCGGTTCGATGTCCAGCGGCAGCGCGATCACGCGCTCGAGCAGCGCGGCGAGGACGAGCGTCCCGGCATAGAGCAGGGGCGGGCGCATGATGACGCCGGGGTGGTCGGGCGCCGCCGCGTCTGTAGGGTCGCTAGATCCGGTCTGGTCGGGAGAAGGGGTCGGTTCGGACATGCATGCCTCCTGGCCTGGCTACTCGTAAATATATCGCGCGATATATTAATCAAGTCGGCGCCGTCGCTTTCGTCCTGTCCTCCCTGCGCGCCAGGGAGGGCAGGTTGACGGGCATAGCCCGGCAACCTGGAGGGTTCGTCGTGGGCAGGCAACACCCTTGCATGCAGCGGCCCTTCGACACGCGCGCCTTCGGCGCGCGGCTCAGGATCGCACCATGCTGCTCCCCCTGCCGCGCAGGGGGAGCAGGAAGTTGTGGGTAGTGAACAGGACCGCGAGGGCGGGGAACGGCGGGCCTACGACGTGGCGTACTCCACCAGGTCGTAGTCCGAGTCGACCAGGTCCCAGCGAATCTTCACCGGCAGCAGGTCGGGTCCGTGGTGCCACAGCTCGATCGGCGGGAATTCGGTGAAGTGCCAGCGGAAATGGCGGCAGTCGAAGGTGCCGGCATCGACCGTGACGGTTTCCTCGCCGATGAATTCGAAGGTGACGTCGCGCGCCGCCATGATCGGCCCTGATGCGCCGTTGGGCAGGGGCGAGGTCGAGACCAGCAGGAAGTCCTGCCTGGACGGGCCGGCGGGGTCGAAATGCGCGGGCTTCATGGCGTCGCCGCTGACCGGATGGCCGCCGACGATGTGCACCGACCGGTCGAACGTCATGTCCTGGCGCAGGTGGCCGGCTGTCTGGGTCCACGAATCGCAGGTCGCCCGGTTGCCGTCGATCTTGAACCAGCAGGCGCCCTCGAAGCGGCCGTTGACGCTCAGCCGGACGTAGGCGTCCTGGGGGAACCAGTCCTTGTCGACGGTCCAGGTCATGTCGCGCAGGACCGAATCGTCCTCCATTTCGCACAGGGCGCGGACCGTGCGGGTCCCGTCGGGCTGGATCGTGATGGTGAACCATTCGCGGCCCGTCTCGCCGCGGGTATCGTGTCGGTAGGCAAGCTTGCCCCGAATCGTGCGATGCTGCATGTCGGGCACACTAGACGAAGGCCCGTTGCGGCGTCAGAGGGGGTACGGAATATTGTGCGGTGCCATGCGTTTACGGTTTTGACGGTCGCGTGATCTATTGCCGTCTCACTTTAGAAAATATCTATAACAGACTGTATTCGCTCAATTAAAGGTCTTCAGTTTGCAGGAAAAGGACCGCCTTATCGTCGAGCAGATCCCGCGACTGCGGCGCTATGCGCGAGCTCTGACCGGCAACGCCAATGCCGCCGACGACCTGGTGCAGGACTGCCTCGAACGGGCCTGGAACAAGTTCCACCTGTGGCAGACCGGCACCAACATGCGCGCCTGGATGTTCACGATCATGCACAACATCCACGTCAACCAGGTACGCAAGACGGGCAGCCGCCCGACTGTCGTGTCGCTTGCCGACTGGACCGACGATCGCGGCGTCAAGCCGACGCAGGAAAAGCGGGTCGAGGTGCGCAACGTCGAAAGTGCGCTGACCCTGTTGCCCGACGAACAGCGCGCGGTTGTGCTGCTCGTTGGCCTAGAGGAGCTGAGCTACCAGGAGTTGGCCAGGGTTCTGAACATTCCGATCGGAACCGTAATGTCGCGGTTGTCGCGGGGGCGGGAGCGTTTGCGGCAACTGATGTCCGAGGGGGGCGTGGCGCCACAAGAAACGGTGAAAGAAACATGACGCGGACACCCATCACCGACAACGACCTGCACGCCTATGCCGATGGCCAGGTCGATGCCGCCCGCCGGGCGGAGATCGAAGCGCATCTTGCCGCCAACGAGGAAGCAGCCGCACAGGTGCGCGAGATCCGTCGCCTGAACCGCCAACTGCACGAATCGTTCGATGCGGTGCTCAACGAACCGCTGCCGCACGCGATGATCCGCGTGCCCCGCCGCAGCCCGGTGCAGATCCTGACGCGGATCGCCGCGACGCTGGTGTTGCTGGTCGCCGGTGCGGCTGGCGGTTGGGGGCTGAACGACTACGTCGGCTCCCGCCAGAACCCGATGGCGGCGGCGTTTCCGGAACGCGCCGGTATCGTTCACGCCATCTACTCGGCCGAAAAACGGCATGCCGTCGAGGTTGCCGCGGGCGAGCGCCCGCATCTCGTCGCCTGGCTGACCAACCGCCTCGGCACCGAGGTCAAACTGCCGGACCTCACCGAGGAGGGCTTCCAGCTCGTCGGCGGCCGCCTGCTGCCGGGCGAGACCAAACCGGCCGCGCACTTCCTCTACGAGGATGTCGACGGCCGTCGCATCACGCTCTACATGCGTCACGGCGACACCGGCAACGGCAATACGCGTTTCACCTTCGCGTCGGAAAACGGTGTCGGGGTCTACTACTGGATTCACGGCCCCAGCGGCTTCGCGCTCGCCGGCAACGTCGATCGCGAGGAACTGCTCAAGGTCGCCAAGCTCGCCTACAAGCAACTGTCCTCGAACTGAGGCCGTTGTATTCGGCATCGCGCCGCGCTCTATTAGCGCGCGATGCTGTTCTGGCTGTCGAAGACATTCTGGATCGTCGCGGCGCCGGCCAATCTGGCGCTGATCGTCGCGCTGATCGGCGTGGCCTTGTTATGGACCGGTTGGGCGCGCCTCGGTCGCTGGCTCGTTTCCGTCGGTGTCCTCGTTCTGCTCTGCATGGCGACGTTCCCGATCGGCGGATGGCTCGGCACGCCCCTCGAATCGCGCTTTCGAACGCCGGAAATCCCGGCGCGGGTAGACGGGATCGTGCTGCTCGGCGGCGCCGAGAACGTCGGCCAGACCGTGGCACGCGGGATCGTTTCGCTGAACGAAGCCGGGGATCGTCTGCTTGCCTTTGCCGAACTGGCGCAGCGCTATCCCGATGCGCGACTCGCCTATACCGGCGGCAGCGGTTCGCTCAATCCCCAGACCACGCGCGAAGCGGACGTCGCCCGACAGGCGCTTGAGATCATGGGCGTCGACGTCGCCCGCGTGGTGTTCGAACGCGAATCGCGAAACACGTTCGAGAACGCGCGCTATCTGAAACCGCTGGTCGCGCCCGCCGCCGGAGAGACCTGGCTGCTCGTCACCTCGGCCCTCTACATGCCGCGCGCCGTCGGCGTGTTCCGCAAGGCGGGCTGGCCGGTGATTCCCTATCCGGTCGATCACGCCTACGGTGATACGACACCGGGTCTGGCGCTCGATTGGGATCTGGCGGGTCGCGCGACGTCGGCGCAGCGGGTGCTGCGCGAGTGGATCGGCCTGATCGTGTATCGTGTTCTGGGACGGACCTCGGTGGTGTTTCCGGGGGTGGAATAGAGAAGAAAAGGAGCGGGGCGTGCGGCGAATTGGATGGGCGATAGGCGTGGTCGTGATGCTGGCGGCAGCGGGAGCGAGAGCCGCCGACGAGCAACCTGTCACGTTCGACATGGCCAAATGGGCGGAGTGGCTGGAGGGTGTGCGCACGGAGGCGCGCGGCCGCGGGATCGCCCAACCGGTCATCGACGTGGCCCTGGACGGCATCGAGCCGATACCGCGCGTGATCGAACTCGACCGCCGGCAGCCCGAGTTCACGCTCACCTTCGCGCAATACATCGAGCGTGTCGTTCCGGCGGCGCGGGTCGAGAAAGGGCGTCGCGCCTATGCGGACAATCGGTCCCTGCTTAATGAGGTCGGCGCCAAGATCGGCGTGCAGCCGCGCTTCGTCGTCGCGCTGTGGGGTATCGAGACTGATTTCGGTCGCGTCACCGGCGGCTTCAACGTCGTCAACGCGCTGGCGACGCTCGCTTTCGACGGCCGCCGCAGCAGCTACTTCCGCAAGGAGCTGTTCGACGCGCTGCACATCCTCAACGAGGGGCACATCGACGCGCCCAACATGATGGGGTCGTGGGCCGGCGCCATGGGGCAGGCACAGTTCATGCCGTCGAGCTTCGTGAATTTTGCGGTCGACTACGACGGCGACGGGCGCCGCGACATCTGGACGACGCGCGCCGACGTGTTTGGCTCTGCCGCCAACTATCTCAAGCGCGTCGGATGGAAGGACGACCAGACCTGGGGCCGCGAGGTGCGCCTGCCGGCGGGTTTCGACGAGGCGCTCGCCAAAAGCAATGCGATCAAGAAGACCGCCGACTGGCAGGCGATGGGCGTGCGCAACCGCGACGGCAGCGATCTTCCGGCGCGTCAGCTCGACGCCCAGATCGTCATCCCGGATGGCATCCAGGGCCGCGCCTTTATGGTTTACGACAACTACCGCGCCATCCTGCGCTGGAACCGCTCACACTACTTTGCACTGGCTGTCGGCTTGCTCTCCGACCGGATCGGGGGTAACTAAAAGGCCCATATACTGGGGCTGGCGGAGCGGGAACGCACAAGATGATGGGCTGGAAGGGCGCGGCCCGCTGGAGTTTGGTCGTGCTGACGGTATTGCTCACCGGCGCCTGCGCGCAAACCCAGCTGGCGATCCACGCCATCAAGGAAGTCCAGAAATCCGGAGAAACGCAGACCGCCGGGGTGGCGCCCAACGGCGTCCCGATCGGCCCGGGCGGCGTCTACAAGGTCGGCGATCCCTACGTCATCCAGGGCGTGCGCTACTACCCCGAGATCGATCCGACCTATGACGAGACCGGCATTGCATCCTGGTACGGCCCCGGTTTCCACAAGAAGGCCACGGCCAACGGCGAGACCTACGACGAGAACGATCTGACGGCTGCGCATCGCACGCTGCCGCTCCCGACCTACGTCCGGGTCACCAACCTCGAGAACGGCCGCGCCATCGTGCTGCGGGTCAACGACCGCGGCCCGTTCGCGCACGGGCGCATCATCGATGTGTCGCGTCGCGGTGCCCAGTTGCTCGGCTTCGAGCGCCAGGGCACGGCCAAGGTCCGTGTGCGGATCGTCGATCCCGCCGACGCCGGCTTCATCGCCGACAAGCCGGTGACGCCGCAGGCCGAACGCGAGGCCGTCGCCGCCGTGCCGGTGTCGCCCGTCCAGTCGCAGACACTGGCGCCGCCACCCGGTGTCAGCGAGTCGCCGGCGCTTCCGGTGCGCAACGAACCGCCGCCGCAGGTGGCGCTCGAGGCGGTCGGCCCGACCGACATCTTCGTGCAGGCGGGTTCCTTCACGCTCTACGACAACGCCAACCGCCTCGCCGCCCAGCTGTTCTCGTTCGGCGAGGTGCAGATCCAGTCCGTGATCGTCGGCGAGCGGGAGTTCTTTCGCGTCCGGCTCGGGCCCTTCGCCTCGGTCGACCAGGCCGACGCGACGCTGGAAAACGTCATCGGCGCCGGCTTTACCGAGTCCCGCATCATTGTGGGGCCGCGCTAGTGCCATCAAATGGGCATATTTGCGCCTATGGTAGGGCCGCTCGCCCAATCCAGGAGGTTTGACGAAACCCTCATGCGTCTGAAGTCCGGGCTACTCGCTCTCATCGCCTGCATCGCGCTCGCCGCCGGAACGGCCGCCGCGCAAACCTTCGATACGCCGGCAACGCACGCCATTTTGGTCGACGACGCGACCGGCACGGTTCTCTTCGAGAAGAACGCCGACGACCTGATGCCCCCGGCGTCGATGAGCAAGTTGATGACGCTATTGCTGGTGTTCGAGCGCCTGCGCGAAGGCGCGATCTCGATGGAAGACACGATGCGGGTCAGCGAACGCGCCTGGCGCATGGGCGGCTCGCGCATGTTCGTCGAGCACGATTCCCGCGTTTCCGTATCCGACCTGCTGCGCGGCGTCATCGTGCAATCGGGGAACGACGCCTGCGTCGTGCTGGCCGAGGGCCTTTCTGGTAGCGAGGAAGCCTTCGCCGAGGAGATGACCCGGCGCGCGCGCGAGATCGGCCTGACGCACTCTACCTTTCGCAACGCGACAGGGTGGCCCGATCCCGATCATCGCATGACGGCGCACGACCTCGTGGTTCTGGCGCGCTACATCATCGACGAGTTTCCCGAGTACTACGCGATCTTCAGCGAAACGGAATTCACCTATAACGGCATCAAGCAGGGCAACCGCAACCCGCTGCTCTACAAGGAAATTGGCGCCGACGGCCTCAAGACGGGCCATACCGAGGAATCCGGTTACGGGCTGGTCGCTTCGGCGATGCGCAACGGTCGGCGCCTGATCCTCGTCGTCAACGGTCTCGACACGGTCAACCAGCGTTCGCAAGAAACCGAACGCCTGCTGGATATGGGATTCCGCGAGTTCAACAACTACGCGCTCTTTGCGGCCAACGACGTCGTCGAACAGGCCCCGGTCTGGCTGGGCGATGAATCCTCCATCCCGCTCGTGCTGGAGCAGGACGTCCTCCTCACTATGTCGCGCAAGTCGCGCCGCGACATGAAAGTGACCGTGTCCTACGAGAGCCCGGTGGCGGCCCCGATAGAAAAGGGCCAGCGCGTCGCCCAGTTGCGCATCGAGGCGCCGGAGATGGAACCGGTCGTGCGCGACCTCGTGGCCGCCGAAACCGTCGGCCGGCTCGGGTTCGTCGGGCGCATGGGCGCCGCGGTCAATCACATCATCTGGGGCGCGCAGTAGCGGCGCCGGGTCCGTGAGCCGCGGCCGCTTCATCACCTTCGAAGGCGGGGAGGGGGCCGGCAAGTCGACCCAGATTCGCCATCTGGGCGCTCGCCTGGAAGCCACGGGGAAGAAGATCCTGATGACGCGTGAGCCCGGCGGGGCGCCGGGCGCCCTCGAAATTCGCAGGCTGTTGGTCGAAGGCGCCGTGGACCGCTGGGAGCCGCTGAGCGAACTGCTGCTCCACAACGCCGCCCGTCACGAACACGTGCGCAAGGCTGTCGCTCCGGCGCTCGCCGCCGGCACATGGGTGCTGTGTGACCGTTTCGCCGATTCCACCATGGCCTATCAGGGCTACGCCCAGCAGGTCGACCGCGACCAGGTGGCCCGCGTCAATCGTCTCGCCGCAGGCGAGACCTGGCCCGATCTCACCCTGATCCTCGACCTGCCGGTGGCCGACGGCCTCTTACGTGCCCGCGGTCGCAAGGACGGCGAAGACCGCTACGAGCGGATGGGCGGCGATTTTCACGAACGCATCCGCGCCGCCTTTCTGGAGATCGCGACCGGCGACCCGGCGCGATGTTCCGTCATCGACGCGCGCGGCGACGAGGAGACCGTGGCGGCGAGGGTCTGGGACGCGGTCCAGGCGCGCCTTACACTCTAGGTCATGGCTGCCAAGGACACCCCCGTCGAGGATCACCCCCGGCTTACCGCCGACCTGCTCGGCCACGATGCCGCCGAACAACGGCTGGTCAGGTGGTGGCAGAGCGGGCACCTGCCGCACGCCCTGTTGATCGCGGGGCCGCGTGGGATCGGCAAGGCGACGCTGGCCTATCGCCTGGCGCGCTCGATCCTTGCGCACGGCGACGACGCGCAGGACACGCTGCAGGTGGCAAGGGATCATCCCGTGTTCCGTCAGGTCGCCCAGCGCGCCCACCCCGATTTCTTGGCGATCGAGCGTACGTACGACGAAAAGGCCAAGCGGCTGCGCAGCGAAATCGTCGTCGACGAGGTCCGCCGCCTGCGGCCGTTCTTCGGCGCCACGTCGAGCGGTGGCGGCTGGCGCGTGGCGCTGGTCGACGCCGCGGACGAAATGAACGTCAACGCGGCGAACGCGCTCCTCAAGCAACTGGAGGAGCCGCCGCGTCGCGGCCTCCTCATTCTCGTCGCCCACGCGCCGGGCCGCCTGCTGCCGACCATCCGCTCGCGCTGTCAGAACCTCAGCCTGCGCGCGCTCCCGTCCGACGCGCTGGCCTCGATCCTGGCGGCGCGCCTCGAGGACTACACCGACGAAGAGCGCCTTGCGCTGGCCGTGCTCGGCGACGGCAGCGCAGGGCAGGCCCTCGCGCTCGCCGGCGTTGGCGGGCTGGACCTCTACCGCGAACTGGTGAGCCTGCTGGCGCCGCTGCCCGAGCTCGACGTCGCCGGCATCCAGGCGCTCGGCGACAAGGTCGCCCGCCGCGGCCAGGAAGTGGTCTATGCGACGCTCGTGCGCCTGCTTCTCGACTGGCTGACGCGCATGGTCAGCGCCGGTGCGGAAGGGCGCAAGCCGGTCCAGATCCTGGCCGACGAGCGCAGTGTCATCGAGCGGCTGTGGCAGGCCGGCAGGCCCGATCGCTGGCTCGACGCGTGGGAGCATATCCGCGACCTGACCGAACGTGCCGACGCGCTCAACCTCGACCGCAAGCAGATCGTCATCAACGCGTTTACGACGCTCGCGGCCGCGGCGCGTTAGGTTGACAACAATGGGGCCTTTCGCCATCGTCCCGGCATGGTTACGCACGCCATCATGCAGCGAATGTTTGACCCGGATCCCTTGGGATTCCGGGCTTCGAACTGCGTCCGACGGACCACGCCGCTGAGGAATGCGCGCCATGAATTCTTTATCGCTTGAGCTGATTGAACGGCACGGCCGCTTGCGGGCCGTCTGCGTCGCGCGCGCTTCAGCGACCGCACCGGAGATCAGCTGATGGCCGACGACAAGACCTTCTATCTCACGACCGCGATTTCCTACGTCAACGGCGCCCCGCACTTGGGGCATGCCTACGAGGCGATCGCCAGCGACGCCATGTGCCGCTTCAAGCGGCTCGACGGTTACGACGTCATGTTCCTGACCGGCACCGACGAGTACGGCGAGAAGAACGCCCGCACCGCCGCCAGGGAAGGCATCGAGCCGCAGGCCTTCGTCGATCGCAATGCCGCGCTGTTCCAGGAGATGGACCGTTACCTCAACGTCTCCAACGACGACTTCGTGCGCACCAGCCAGCCGCGACATCATGCGTCGACCCAGGCGATCTGGCAGAAACTCGCCGACGCCGGCGAAATCTATCGCGGCAGTTACGAGGGCTGGTACTCGGTCCGCGACGAGGCGTATTTCACCGAGGACGAACTGACCAAGGGGGAAGGGGGCAAGTTCTTTGCGCCCTCCGGCGCCGAGGTCGAGTGGGTCGAGGAAGACAGCTACTTCTTCCGCCTGTCGCACTGGGGCGAGCGCCTGCTCGCGCATTACGAGGCCAACCCCGACTTCATCTCGCCGGCGACCCGGCGAAACGAGGTCGTCAGCTTCGTGAAGTCGGGCCTGCGCGACCTGTCGGTTTCGCGCCGGCGCCTCAAGTGGGGCATTCCGGTGCCCGGCGACCCCGACCACGTGATGTATGTCTGGCTCGATGCCCTGACCAACTACATCACCGGGCTTGGCTACCCCGATACGGACTCGGACAAGTTCCGCCGCTACTGGCCGGCCGACTTCCACGTCATCGGCAAGGACATCGTGCGATTTCATACGGTCTACTGGCCGGCCTTCCTGATGGCGGCCGGAATCGCGCCGCCGAAGCGGGTTTTCTGTCACGGCTTCCTCAACATCGAGGGCCAGAAGATGTCGAAGTCGCTGGGCAACGTGCTGGCGCCGCAGGCGATGATAGAGCGCTACGGCCTCGACCAGATCCGCTATTTCCTGCTGCGCGAGGTGCCGTTCGGCCAGGACGGCAGTTTCTCCCACGAATCGATCGTCGGGCGGATCAACAGCGACCTCGCCAACGACCTCGGCAACCTGGCCCAGCGCAGCCTGTCGATGATCAACAAGAACGGCGGCGCGGTGGTCCCGGAACCCGGGCCGTTCACCGCCGAGGACAGCGCGCTGCTCGACGGCGCCGCGGCGCTGTTGCCGGGCGTGCGCGCCCTGCTCGACAAGGATATGGCGTTCCATGCCGCGCTCGCCGAGATCTGGCGCGTCGTCGGCGACGCCAACCGCTACGTCGACGCCCAGGCGCCCTGGGCGCTGCGTAAGACCGATCCCGCGCGGATGGCGACGGTGCTGTATGTGGTCGCGGAGACGGTCCGCCGGCTCGGCATCCTGGTGCAGCCCTACATGCCCGATTCGGCTGGCCGCCTGCTCGACCAGATCGCCGTGCCGGACGACGCCCGCACATTTGCCGCGCTTGACCGGGCGCTGGTTTCCGGAACCCCGTTGCCCAAGCCGGAAGGTGTCTTTCCGCGCTTCGTCGAAGAGACGCCGGCCTGATGCTGGTCGACAGCCACTGCCATCTGGATTTCGACTCCCTGGCCGAGGATCGTCCGGGGGTGCTGGCCCGCGCCCGCGCCGCCGGCGTCGGGACGATCCTGACCATCGGTACCCATCGCGCCAACCATGCGACCGTCAAGCAGATCGCCGAGGCCGATCCCGACATCTGGTGCTCGATCGGCATTCATCCGCACGAGGCCGACAGCGATTCCCTGCTGGCCGAGGAAATCGTCGACCTGACGCGGCACACCAAGGTCGTCGGCATCGGCGAGACCGGTCTCGATTTCTACTACGACCACTCCGACCGGGCCCGCCAGGCGGCGAGCTTCCGTGCCCACTGCGCCGCGGCGCGCGAGACCGGCTTGCCGCTGATCGTCCACACCCGCAACGCCGACGCCGAGACCGCCGAAATCCTGCGCGAGGAGTCGGGGGCAGGGGCCCTCACCGGCGTGATCCACTGTTTCAGTGCCACGCGCCAGTTCGCGGCCGCCGCGCTGGAACTCGGGTTCTACATCTCGTTTTCCGGCATCGTGACCTTCAAGAAGGCCGACGACCTGCGTGAAACCGCGCGTTTCGTGCCCATGGACCGCGTCCTGATCGAAACCGACGCGCCGTGGCTTGCGCCGGTACCCAAGCGCGGCAAGACGAACGAACCGGCCTTCGTCAGCTATACCGCGGCCTGCGTCGCCGAGGTCTGTGGCGTGCCGGTCGAGGAACTCGCCGCCCGGACGACCGCGAACTTCTTTCGCCTTTTCGACCGCGCCGCACCGCCGGCCGCAGCTGGCTGAACGCGCCCATGCAGGCCGTCATCCTCGGCTGCGGCACCGCCGGCGGTACGCCCCGCATCGGCAACGACTGGGGCGCCTGCGACCCGAACGAACCGCGCAACCGGCGCCGCCGCGCCTCGATCCTGATCCGTGACGGCGACACCTGCATCCTCGTCGATGCTTCGCCGGACCTGCGCCAGCAGTCCCTAGATGCCGGCATCGAACGGCTGGATGCCGTGGTCATCACTCATGCCCATGCCGATCACGCCCACGGCATCGATGACCTGCGCTTCATCGCCTACAAGAGCGGCGGCCCGCTGGACTGCTGGGCCGATCCGGAAACGCTCGACCTGCTGCAGCGGCGGTTCGACTACACCTTCGAACAGGACGCCGACCGGCTCTATCCGCCGATCCTGAATGGCCGCCAGGTCGTCGGGCCGTTCCGGGTGGGCGGGATCGAGGTCGTGCCGTTCCACCAGGGGCACGGGCCCATTGGGTCGCTCGGCCTTCGTTTCGGCCCGATTGCCTATTCGACGGACGTCCAGTATCTGCCCGAGGCGGCGTTCGCGGCGCTGGAAGGGGTGGATACCTGGATTGTCGACTGCCTGCAGCGCAAACCCCATCCGACCCATGCGCACCTTGCCTTGACGCTGTCCTGGATCGAGCGCGTTCGGCCGCGCCGCGCGATCTTGACCCACATGAACACCTCGATGGACTACCGGGCGCTGGCGGACGAGGTGCCGGCCGGGGTCGAACCCGCGTTTGACGGCATGGTTCTGGATGTCTGACGAAGGGTCGCAGATGAACGGATATCTCGGGAAATTCGACCAAGTCACTGGCAGTAAACATATATCTATGATTTGTCATAATATATATTATGCGACAAATGGATATGGTGGGTCGGGCTCGGTCCCCGTTGCCGCCAACCGCGCGTCGGCCCATCATCGCCGCCCATGAACGTGCCGCCGGAACGGCCTGACGCCGAACGCGCCCTGCGCCGCCTCCTCGCCATCATGGATCGCTTGCGCGATCCCGACGGTGGCTGTCCGTGGGATCTCGAGCAGTCCTTCGAGACCATCGCGCCATACACCATCGAGGAAGCCTACGAGGTCCGCGACGCCATCCAAGGCGGCGACCGCCAGGCCCTCAAGGACGAACTGGGCGACCTGCTCTTCCAGGTCGTCTTCCACGCCCGGATGGCAGCCGAGGAAGGGAGCTTCGACTTCGCCGCCGTCGCCGACGCGATCTCCGACAAGATGGAGCGCCGCCACCCCCATGTGTTCGGCGACGCCCGGATTGCCGATGCTGCAGCCCAGACCGACGCCTGGGAGCGCCACAAGGCGGCCGAACGCGCCGCCAAGGACCAGAACAGCCTGCTGGACGACGTGCCGGGCGCCCTCCCCGCGCTCCAGCGCGCCCAGAAGCTCAGCAAAAGGGCCGCCCGCGTCGGCTTCGACTGGCCCGATCTCGGGCCGGTTCTGGACAAGATCGATGAGGAACGCTGCGAACTGAAGGACGCCATCGCCACCGGCAATCGCGCCAGGATCGCCGACGAACTCGGCGACGTGCTGTTCGCCTACGCCAACCTGGCCCGTCACCTCGATCTCGACGCCGAAGAAGCGCTGCGCGGTTCCAATGACAAATTCTATATGCGTTTCAGGTATATAGAGCTCGATCTTCAGAAAGAAGGTCGGCCTATCGCCGATGTCGGGCTCGACGCCATGGAAGCCCTCTGGCAGCAGGCCAAGAAACTCGACCCGAAGGGCTGAGCGCCTGGAACTCTATGTCTCGTAAAGCACTGCGTAGAGATCCCGCCAGCTTGCCGCATCCGGCGTGAGTAGCATGGAGTTGCCGCGCGCCGGGCCGTGGGGCGCGTATGGCGTTCCATCGCGGTGCCGGGCGTGCCCGCCCGCCTCGGCGTGCAGCAGGACGCCGGCGGCGTGGTCCCAGGGAAACAGCTTGTGAAACAGCACGTAGTCGGTGCGGCCGGTTGCGACATAGAGATAGGCCTGAACGGCCGCGCAAACATCGAGCGTCGGTGGCAGCCGGCGGGAGGCGCGGAACAGCAGCGCCGCTTCTTCTTCCGGGGCGAACCGGGTATTGAGGCTGCCCCGCATCGCCGTGGCGGCCGGTGCGGCGGAAACCAGTGACCGATGGCCCCCGACCCAGGCCCCTGCCCCCGCCTGGGCCATTCCCATTTCACCGGTGTTGGGATCATGGATCCACGCGTGGGTCGTTTGTCCGTGTTCGACCAGCGCCACCATGATACCGAAGAGCGGGATGCCGGCGGCGAAATTGGCCGTGCCGTCGATCGGATCGACCAGCCAGACGGCCTCGGCGGTCTCTAGCGTCCGGCGCCAGGCCGCCTCGTCGCCGGCGGTTTCCTCGCCTACCACCACGGAGCCTGGCAACAATGCCTGCAGCTCCGGCGTCAGAAATGCTTCAGCCGCGACATCCGCCGCCGTGACATAGTCATTTGGTCCCTTAAGGCCGATCTCGATTGTCTCGAGGTTGCGGAATGCGGGCATCACGACATTGCGGGCGCAGGCGCGGACGAGGTCCGCCACCTTTTCTGGATCGAGCGTCATGGTCCTGCGGGCAAAAGAAAAGGGCCGCGGGATGTCTCCCGCGGCCCCATCATAGCGTTTACCGGCAGCCGGCGGGCTACATCATGCCCATGCCGCCCATGCCGCCCATACCGCCCATGCCACCCATGTCCGGC
>JAYQVF010000004.1:0-50364 GCA_038148335.1 Alphaproteobacteria bacterium | reverse complement strand
GACAACGTTGCCGAGAGACTTCGACATATTTCGGCCTTCGCCATCCATGACGAAACCGTGGGTCAGCACCGCCTCGTAGGGTGCACGCCCGCGCGTGCCGCACGATTCGAGCAGCGAGGAATGGAACCAGCCGCGATGCTGGTCCGATCCTTCAAGGTAGAGCGACGCCGGCCACATCAGGTCGTCCCGCTGCTCCAGCACGAAGCTGTGGGTCGAACCGGAATCGAACCAGACGTCGACGATATCGTTGACCTTCTCGAAGTCGGCCGGGTCGTAGTCGTTGCCGAGGAACGTGGCCCCGGTTTCGTCCTCGAACCATGCGTCGGCGCCCTTCTCCTCGAAGGCCGCGGCGATGCGCTCGTTGACCTTTTCGTCCCGCAGCGGCTCGCCCGTCTTGCGGTTGACGAAAACCGTTATCGGGACCCCCCAGGCGCGCTGGCGCGAGATCACCCAGGCAGGCCGGTGCTCGATCATCGAGTAGATACGATTGCGCCCCTGCCGCGGCACCCATCGGACCTCTTCGATCGCCTTCAACGCCTTGGCGCGCAGATCGTTGGTCTCCATGCTGATGAACCACTGCGGGGTCGCACGGAAGATCACCGGCGCCTTCGAGCGCCAGGAATGCGGGTACTGATGTTCGGTCTTACCGGTCGCGAACAACGCGCCATGGTCGACCAGGGCGTCGATCACGACCTTGTTGGCGTCGCCGTCCTTGCCGCTGGGGTGCATGACCTTGTGGCCGGCAAACAGCGGGACCGAGTCGACGTAGGCGCCGTCGGCGTTGACCGTCTCGGGCACCTCGATGCCGAACTTCTGCCCCAGTTCGAAGTCGTCCGCGCCATGACCCGGCGCGATATGAACGAAACCGGTACCAGCGTCGGTGACGACAAACTCGCCGGGCAACAGGGGTACGTCGAAGTCGTAGCCATGGCCGGCAAAGGGATGGCGGGCGACCACGCCCTTGAGGTCGGTGCCCGGGAACGGTGGCGAAAGGCTCCAGGCGGTGATTCGGGCTTCATTTCTGACTGCCTCCGCAAGCGCCTGCGCGATGACAATGCGTTCTCCGGTCCGCGCCGTGCTGCCTTCGGCGACCGATTGGACCTCGGCGACGACGTAGTCGATACCTTCGCCATAGGCGATCGCGCGGTTGCCCGGCAGCGTCCACGGCGTCGTCGTCCAGATCACGACACTGGCGCCATCGAGCACCGCATGCCCGGCGTCGTCCGCAACGGGGAAGCGCGCCATGACCGTTGTGGAAACATGGTCGTGATACTCGACTTCGGCCTCGGCCAACGCCGTCTTTTCGACCACCGACCACATGACCGGCTTGGAGCCCCGGTAGAGGCCGCCGTTCATCAGGAACTTGCAGATCTCGCGCGCGATCTGCGCCTCCGACCTGAAGGCCATCGTCGAGTAGTAGTCGTCCCAGTCGCCGACGACGCCGAGGCGTTTGAATTCGCTCGCCTGAACGCCGATCCACTCGCCGGCGAACTCGCGGCATTCCTGGCGGAACTGCACGACGGGAATATCGTCCTTGTTCTTGCCAGCCTTGCGATAATTCTGCTCGACCTGCCACTCGATGGGGAGGCCGTGGCAGTCCCAACCGGGCACGTAGTTGGCGTCCTTGCCGAGCATCTGCTGCGAACGATTGACGACGTCCTTCAGAATCTTGTTCAGCGCCGTGCCGATGTGAAGGTGGCCGTTGGCGTAGGGTGGGCCGTCGTGAAGTACGAACTTCTCGCGACCCTTGCTCTGGTCGCGCTGGCGACGGTAGAGGTCCATCCTGGCCCAGCGATCGAGCAGCTCCGGCTCGCGCTTGGGCAGACCGGCCCGCATCGGGAATTCCGTCTCGGGCAGAAAGACGGTGGACTTGTAGTCTTTTGACATCGGAGAAACTTGGATTCCGGTTAGGAAGAAAGAGAAACGGCGGACGGCTCCCGGCCTCGTCTAGAGGACCGGGTTGATAATTCGCAGAATGCGCCGAGCGGTTCCAAGCATGCCGGTCTTGTATCAGGGGCCTCGGAGCCTGTCGAGGCTGGTTGGCTCAGGGCAGCGGCTCTCCTTGAGCGGGCAGCGGCCCCCCGGCGGCAAAGCGCTCCTGGACGTATTCGGGTCTTCCCAGGATTCGCCGCGTCTCCTCGCAGTCGAGGCGCATCTGGGCGACGAGGGCGTCGAGGTCGGCAAAACGCTCCTCGGGCCGCAAGTATTCGATCATGGCGACCTCCATGCGCGCGCCGTAGAGGTCCCCCGAGAAGTCGAGAAGATGGACCTCCAGAAGCACCGTGCGCCCGTCAAAGGTCGGTCGCAGCCCGAGATTGGCGGCGCCATCGTGCCAAACCGTGGCCTCGCCAACCCTGATCCCGGCGCGGACGGCATAGATGCCGAGTGAGGGTTGCAGGTAGTCGCCAAGGACGAGATTGGCGGTAGGGAAACCGAGATCGCGGCCACGCGCGTCGCCGTGCTGCACGGTGCCGGCAATCGACCACCAGCGCCCGAGCAGTTCGGCCGCGTCGCGCGGGCGACCGCTTTGCAGGAGTTCGCGGATCGCGCGCGATGAATAGAGCGCGCCGCTTGCGGCAAGATGCGCCTCGACCACCGTAACATCGAATCCGCTCGCGTCGCCGCGCGCACGCAAGAACGAAATATTGCCAGTGCGTTTGTGGCCAAAGGCAAAATCGTGCCCCACGACGACATGACCCACGCGCAGGCCTCCAACCAAACCATCATCGACGAATCCCTGCGCCGAGGTTTGCGCGAGTGTGGCGTCGAACGGAATGGCAACGAGGCAGTCGATCCCCCATTCGGCGAGGATTGCTTCCTTTTGCGCCAGCGGCGTCAGGCGGAACGGCGGTTCGTTGGGACTGAAATAGCTGCGGGGATGCGGCTCGAACGTAACCACTCCGGCCGCCGCGCCCTTGGCCCGGGCGATCTCAAGCGCACGCCCGACGACCGCGCGGTGACCGAGATGCAAGCCGTCGAAATTGCCGATGGCAAAGACGCCCCCATGAAGGTCGGCAGGGAGATCCCCGAAGTCTCGGACGACGATCATCGAACCGGACGCTAGCCGCGGGCCGGCACCATGACCAGCGCTTCGCCCTCGATCACGGTCGTCTCGCCGACGCGGCAGGTCGTCCGCAGGGTGACGCGCTTCTTTTCGGTGTTGATGTCGGCCACCTGGACGCGCGTGACCACGACATCGCCGATGCGCACGGGCGCCTTGAAGCGCAACTGCTGGCTCATGTAGATCGCGCCCGGACCAGGCAACCGGGTGCCGATCACGGCAGAAATGAAGCTGGCCCCCAGCATGCCATGCGCGATCCGCCCCTTGAACATGGAGCCCCGGGCGTAGCCCTCATCGAGGTGGATCGGATTGTCGTCGCCGGATACCGCCGCGAACTGCTCGATCATCGCTTCGGTGACGACGTTGCTGACCTCTTCGGCCATGCCGGTCGTCAGGTCCTCGATGAAGTAGGATTCGTGGTCGCTCATGGTGCCAGGCCCCCGGTTGAGGGGTGTGGCATAGCCTCCGCGCAGGACGGATGCAACCGCGATGCGGGCACTAGCAACAACACGCCGGCCTGGCGGGCGTTTCGGGGAGCAGGTCGGGCAAAACTACTGCCAGGCCGGGGCTCCAGAGAATGAGAGAGGCGACCTGTTCCCCTATCCAAGTACGCTTATCCCTAGTACCCCGCGCGGCGCCTCGGGGAGGCACCCGGCGCGGCAAGATAAGTCCTTGATCGAAAACAGAATCCCAAATCAGGACGTTGTCGGCAGGGCAACCCCATTATGGGTCGGCTTGCGCGCGAAGATGCGCCGGACCATCGGCTCGAAAGTTTCAAGCGGCTCGGTATCGTAGTTGGGATCGAAGGCGGGCATGTCCCACTTCTCGCAGAACTCATGGGCGGCATCGAACCACGGCTTGCCGCGATGGCGTTCGCGCATGTTGGGATCGGCGCCGATCTTGTCGAAGAAGAAGTATCCCTGAAACTCCGGATGGTAGCGGAGGATGTTGTAATTATTCTCCGACACAAACGGGCGCATGATCTCGCTGACAAAGGCGCCATGATTGTCCGGCGCATACTCGTCGCCGATGTCGTGTAGCAAGGCGCACACGATCATTTCCTCATCGGCGCCGTCGCGCATGGCGCGGGTCGCCGTCTGCAACGAATGTTCGAGCCGGTCGACCTGAAGGCCGGGGCACTGGCCGCCGAGACCGCGCAACAGGGCGAGAACGCGATCGCCGAGCTTCTCATGCTCCTCGCTCATGTAGCGGTGCATGATCTGGAAATCCGCCGGGGTCGCCTGATCCAGGCGGGTAAAACTCACACGTTCGTTCATGTTGGCACCTCCCTTTCGCCTGAAGTAGACCGAAGCCGGGGCGCGTTGACAAGGCGGCACGGTGCGGCGGTAATGCCCGCCCAACGCAGGAGGCAAAAATGACCAAGAAGGCAATCTACCTGGAGAAGGATGGCGCGATCGGCTGGCTCGTACTCAATCAGCCCGACCGCCGGAACGCCCTGTCCCAGGCCATGTGGGATGCCATTCCCGGCCTTCTGGAACAGGCCGAACAAGATCGCGACATTTGCGTGGTGGTCGTCCGGGGCGTGGATGAGAAGGCGTTTGCCGCCGGTGCCGACATCAGCGAGTTCGAGAAGGTTCATGCTTCTCCGGATACCTCGCAGGCCTACAACCGCATCGTCCAGCGCGCCGAACGTGCCCTGTCGCGGTTCGGCAAACCGACCATCGCCATGATCCAGGGCTCCTGCGTGGGCGGCGGCTGCGGAATCGCGGTCGCTTGCGACCTGCGCTTCGCCGACGAAACGTCACGTTTCGGGATACCGCCGGCAAAGCTTGGGTTGGTCTATAGCCTGCACGACACCAAACTTGTCGTCGACAAGATCGGTCCGGCCCGCGCGATGGACATGATCTACACCGGCCGCCTGGTCGACGCCCCCGAGGCGCTTCGGATCGGCCTGATCGACCGTCTTTGGAACCCGGCGGAGATCGAGAGCGAGACCCGTGCCTACTGCGAGTCGCTAACCCAGGCGAGCCAGTTCTCGGTGCGGGCCACCAAGAAGATCGTCCGCATGATTCTCGACGGCATTGCAGAAGATACCGAGGAGACGCTCAAGCTGTTCGACGATGCGTTTCGCGGCGAGGACTTCATCGAAGGCCGCAGCGCCTTCATGGAGAAGCGCAAGCCGAAATTTACCTTCTCCTAGAGACCCTCGCGCGGGCGCATGTCGTGGTCCGCGGCAAGTTCGTAGGCCCGGGCAAACCGTAGAAGCGCCGCTTCGCCAAAGCGTGCCCCCAGAAACTGAAGACCCAACGGCAGATCGTTCGGCGCAAACCCCATCGGTACCGACACGGCGGGGCGGTCGGTCAGGTTCGCGATCGAGGTGAAATCAGCCTGGTTGGCAGGAACACCGTCGGCAAAATCGAAGGCCGTCTGCGGCGCCGTCGGCAACACCAGCGCATCGAGGCCATCGAGCGCTCTGGCCACCGTCAACGAGGCTGCCGCGATTTCGCGCTGTGCTTTGACGAGCTTCGTTGCCGGCAAGCCGGCGCCAAAAGCGATCATTGCGCGAAAGTCGTCCGAGAGCTGATCCGGACGCGCTGCCAGATCGTCGGCATGGGCGATCGCGCCTTCGGCCTCGACAATGATCAGGCCGGCCCGGCGCATGCGGCCATAGTCGTAGCCCTCGAGCGAAATCGGCACGATTTCAGCGCCGAGGCCGGTCAAGACATCGAGCGCCGCCATGAAGGCCGTCTCGACCGCCGGCTCGACCCCGGCTGCGTTGAGATCGGCGAGCCGCCCCAGGCGAACGCCGGTCAAGCGCGTTGCCTCGCCCGGGTCGTAGCTGGTGACAGCCGGCGCCAGCACCGATTCCGCACAGCCGGAGTCCGGCCCCGCGATGATGTCGAGCAGGACGCCGAGATCGCGCACCGAGCGGGCCAGCGGTCCGACGTGGTCAAACGTCCAGGACAGCGGCACCACGCCGCACGGCGAAACGAGGCCGCGCGTCGGCTTGATACCGGCCACGCCGCAATAGGCGGCGGGAATGCGCACCGAACCGAGCGTGTCGGTGCCGAGCGCCGCCAGGCAGAACCCAGCGGCTACCGCGGCGCCCGAGCCGCCGCTCGAACCGCCAGGGGTAAAGCCGGCACGATGGGGGTTGTAAGTGCGTCCGTAGAGCGGGCTTTCGTTTGTCGCGCCGAGCGCCGCCTCGTGCATGTTCACCTTGCCGAGAATGACGGCGCCTGCCGATCGCAACCGCTGCGTTACAAAGGCATCGCTGTCCGACATCACGCCCTTGCGCGACGCCATGCCCGCGGTCGCCAGCGTACCGGCGAGGTCGATATTGTCCTTGAGCGCGACGGGGATGCCATCCAAGAGGCCACGCGCGGTTCCTGCCTTGCGCCGCCGATCCGATTCGGCGGCGGCGATGCGTGCCGCATCGGCAGTGAGCGTCGTGAACACGTTCAGGCGGTCGTCATGCGCCGCGATCCGGGCGAGGCAGGCCTCCGTCAGATCAGCTGCGCTCTTCTCGCCCGCGTGCAAGCGCCGGGACCACCCAACCAGATCATGCGCAAAGATGTCGAGCCCGGCCACGGGTGGCGCACCGCCTACTTGAAACGATTGTCGATCAGGCGGATGGCCTTCTGGCGCTTTTCAACCTGGGTCAGCTCCGCCGTGGCGCCGATGGGAACGATCTCCACGTTGATCGCAATGCCGAGCCGGGTCTTCAGTTCTCCGGCGATCTGATCGCGGATCGCAGCATTGGCCGGGTTCTTGACCTCGACCGTGATGGTCATCTCGTCGCGGCCCGCCGCGTCGCGTTCTGCCCGGCAGATGTACTCGCCGGTCGCCGCCGGATGCTCGTTGGCGATGGCGCCGATCGCGATCGGATAGAGGTTGATGCCGCGCAGCTTGACCATGTTGTCGCTGCGCCCGAGGAAGCCCTTGATGCGCCGGAACGAATAGCCGAGCGAGGATTCGCGCGTGTCGTAGGCGGTGACGTCATTGGTATTGAAGCGAATCACGGGATAGATGTCGTCCTTGAACAGGACGGTGATGATCATGTTGCCTTCGCGCCCGTCCGGGACATTGGCGCCGGTATCATGATCGGCGAGGTCGAGGACGTAGGCGTCCTCGTGGACGTACATCCCCTCGCGGTCGCCCGCCTCGAACGCCACGATGCCCGTGTCGCCTACGCCGTAGAGATCGTAGATTTCCGCCCCGCCCCAGGCCTGCGAGATCGACTCGCGGCTTTCTCGGCCCATGTGGCCGACGATCATCCGGACCGGGATGTCTTTGCCCGGCTCCAGACCTTCTTCGCGCGCGACCTGGGCCAGTTTCACGATGTAGTCGGCGAAGCCGACGATCACCGTGACGCCGAAGCGCGCCATGTTCTGCACCTGCTGGACCGACCGCGTCTCGTTGCCCGTACCGGCCGACAGGTAGAGCGCCGGACTGAAATGCACGAAGGTCTCTCGCACGTAGTGACCGCCGTTAATCATGCCGTGGCCGTAGACCGAATGAACGACGTCGTCCGGCCCGATTCCTTGAATATGGTAGGCGCGCGCCAGCATGACGTTCTGGAGTTCGCGCGACCACGGGCCGAAGAACAGGTTCTGTGGGGTCCCGGTCGTCCCCGAGGTGGTGTGGAACACGACCGGCGGACGCTTGTCCTTGGCATAAAGTTCCATCCCGTGGAAATCGCCGAAGGGCGGATGCTCCTCGATGCTCTTCATGAGGTCGGACTTGGAATAGCTCGGAATCTTGACGCTGTCCTCGAGCCGCTTGATGTCGCCGGATTCCAGGCCGGCGGCCGACCACAGGCGCTTGTAGAAGGGAATCTGCCAGCCGCGCTCGACCAGCTTCAGGAACCGCTTCTCCTGCAAGGCGTGAAGCTCGTCGCGACTGATGGTCTTCATCAGGCGTTCGAAGTCGTCGCCGATCGGGTATTCGCGAACCATGCGCTCGTAGTCGAGCGCCTGAAAATAGGTCGGATTCGTCATCAGGAAGCCATCGTCAGATCAAGAAGGGTACGGATGTCGTCGACGTTTTCGAGATTGTCGACAAGGTCGACGAGCTGGTCGGCACGATCTTCGCCCAGCGGCCGTGCCGCGGCGGCCCAGGCGCGCTTGAACTTGCCGACGTTCTGTTCGTAGGACAGCGGGTTCTCCGGATGGCCGAAGATCTGCGGCATGTCGACCGCCAGCATCCGCCCGTCCTTGAGATAGACCTCAAGCCGCTGCGGCGCGACGGCGTTGGTATTGGGATTGTTGTCCTCCACCGGTTCGACGCGCGCGGCGATATCGTGGACCGCCGGGTTGCGCAACCAGTCGCCCTTGAAATGCTGCACGTCGACCGTTCCTTCGAGCAGCGCGGTCGCGGCAACGAACGGAATACAGAGCTTGGCGTAGTTGGGCTCCGGATTCGGGATATCGGGCCGACCGGTCAGGCGATAGGCCAGCGGCGGCACCTTGGCAACCATACGGTCAACCTGGTCGGCCGTCAGACCTTCGCGCTCCCGCAGTTGCTGGATGCCGTCGACGACGCCGTGGGTCAGGCGCCCCGAGGGAAACGGCTTGTGCGACACGCGTGTGATCTGCCAGTGCTTGCCGAGCGAGGCGAAGGCCGCTTCGTGGTCGTACGCGCCTTCGTACATCGGCAGGTAGCCGTACATCCCGGTGATCACCTCGTGGGGACCGACAAGACCCGACTGCGCCAGGTCGCACGCCGAGATGGCGCCGCGGGCACAGAAACCGATCTGCATGCCGAGCACCGGCGAGCCTTCGCGGTGCGGCGCGAGCGTGCCGGAAATCTGGCCGTAGGTTGCCCCGAACGCGTTGATCAGGGTCTCTGCATCGAGGCCGCGCATCTTGGCAATCGCGGCGGTTGCGCCAAAGGCCCCGGCGGTCGACGGACGGAAGAACCGCATCGGCGCCCGTGACGACACGCCAAGCACGCAGGAAGCATCGACGCCCAGCGCGACGGCCAGGATCATGTCCTTGCCGGAACACCCGCCGGCGCGATCCGCCTCGGCGGACACGGCGCCGAGAATCGTCGCCATCGGGTGAATGACCGCGTCCTCGTTGACGCAGTCGTATTCGAGGCAATGGATCTGGTAGGCGTTGACAATCGCCGCGGAGGTCGCGGGAAGACGCGTCCCATGCACGAAGACACGCGCTTCGGCGCCGGTTCCCCATTTCTTGACGGTTTCGATGAGCTGGTGAATCCAGGGACCGTCCGACCCGGCAACCCCGACGCCGATCGAATCGAGGATGAAGGTCTTCGCCGCCTTGATTGCCTCGGGCGGCAGGTCTTCGTATCGCGTGCGCGCGACGTGCGCGGAAAGCGTTTCGGCCGGGTTTGCGCCTTCGCCGATTTCCTGTGCGGCGGACATGCCAATCTCCCCTCTTTTATCTTTTCGGCTAAGGCAGCAGCTCAGTGACTTCTTCGATGCTTCCGCCGCGACCCAAGGCCAGTGTTTTCCGCACTATGGCCTCTGCCTTCGCGTCGGGCAATCCGGCCGCAGTCATCAGCTGTCGGGCCTTGTCGACCACGGTTTCGTCGGCCACCGGGTTCCCGGGATCGCCGAGCGCATCGGTCACCGCCGCTTTCTCGTGAAGCCCGTTGGCGCCCCAGACCTCCACTTCGGCCCCGTAGTGCTGCGGAAACGCACCGTCGTAAGGCTGCGCTGCCTCTACTGCGACCTTTTCGCGAAGTCCAGCCATGGTTTCGAGATGAAAGGTCTTCGGTTCGAACGACTCAAGCGTCGGTCGGCCCTGCAGCATCACGACGGCAAAGACGTGCTGCAGACTGAACTTTGCATCGACCACCGTCTTCGGCTCAGGCCGGTCGCAGAAGGCGACGGCATCGCCGTAGGTCCGCACCGTGACGCGCTCGATCCTACCGGGGTCCGGCACACGGTCGCGCAACAACAGGGCGGCGTCGATCGTCGGATGCGCATGGCGGCACGCCGGCCACGGCTTGAAACTGGTGTCGTAGACCATCCACGGCGCTTCGGGATTGGCCGTCACCGCGGACGGATTCGCATCCGGGCACATCGCGGCATAGAAACCCTGCGGCCCTTCGAGAATGTAGCGGGGGCCGGTCAGGCCGCGCTGCGCCAGGTTGGCCGCCAGGTAGCCGCCGCGCGCCGCGGTTGCATTGTGCAACTGCTTGGACATGACGTTCTCGTTGCGCAGTTGCCACAGGCCACCCGCGAGGGTGCCTGCATTGCCGAGCGCATCGGCGAGCTGGCCGTCGTCCAGACCCAGCACGCTGCCCGCCGCGGCCGCGGCGCCGAACGGACCACAGGTCGCCGTGTTGTGGAAGAACTTGTAGTGGCCAAGCCCGACGGACGCGCCAATTCGCACCACGACCTCGTAGCCACGGATCAGCGCATCGAGGAAGTCGCGCGTTTCAGCACCGGTCGACTGGGCTGCCGCCAGCGCGGCGGGAATGACGACCGGCCCGGGATGCAAGACCGACGTCCGGTGGATGTCGTCCATCTCGAGCACATTGCCGAAGGCGCCGTTGACGAAGGCAGCCGTCTCGGGACGCACGTCGCCCACGCCGATCGCCTTGCACGATCCGCCGGGCTCGAAACGTCCATAGTCCTTCATGACCTCGCCCGGCGGCGTGTTGGCGCCGATCACCGCACAGGCGATCCAGTCAAGGACGTGCAGCGACGCACGCGCACGGTCGTCCTGCGTGATGGGACGATGAAGCAACGCGATCAGTTGCTCGGTGAGGCTCGGATCGTTCATGAAATCGCAGATGGCCGGATCGACGCGGAGCGGCGGGATGGTAACATAGGGCCGGACAAAGACAATCGAGCGTACGTATGCCCCAATCTATCGCCCCTGACGCCCTCCCCTCGCTATTCAAGCCCGGCATGACGGTCTATACGCCCAATTGCGCGGGCGAATCGCTGCTGTTCGCAGATGTCCTGCAGCGGCACGCCGATGCCTGTGCCGGCGTGCATTTCGTCGGGGTCTGGATCCCCGGGGTCAACAAGGTGGACTACGCCGCGCTGCACGAAGAGGCCCGGGCCACGTCGTTCTTCGTAACGCCGGCACTGCGCAAGTCCTTCGCGGCCGGCAAGGTCGACTTCCTGCCGATGCACTATTCCGACGTGACGCCGTGCCTTCGGAGCATGGCATTCGACCTCGCCCTGTTGCACGTCTCGCCGCCGGATGCCGACGGCAACTGCAGCTTCGGCATTGCCTCCGACTTCCCGCCGTCGATCGTCGGGCATGCAAAGAAGCTCGTCGCCCACATCAACCCGAATATGCCGGCGCCGCCGGACTCGCCCAAGATGCGCTACGACCAACTGGACTACATTGTCGAGGGAAGCGCCGCGCTGCTGGAATACGATCTCGGCGGGGAGAACGACGCGTTGCGCAAGGTCGGCGCGAACGTTGCGAGCCTGATCCGCGACGGCGACACGATCCAGATCGGGATTGGCAAGATTCAGGCCACCGTGCTGGAACCGCTGGGCGACCGCAAGAACCTGCGGATGCATGGCGGCATGATCTGCGATCCTCTGATCGGACTCGCCCAGACCGGCGCTATGGCGCCTCCCGGGGACAGGCCGGTCGTATGCACCGGCGTCGCCGTCGGCAGCCAGGCCCTGTACGACTTTGTCGCCGACAAGCCATGGATTTCCTTCCGGCCCGCAACGTACACCCACGACATCGGGGTGCTCGGCGGGATCGACAATCTGGTGGCGATCAACTCCTCGATCGAGATCGACCTTCTCGGCCAGGCGAACGCGGAAATGATCAAAGGCAACCAGGTCAGTTCGGCAGGCGGTCTGGTCGACTTCCTGCGCGGGGCGCGGCGGTCCAAGGGCGGCCGCGCGATCATTGCCCTGGTGTCGACCACGTCCGACGGCAAGACCTCGCGCATCGTTCCGTCGCTCTCGGCCGGCACGGCAGTGTCGGTCGCCCGCGCGGACGTCGAGTATGTCATCACCGAGAACGGCATCGCCGACCTGCGCAACAAGCCGCTGCAGGAACGGGCCGAACAACTCATCGAGGTCGCCGCCGCACCGCAGTTCCGCGATGAACTGCGGGCGGCTCGTGACGAGATCCCCGCGCTCAGGAGGCGCTAATGGCCAAGGCAAAGAACCCGATTTCGACGAACCGGATCGACCATGTCGTGCTGCTCGTTTCGGATCTGGATCGCGCGCGCAAGTTCTACACCGAGGTTCTGGGCATGTGGGAGGAGCGCTTTGTGGAGCGCATTAACCTGCTGCAACTGCGCGCCGGTCGGAGCATGGTCGATCTCCAACTGGCCCCCGGCAAGCGTACCGTGAAGCCGACGGGAACCGGCCAGAAGGCCCGCGCCTCCGCCCTCAAGGGACGCAACATGCATCACTTCGCGCTTAACCTCGACAAGTTCAACGAGAAGGCGATCCGCGCGCATCTGCGGAAGCACAAGGTCAAGGCGGGCGAGACGCGCAAGCTCTACGGCGCGGACGGCAGCGGCAAGGCGATGGACGTCATCGATCCCGACGGCAACATCGTCGAGCTGAAGGGGCCGATCACCGTCCAGAAGGACAAGCGTGCGGCGGGCCGGATGCGTGCCGCCGCCAAGCGCGGCGTGGTGGCGCAGGCCTAGCGCGCGACGCGCGGCCTCAGCGCGTTCAGCGCGAAACCGAGCCCGATCAGACCCAGTCCGACGGCCCCGGTCAGGTAGATCGCCGGCATGCCGGCCGCCGTTGCGATGGGCTGGCTGACCAGCGGCGAGCAGAAGTGGCCGAGCATCATCGCGGCCGTGACGCCGCCAACCACGCGTCCGCGAATTGCCGGGGGCGTTCCCTCCATCAGCCAGACGATCGCGTTGACGTTGACGATGCCGAACCCGAGTCCGGCCAGCGTCAGGCCCGGCATCAGCTGCGGCAGCGTGTCGGCGCTGGCCACGATCGTGAAGCCGCCGACGACAAGCAGGGCCGCAGGCACGAAGGTGCTTGCCGCCTGGCGCACGCGGGCGCGCACCGGATGGTACAGGAGCGACCCCAGCGCGATGCCGAGCGACGATGCGGCCAGCGCCACACCCCCGAGTTGCGCCCCTTCGTACCCGAGTGTTCGGACGTAAAACGGAATCTGCGACGGCACGAAAAAGAACGCGATGTTGATGACGAACGTCGTGACCAAGACCAGCGCGATGAAGGCGAGGGGCATGTCCGCGAGCCGCAGGCGAAGACCGGACCGGCTTTCGGCTGTGACTGCCGGCTCGGGCAAGGATCGCAGGCCAAGCGGCACGAGGACAAATGCTACCAGGAAAACAATGAACGGCACACGCCAGTCGATCGCGGCCAGCATGCCCCCGCTCAAATTGATGGCGATGGCGCTGAAATTAACGAAGGCAGTACGTTGACCGAGAAACTTCTGCCGCTCCGGGCCGTCGAAGTAGTCGCCCATGAGCGTCACCGTGGCCGTCATCGTGCCCCCGGCCGCGAGGCCCAGCATGAAGCGAGTCGCCAGAATGGCCTCGAGACTGTCCATCAGCCCGCCTGCCGCGCCGAAAACGGCGTAGGCGGTAATCGAGGCCATGAGGAAGCGGCGGCGTCCGAAGCGATCGATGACGGCGCCTGCAAACGGCGCAAACAGGGCAATGCCGATCGACGGCATCACCAGAACCAGACGCGCGAGATATGCCGCGTTGGAATGGTCTTCGAAATAGGCCAGCAGTTCCGGGATGGCGGGGGAGATCGAGGCCGCCTGGAACGGCGCCAGGACCGCGGCAAAGAGCAGCGTTGTCTTGCCGAGCGTGCCGACCGCGCCGGCTGTCGGCGTCACGACACGCGTACCGCTGCCGGTCTAGACAGCGCCGGCTTCCTTGAGAGCCTTGATGTCCGCGTCGCCGTAGCCCAGACCTTTGAGAATCTCCTCGGTGTGGCCTCCGACCGCCGGGAGATCGAAGTTCACCTTGCCCGGTTCGTTCTTGAACTTGATCGGGATACCCATGTGATCGTTGCCCTGGGGATCCTTGATCCGCATTTCACGCTGCCACACCTGTTCGGTGTCCCAGGCTTCCTTCATGTCCATGACCGGCATCCAGCAGATGTCGCGGCCTTCGAACCAGGTTTCCCACTCGGCGCGGGTCTTCTTCCTGAACTCCTCGCGGAGAAACGCGATCGCCGGCCAATGACCTTCCCCGGCCGGACCCGTCACCGGATCGATGAACTCCGGCCGGCCGAGGCCGTTGAACAGTTCCTCGACGAACTTGTGTTCGCCGCCGCCCAGTGCGAGATGGGTGCCGTCCTTGAGTTCGTAGATGTTGAGCATGGCATTGCCGCCGTGGGTTCGCTCGCGCAGCCGTTCGGGCACCTGATTGCCACCGAAGACCGGACCGACGATGTTGGGCGATGCGTTGAGGACGGATTCGAACATGCTGATGTCGACATAGTCGCCTTCCCCGGTCTGCTGGCGCCGGTAGAGCGCCATCATGATGCCACCGAAGGCGAGGTGGGAGGACATCATGTCGGAAATGGCGACACCGATGATCGCCGGGCCCGAATCGCCATCGGGCGACTTGGTCAGGCTGAGCACGCCGGCCGCGGCAACCGCCGCCGTATCGTGGGCCGGACGGTCGCGCCACGGACCATCCTGACCGAAAGCCGACATCGAGCAATAGACGATGCCCGGATTGACCTTGCGCAAGGTGTCGTAGTCGATCCCGAGGCGCTTCATCACCCCCGGCCGGAAGGATTCGATGAAGACATCGGCCTCCTTGACCAGCTTCATCAGGATCTCTTTCGCCGCGGCATCCTTGAGATTGAGGGTGAGCCCCTTCTTGCCGCGCTGGGTGGTGCGGAACATGACGGTGGAATCGCCCTGCTCCCATGGAAAGAATTGTTTGAACCGCGTCGGTTCGGGTGCCTTTGGGTTTTCGATCTTGATCACCTCGGCACCGTGATCGGCCATCATCAGGGACACCGCCGGGCCAGGCAGGAAGAGAGACAGGTCGAGAACCTTGACGCCTTCGAGTTTCATTGTCGGAACCTCCCCTAGACCACTTTCTTTTCGCGCAGCGCAGCGATGTCGCCGTCGCCATAGCCGAGTTCATGCAGGATATCGTCGGTGTTCTCGCCGAGCAGCGGCGCCCGCGTCGTCAGCATCCGTTCGCCGTCGATCTTGATGGGGCTTGCGATCACCTTGAGCTTGCCTTTTTCGGGATGGTCGTAGGCGTGAATCATCCCACGCTCCTTGACGAAGTCCGTCTTGAGGGCGTCGTCGAGGTCGTAAACCGGCCCGATCGGGACATGGCCTGCGAAGATGTCGACCCACGCCTGCACGGTCTTCTCGGCAAAGACAGAGTCGAGAATCTCGTTGAGCGCGACGATGTTCTTCTTGCGGGCGGGAAAATCGACGTAGTCGGGATGATCGAAGAGATCCATCCGACCGGTCTTTTCGCAGATGATCTGCCAGAACTTGTGGGTCAGACCCATGATGAAGACCCAACCGTCCTTGGCCGTGTAGAGCTGGCTCGGCACCAGCGAGGGGTGGGCCGAACGCGGCAGGCGCGTCGTGATCTCGCCCTCATTGAGGTTCCATACGGCCGGATAGGTCGTCTGATAGAGCGCGGTATCGAACAAGCTGCAGTCGATGTCGCAACCCTGTCCCGTCTCACGCGCCTTGAGAATGGCCGAAACGAGGGCAAGGACGGTGGTCGTTCCGGTCATCCAGTCGACGATCGACAGGCCCATCCGTGTCGGCGGTCCCTCGGGCTCGCCGGTCAGGGTCATGAAGCCGGTCTCTGCCTGCATCAGGTAGTCGTAGCCCGGCCAGGTGGCGCGCGATCCGTCGCGGCCGTAGGCCGAAAGGTGCGCGCAGACGATCGCCGGATTGAGAGCCTTCATGTCCTGATAGGTGAGCTTCAGCTTTCCCGGCTGATCGCCGCGCAGGTTATTCATCAGGCCGTCCGCCGTCCTGACCAGCTTTTCCAGGATCGCGCGGCCGTCGGGGTGCTTGAGATCGAGCGTCAGGCTGCGCTTGCTCTGATTGAGCGTCTGGAAGAACTCGCTGTCGCCCTTGCCGAGCAGGTGCGGGGTTACCCGGCGCGACGTGTCGCCACCGGCGTGCGGGTTCTCGATCTTGATGATGTCCGCGCCGAGCGCCGCGAGATGGCCGGTCCCGAACGGCCCGGCCCCGTAGTGCTCGACCGAGACAATGCGCACACCTTCGAGCGGACGGCTCATGTCTGTGACTCCTGGTCGAAAATGAAAGACGGGCTCACGGAACGCGAGCCCGTCTTGAACCTAGGCCGGGTTTCGGGCGATCAGCTGCTTGGCGATGATGATGCGCTGCATCTCGTTGGTGCCCTCGCCGATCGTCATCAGCGGCGCATCGCGGAAATAGCGCTCGATGTCGAACTCCTTCGAGTAGCCGTAACCACCGTGAATGCGCATGGCCTCCAGCGACACTTCGACCGCCGTTTCAGAGGCGAAGTACTTGGCCATACCCGCTTCCATGTCACAGCGCTCGCCACGGTCATAGGCCTGGGCGGCGTTCTCGACCAGCAGCCGAGCCGCCTCGACCTTGGTCGCCATATCGCCGAGCTTGAGCTGGATCGCCTGGTGCTGGCAAATCGGCTTGCCGAAGGTTTCACGCTGCTGCGAATAGCGGGTCGCGTCCTTGAGTGCGGCACTGGCAAGGCCGACGCCCCGCGCGGCGACGTTGATGCGGCCGATCTCCAGGCCGCCGGCCGCTTGATAGAAACCCTGGCCTTCCTTGCCACCGACGAGGTTCTCCGTCGGCACCGTGAAGTTGTCGAAGACCAGTTCAGCCGAGTCGAGCGATTTGTAGCCGAGCTTCTCCAGGCGGCGAGACACCGAGAAGCCTTCACCCTTCTCTACCAGGAAAAAGCTCATGCCCTTGTGGGCCGGCTTGGCCTGGGTATCCGTCTTGGTGAGGAGCGCGTAGCAGGTGCCCTCGATCCCGTTGGTGATCCAGGTCTTGGTGCCGTTGATGACGTAATGGTCGCCCTTCTTGTCGGCACGCGTGCGAATACCCTGCAGATCGGTTCCCGCGTTGGGTTCGGTCAGGCCGAGCCCGCCGCGCAGTTCGCCGGTCACGAAGCGGGGCAGGAACTTCTGCTTTTGCTCTTCGGTCCCGAAACGCTGGACCAGGGTGGCCATGATCAGGTGCGAGTTGAAGATGCCCGTCAGCGCCATCCACACCTCGGTGATCCGGATGACCACCTTGGCGTAGGTCGACGCGGACATGCCGAGGCCGCCGTATTTCTGGTCGATGATGGCGCCGAACAGCCCCATTTCCTTCATTTGTTCGACGATTTCATAGGGGTATTCGTCGGCATGGTCGAACTTCTTGACGACCGGGCGGACATCGCGTTCGAGCCACTTGTCGATCGTATCGAAGATCTGCGCCTCTTCTTCCCGGGTAAGGCCTTCCTGGTCCATCTGTTCAGCGACACTCATGTTTTCCTCCGTCTAGAGAGCGGCAGGCCTAGTGGCCTTCGTTCAGGGATACGCCGCCTAGTAGTTTTTGGATTTGTCGTCTACCGCGTGCCCGCGCTTGGGAATGAGCATGGAGCGCTCGAATGTGATGACGACGGCATCATCCTGGTTCTTGCCGGTCGTGCGAATGGTCACGATACCTTGGTTGGGACGCGACTTCGACTCGCGCACATTGACCACCTCGGATTCGGAATAGATCGTATCGCCCACGAAAACCGGGCCTGTCAGCTTGATGTCGGTCCAGCCGAGGTTCGCGATCGCCTTCGAGGACGTATCGGCGACGCTTTGGCCGACCACGATGGCGACGGTCAAAGGGCTGGAAACCAGGCACCGGCCGAATTCGCTTTCCTTTGCGAATTCCTTGTCGAAATGCAGGGGGTGCTGGTTCATCGTCAGAAGCGTGAACCAGGTGTTGTCGGACTCCGTGATCGTACGCCCCGGGCGATGCTCGTAGACGTGGCCGACCTGGAAGTCCTCGAGATAGCGTCCCGCCGACTCACGAAACCTGTTTTCGCCCACCTGCCTGGCTACAACGACCATTTGCGCCTCTCCTGTCCGGACATTTGTTTGGCCGGAACCTAGCGCAGGCCCCCAAGCGTGGCAATCAGGCCCAGGCAGGGCACCGCTAGGCGGTCAGGAGGCGATGATTTCCGCGAGTTTTTCGGGCCCATGGTGCGCCTGCCACAGCAACGAGGCGAGGTCGGCAAAGCGCAGCATCAGTTCCAGATCGACCTCGCGGTAGCTGTATCGCGCCTGCGAGCCTGCAATGAGCTGACCCACCATGGCTCCCTGCCAGAACATCGGGACATACATCGACGAGCCCATCCGCGAGGTCTTGAGGATCTGTTTGAAATCCGCGTGTTCGTCGGTATTGGCGAGCAGCAGCGCCTTCTGCTCGCGCACGACGCGACCGGGATGCCCCAGAGAGATGTCGATTTGCATGTGCCGCTGTTCTTCCGGGAAACCGCTTTGCGCAATGAAGACATTGTGGGTCCGCCCAGGCGCGATCATGACGACCGCCGAAACGGCGTACTGAACCTCGCCCTTCTTGAGGCCACCCGGCTTCAGGTGAGCCGTCTTGTCGCCCAGCAGGTCAGCAACGCAGGCGGTCACGACCCGCAGCGCCTCTTCGGGCCCGGGCGCGGCCATGCCCGCCGCCATGACCTCGACGAACCGGTCGTAGGCCTGGCCGGCCGTCGTCAGGGTGACCGCGTTCACACCGGCGCCGGGAATTGCTGGGCAAACGACTGCGCGATTTCGTGCCGCGTGGTGATCCAGACGTCGCGGTGCGCCCGGACGTGCTTGAAGAAGGCCTCTAGGGCGCCGATGCGTCCGGGCCGCCCGATGATTCGCAGATGCAGCCCGAACGACATGATTTTCGGCTCGCCGGCGACGCCCTCGGCATAGAGCCAGTCGAACGTATCGGTCGCGTACTTGAGCCACTGATCCGGCGTCAGTGCCGGATCGGTCCAGAACTTCATGTCGTTGGAATCGACGGCATAGGGCATGATCACGATGGGCTTGCCATCGATGACTTCCCAGAACGGGATGTCGTCGGAGAAGTCATCCATGTGATACGTGAACCCTTCCTCGGCCAGAAGGCGACGCGTGTTTTCCGTGTGCAGGTAGCGCGAGAGCCACCCGTAGGGACGCGTGCCGGTCGTCTTTTCGAGCGACGTCACGGCCTTACGGATGTATTCGCGCTCAGCGTCTTCGTCCATGCGGTGCTGCGCCTGCCAGCGATAGCCGTGCGAACACGCCTCGTGCCCGCGGTCGCGGATGTAGTCGCCGATCTGCGGCGCGCGCTCCACCGCCAGGGCGCAGGCCGTCCACGTCGCCTTGATGTCGTATTTGTCGAGGAGGCGCGCGACGCGCGGAAAGCCGGCCTTGATACCGTAGCGATAGTTCGACTCGTTGCCGAAGTTGCGCAGCGGCCCTTTGACGAAAACGCCGAGTTCGTCGACCGGCTCCATCCCCTTGTCGCCGTCGAGAATGCTGCCCTCGGCACCCTCCTCGACGTTGACCACGACCGACAATGCGAGCTTGGCATTGTCGGGCCACTTCATGATTCTGTCGCTCACCGTCGTACTCCTATTCTGCTGCCGCCGTGCCGGCGCCGTCCCAGTGCCGCTTTGCGTAAGCAGCCGCACGCGCAAGCGCGCTGCGGGCATCCTCAAGCATGTCGGTATACTGGTGCCAGACATGGATCATTTCGGGCCAGACCTCGAGGTCGGCCTGTACGCCGTGGCGTTTTGCCTGGCCATAGAGCGCGATCGCGTCGCCCATCATCGCCTCGCTGCCGCCCACCTGAATCAGCATGGGCGGCATGCCGGTGAGATCGGCAAAGCAGGGCGACTCCATCGGTCCGCGAAGGTCGCCGCCGGCACCGACGTACAGCCTTGCCATGCCGAGCAGCCGGTCCCGCGTCGCGGTCGGGTCGACGCCGTCCATCAGGTCGTAGGTGTCGAAAGAACAACTGATGTCCGTCCACGGCGACATCAGCAGCAAGGCCGCGGGTTGCGAATCGCCGCGCCCGGCCAGGGTCAGGGACACCGCCAGGGCGAGGCCGCCGCCCGCCGAATCGCCGCTGATCGCGATGCGCCCCGGGGCGATGCCCCCGGCCACCAGCGCATCGTAGGCGGCGACCGAGTCTTCCCGGGCCGCCGGACACGGGTGCTCGGGCGCCAGTCGATAGTCGACCATGTAGACCGGGACGCCGGACTCCTTCGCCAGCCACGCGCCGATGCTCCGGTGAGTCAGCGGCGAACCGAACACGTAGCCGCCGCCATGAAGATGAACGATCGCGCGCGAAGCATCGGCACCGGGGCCCGCCAGACGTTCGGTCGGGATACCGCCCAGATCGATCTTCTCGAATGTGATCTCGTCGGGAATCGGGCGCTTGGCCGCATTTGCGTCACGCAGCTTCCGAAGCTCCACGTGTGTCGCATCGGCAGGCGGCATCGTCTGCTTGATGTAGTCGCGAACCCGGAGAATCTCGCTCATCGTCGCCTCCTAATGCATCTCCTGGCCGCCCGAGACGTCCAGGTTTTGCCCGGTGATGTAATCGCCCTCGGTCGAACACAGAAATGCGCACATCGCCGCAATGTCGCCGGTACGCCCGACACGGCCGAGAGGAATCTGCTTGGCGCGGGTGGCCAGCAGTTCCTCAACCGTGATCCCTAGCGATTTCGCGCGGAACTCGTTCTGGCGCGCACCGAGGCCGGTGGTGATGTGGTTCGGGCACACGGTGTTGACCGTGATGTTATGCGCACCGAACTCGAGCGCCGCCGTTCTCGTCAAACCGACGAGGGCGTGCTTGGACGACACATAGGCAGCGAGATCGGGAAAACCGCGCTTCGCCGCCTGCGAGGCGATCGAGATGATCCGTCCGCCGCCGCCCTGGGCGATCATCTGTTTGGCCGCATGCTTGATACCGAAGAACGCCCCGCGCAGATTGACCTCAAGCACGGCATCCCAGTCGGCCTGCGTCAGCTTCAGCGTGGAGTTCATGATGTAGCCGACACCGGCGTTGTTCACCATGATGTCGAGACGCCCGAAGGCATCGACCGCCTTCGCGACGGCGGCCTCGATCTGGGCTTCGTCACGAACATCGCAAATCGCCGCGACGGCTCTCGGATCCCCGCCCGCGTTGATATCGTCGACGATCGACTGAAGCTCCTGCGCGGTACCGATGTGTTCGGCACTGAAGCGCTCACCCTTGGGCGCTCCGATGTCCGTCATCACGACACGGGCACCTTCATCGATCAGACGTCTGGCGATGGCCTCGCCGATACCGCCGTGGCGTCCCGCACCGGTGACGACGGCGACCTTTCCCGACAGATCGTACATGGCTAGTGCATTTCCTCGCCGCCGGAGACATCCAGATTCTGCCCCGTGACGTAGGCCGCCTCCGGTGAACACAGGAACGCAGCCATCGCCGCGATGTCGCTCGTCAGGCCGACGCGGCCGAGCGGGATCCGCGAACGCATGGCCGCCATGTAGTCATTCTCGCTTTGACCGCCGGCGGCACTGAAATGCTCGTTCTGCCAGGCGCCAAGACCCGTGGTCACGTGGTTGGGGCAGATCGAATTGACGCGAATGTTGTGGGGGCCGAACTCCAGCGCCGCAGTGCGGGTCAGGCCGACCACCCCGTGCTTCGACGACACGTAGGCCGCTGCCCCGGCAAAACCGCGTTTGGCGGCTTGCGACGCAATATTGATGATCGATCCGCCCTCTCCCTGGGCCATCATCTGTGCCGCGGCATGCTTGATGCCGAAGAACACGCCACGCAGGTTGACGTTCAGTACCGCATCCCAATCCTTCTGCGGCAGATTGAGGATGTCGGTCATCAGATAGCCGATGCCGGCATTGTTGATCATGATGTCGAGCCGGCCATAGGTGTCGACAGCCTTCTTGATAGCCGCCTCGACCTGCGCCTCGTCGGTGACGTCGCAGACCTGCGCGGTCGCGGCACCGCCGGCCTTCTCGATCTCCGCGACGATTTCGCCCATTTCGCCGCTGGTGCCGACGTGCTCTTCGGAGAACTGCTCCCCCTTGGCAACGCCGATATCGGTGACGACAACCTTGGCGCCCTCGGCCGCCAGACGCTTGGCCATGGCCTCACCGAGTCCGCGGTGGCGGCCTGCCCCGGTCACGACCGCAACCTTGCCTGAAAGATCGTACATCTGTCCTCCTTGTCTCACGTGCGACCGCGAGCGGCGGCCCACCAAGCTGGGCACGCCGCGCTCCCGTTGAGGGCTAGCCTGCGAACTTCTCGGTAACGATGAAGATCGGGTTGTCGGCAAATTTCTGGAACGACGCCGCGACGTTCTTCATACGCGGTTCCTTGCCGATGTCGCTGACCAGAGCGTCGAGCCCCGTGACATGCAGAATCTCGAAGTACTTGTACGGCGGCGTCGCAGCCGAACCGAAGATTCCTTCGGCGCGATAGACCTTGAAGTCCTTGACGGCTTTGAGCCCGCCAGCGACCGGAATGTCGGTCTGGCGCGCCCACTTCTCGTAGGCCGCGGCACTCACACCCTTGCGCAGGTTGAACAACACGATGAGCGTACGTGCCTTGCCGCCTGAGACCTTTTTGTGCGCGGCCTTCTTCTTGCCGCCTGCCTTCTTGGCCGCCGGCTTTTTCCCGGCTGGTTTCTTGGCCCGGACCGCCTTCTTCTTTGCCTTCGCCGTTGCGGCAGGCTTCCGAGACTTCGGTTTCGCTGTCTTCTTTTTCTTGAGCGCCATCGTGTTTCCTCCCCCTGGGGTTCAGCCCCGTATCGTCATTGCCGCGATTATAGGGGGGAACGCCGAGCGCGTCATAGACGCATCAGGCGCTGGCGAGGATCAGGTTACTGGCTTTTTCGCCGATCATGATCGACGGTGCGTTGGTGTTGCCGCCGACCAGCGTCGGCATGATCGACGCGTCGGCCACCCGCAGGCCCGCGACGCCCCGGACCCTCAATTGCGGGTCGACGACGGCGAGATCGTCAGTGCCCATCTTGCAGGTCCCCACCGGGTGGTAGATCGTTTCCGCGGTGTCGCGAATCCAGGCATCGATTTCATCGTCGGACTGGACGTTCGGACCGGGACTCTTCTCGGCGCCGCGGAGGGCATCGAATTCCTTCTGGGCGAAGACCTTCCGCAGGATCTTTACCCCGTCACGGATGGTGCGGATGTCATTCGGTACGGACAGGAAGTTGGTGTGAATCGCCGGCGGCGCCGCCGGGTCGGTCGACCGGGCCCGAACCCAGCCGCGGCTTTCCGGTCGCAGACAGCAGATGTTCGAGAAGAAGCCGTGCGTATGGAGGCCGCCGCTTTCCGGCCCCAAGCCAGGCAGGAAATGGAACTGCACGTCGGGCATTTCGAGTTCCGGCCGCGTCTTGACAAACCCGCCACCCTCCAGCGGAAACGCCGCGGCCGGCCCGGTACCGAACAGCGCCGCCTGCAACAGCGCGAGCGGCGCGACGTGGGGCCGAAACATGCTGCGAAAGGTGACGGGCTGGGTGCACAGATGCTGCACATAGGCCGTGACGTGGTCCTGCAGGTTCTGCCCGACGCCCTTGCTCTCGGCCAGGACCGGGACGCCGATCGCCGAAAGATCCTGCGCACGACCGATGCCGGACATCTGCAGGATGACGGGCGAGTTGATCGCGCCGGCACTGAGGACGACTTCGGCATTCGCTCTCGCCCCTATCCGCTCGCCGGCGCGCTCGTATTCGACACCGACCGCGCGCCTCCCCTCAAAGAGAACGCGGGTGGTATGCGCATCGGTGACGATGTCGAGGTTGGCGCGGCCCCGCGCCGGCTTGAGAAACGCGACCGCGGTGCTTTGGCGGCGGCCTTTGGCGATCGTGAAATCGTAGCGACCGAAGCCTTCCTGCTGGGCGCCGTTGAAGTCGTCGGTGAACGGATAGCCGGCGGCCTGGCCCGCCGCGATGAAGGCGTCGAACAGCGGGTTTTCGAGCTTGCCGCGCGTCACCCGCAACGGTCCGCCGGCCCCATGGAAGTCGTCGCTCCGGTCGAGGTGGCTTTCGGACTTCCGGAAATAGGGCAACACGTCCTGATAGGACCAGCCCTCGCATCCCAGTTGCCGCCAGATGTCGTAGTCCCGTGCATGCCCGCGGATGTAGACCATGCCGTTGATCGAGGACGAGCCGCCCAGGGTCTTGCCGCGAGGCACCGGAATTTCGCGGCCGTTCAGGTTCGGATCGGGTTCCGACTTGTAGGACCAGTTGCTCATCCGCGAGGGATAGAGCACGCCGCACAGCAGCGGGATGTGGATCATCGGATTGATGTCGCGCCCGCCCGCCTCAAGCAGGAGCACGCGATTTGCCGGATTTTCCGACAAGCGGTTGGCGATGACGCAGCCGGCCGAACCGGCGCCGACGACAATGTAGTCGTATGACGTCATCGCAGCGTCCCGGGGAGAACTAGTGTGGCAGGGGTTCTTCCGGCAGATCGCCTTGTGCTACGCGCCAACAGCGGACGCTGCGCCCGTCGTCGAGCTGTGCCAGTTCCTGCGGCATGTCGCGGCACTTGTCGAGCTGCGCCGGGCAACGGCCGTAGAGATAGCAACCCTTCGGCAGGTTTTCCGTGATCGGGCTCGGAATCTCTCCCTTGAGCGATTCGCGCACTTCACGGTCGACGCGCCGGTTCGCCGTGTCCGGGAACAAATGCGAGGCGAGCAGCGCCCGCGAATAGGGATGGCGCGGCCGGTTGAAGACCTGGTCCTTGGTGCCGACCTCGACGATCTGGCCAAGATAGAGCACGACAACGCGGTGACAGATGTACTTCACCGTGGTGAGGTCGTGCGAGATGAACAGGTAGGCGATGCCGAGCTTCGCAGACAGATCCATAAGAAGCTGGATGATTTCGGCCGTCGTTTCGGGCGTCAGCGCCGAAGTCGGCTCGTCCAGGACGATGAAGTCCGGGTTCGAGGCAATGGCGCGGGCGATCGACGTGCGCTGCTGCCGACCGGCGCTCATCTCGCGCGGCAGCGCGAAACGCATGGAGGGCTCGAGACCGACCAGCTTGAGCAGCTCGGTGATGCGATCCTCGCGCTCGGCCTCGGACAGATTGGTGTGGAGCTTGAGCGGTTCGGTCAGGACCTGATGCACCGTCCAGCGCGGGTTCAGCGAGTCCAGTGGATCCTGGAACACGATCTGCAGATCCCCGCGGAACTTGCGGAACTCGCTGGACTGGAGGTCTGCCAGGTTCTTGCCTTGGAAGACGATCTTACCTTGCGTGGGTTCGACCAGACGCAACACGCAGCGACCAATGGTCGTTTTGCCCGAACCGGATTCGCCGACGAGGCCGAGGCATTCGCCGGGGCGCAGCTCGAAGTCCGCGTGTTCGACCGCATGAACCTTCGACTCGGAACCGCGGATCGGAAACAGCTTGCTGAGGTCCTGAACATCGAGAATTGGCGATGCCTTGGGGTCGATCTTGCCAAGCACCGCCTCGCCGGCGGCCTGCGCTTCGCGCTGGAGTTCGAGAATGCGGCGGCTGTAACCGTGCTGTGGCGACTTGAAGAAGGTGAAAACGTCGGCGTCCTCGACGACCGTGCCCTCATGCACAATGACGACGCGATCGCAGTAGTTCGCCACGATGCCAAGATCCTGGGTCACGAGGACGACCGCAGAATTGGTCTGCCGGCAGCTATCCCACATCTGGTCGAGGAACTGCGCCTGGATGGTGACGTCGAGACCTGACGTCGGCTCGTCGGCGATAAGCAGCTTGGGGCGGGAACTCAGCGCGATCGCGATCAGCACGCGCTGGGCCATACCGCTCGAGAGCTCGTGAGCATACGCCTTGACGCGCCGTTCGGGGTCGTTGATCCCGACCATGCGCAACATTTCGACGGCGTGCGCCCAGGCTTCCTTCTTGGAAACATCGTTGTGCGCGCGGTAGACGTTGGCGATCTGGTCGCCGACCCGCATCATCGGATGCAGCGAATAGCGCGGGTTTTGGACGATCATCCCGATGTCGCGGCCGCGCAGTTGCCGTACCTCTTCCTCGCCCATGGTCAGGATATTGCGGCCCATGAACTCGACCGTCCCCTGGTCAATCACGCCCGGGGGCCGGACGAGACCGAGGAACGACATGGCAGCGGTCGACTTGCCGCAACCCGGCTCACCCATCAGGCCGATGAATTCGCCCGGCTTGACCGCGAGATTGAAGTTCTTCACCGCATAAACGTCGGGACCTTCGACGATCGGAAAACGAACGGTGATATCGCGCGCCTCCAGAATGTACCGGGAGCTCGACCCACTGGCTTCCTTCTCAAGTGCAACCATGACGACGTCCTAGCGGTAGTCTTCTTCGAGGCCATGCCCGACGGCGGCATAACCGAAGATGGTGAGGGAGATCGCAACCCCAGGGAAAATCGATTGCCACCATTCGCCCAGAATGATCTGCGGCGCGCCGAGCGCAATCATCAGGCCCCACTCGGGCGTGGGCGGGCGCACGCCGGCGCCGACGAAACTCAGACCTGATGTGAGCAGGATCGCGAAGCCGACGGTCGTCGACAGCTGGATCAGTGACGGAACCAGCGAGTTGGGCAGAACATGGCGAAATGCCACGATCATCTCGGAGTTGCCGACCGCGCGAGCAGCCTCGACGTAGCCGCGCGGCATCTGGCCCAGGACTTCCGCGCGCGTGAGCCGAATGAAGATCGGCATATAGACGATCGTCAGCGCAATGATGATGTTCCAGGTGCTGCGACCGGAAAGGGCGACCAGGATCATTGCCGTAATGAACACCGGAAATGCCTGCAACAGATCCGATATTCGCATGATGATCTCGGTAATGATGTTGCGGAAGAACCCGCACAACAAGCCTATGACCGTTCCGAGAAACATCGAGAACAGGGCCGCCGTCAGTGCAATCGACAAGTCGGTCCTGGGCGCCGAGATCGTGCGCGAGAATATGTCGAGACCGGAGTTGTCGGTCCCGAACCAGTGAACCGGCTCACCGTTACCGGGATCGGTCAGCGGCGGTACCGAAACGCGGCCGGTCGCGAAGTTCGGATCGTATGGCGAGATGGTCGGACCCAGAACGGCAAGGAAAACCGAAAGAAAAACAATGATCACGCCAAACGCGAACAGTTTCTCTTCCTTGAATTTCCGCCACAGGTCGATCTGACGCCGCTTCGTCGGCACCGTTTCGACGACCATATGGGGCTCGATGTGCTGATCGATGTCTTCGGGCGTCGGCGTGTGGCCTGGCGGATTCACGTTCTCGTTCATGGCGCAGTCCTAGAAAGTGATCCGCGGATCGAGGAAGGCGTGGAGGATGTCGATCGCGAGATAAATCAACAACGACACCATCGCGATGACGAGAACCGTCCCCTGAATGGCCGGGAAGTCGAGATTGAGGATCGAACGGATCGAGTATTCACCGATGCCGCCGAGCGAATAGATCAGTTCGACCGGGACCGCACCGCCCAACAGGAAGCCGTAGATGATCGCGGTCAGCGTCATCGCCGGCGCCAACGCGGCGCGGAGGGCGTAACGCGCAACCTTCTTGTTGGGCAACCCGGCACTGCGCGCGTACAGGATGTAGTCCGACCGAAGGACGCGCTGCATGTTCTGGCGCACCAGCTTGACGATCGGGCCGGACACCACGAACACCAGCGTAAACACGGGTAGCATCAGGTGCTTGCCGGCATCGATCCAAACGTCGAAGCGGCCGCGCAGGAGCGAGTCGATCATGATGAAGCCGGTGATCGGGTCCGGCGCCGTGAGCAGCGGGTTGATACGCCCCAGCGGCGCCGGCGCACTCGGCAGGCCGAAGTCCTGAAATACGAAGAAGAAAACGAACACGAACATCAGGCCCCACCAGAATTCAGGCTGGGAGCCCGCAAACAATCCCCACACGAAGGTGAATTTGTCAGCGGCACCTCCGGGCCGCGTGCCGCTGGACATGCCCAGCGGCAACGCTAACAGGAAGGCGATCAGCAACGCGTAGGTGATCAGCTCGAGCGTGATGGGGAGGAAACGGGTGACCTCCTCGAAGATCGGAGAACCGGTGACCCAGGACTCGCCGAGGCTGCCCTGGATGATCCCTTCTCTCGTGGTTGTCCGAAAGATTCCGAGATAGTTGGCGAGTTGCTGCATTTGGGATTCATGCAGACCGAGCGTTTCTTTCGCCTGCTGCACGGCCTCGGCCGTCGCATTCATGCCGACGATGCGCGCGACCGGATCTGCGCCCAGTCCGCGAATGACGAAGAACACCACGAGTGAAATGCCGATCAATTGCAATAGAGCAATGAGCACGCGTTTCACGATGAAGCGCTGAACCATTCGGCCTCCCCAACTTCAGACGGTCAGCGCGAGCGACCGTCTATTTGCCTTCCCCAAAGTCCGTCTTCATTGCGGACTTCCAAATTTGCGGGCCCGACTCTCCCATACAGTCTCGGCAAGTCAAGAAGAATGACCGTACACTGATGGTGGAATTCTGGTATTTCGATCAGGAGACGAACATGGCACCGACCATCAGAACCATCCTGGCCGAGCCACTATCGGTTGAGGCTTTTTCGCCCTTCGGCGACGTTCTCGCGCCTCAGGACACTCGGCTCGACAACCGGGACCTCTTGGCCATGGGCTATGCCCGAATGTCGGACGATGTCGACGACCGGCGTCTCGACGATTTCGATGTGCTGGACTACTGGGGCGGGATCGCCACTATTTCGCGCGAGGCCATGCGGCTGGGCTATTTGCGCCCAAAAAAGCGACCCCTCGCCTTTTCCTGGTTCGAACGCCACGTGAAAGGTACGCAAACCTTCGTGCCCCTCAACGGCGACCGCAGCGTCATCGCGGTAGCGCCGCCCTACGAGCGCGAGAATCCAGCAGCCTTGCCGAGGCTCGATGAGGTTCGGGCATTCGTGCTGGACGGGACCTGCGGCGTCAACCTGCACCCCGGAACCTGGCATTGGACCCCATTCCCGATCGGGGAACGCAGCGATTTCATCATTCTCGTCAGGGAATCGGTCGCGGACGATGACCTGAACTTTATCGATCTGGAGAAACGGCAGGACAGCCGGATCGTTATCGAGTTGCCGGCTCAGTCGTAGGTCAGCTCTTTCGCCATGTCGGCGAACAGCGCGCCGCCTTCCTTCTTGGTGGGGTAAAGAAGCAAGTCGATTTCGGCTTCGCCCGTCGATTCGCCGGTCTTCATGTTCCATTGCCACAGGTGGAAGGAACACGTCACGGTTGCGCCGTCACACATGCCCGTCGACAGCGGTTCGTCCATGTGGGGACAGCGCAGCGGATAGACAAAGAGGTCGTCGCCGGACCGGACCGCGACAACCTTGATCCCCGCAACATCGAACTCCTTGAGTTCGCATTCTGCCACCTCGTCGAGGGAACAAACCCGCTTCCAATCGCTCATGAGTGCGCCATCTCCTAACTGAATTTGTCGTAGCGGATGCGCGCCGGCGGCACCTTGCCCTGCATCACCAGCAAACGCATGGCTGCTTCCACCATCGGCGGCGGTCCCGCCATATAGGCAAGAATGTCGGCAAACCGGCCCGCCATCGCTCGGCCCATGACTTCGTGCACGAAGCCCTCCCCAAATGCAACACCCGGCAAGGAGGCTCGCTCTGCCTCCGACGGCATCGCTTCGGAGAAGACGAACGTCAGGGCAATGTGCGAAGGACAAGCGGCCGCCAGGTCGAGGAGTCTCCGGGTTTCGTACAGATCGCCGAACGTGCGCACGCCAAAGAAGACGTCGGCCCGGTACCGATCGAAATGTCCCGCCGCCCGCGCCCGTTCGAGGATGGCCAGAATTGGCGCGAGCCCCGACCCGCCGGCAATGCAGAGCAGGTTCGCCTCGTCCCGCGCCGGCCGGAACGTCGCCTTGCCCATCGGGCCGAAGAGTCCGACCTCGACGCCCGTCCTGTCGCACGCTTGCAACCAGTTGGAGACCGCACCGCCCGGCATCATCTTGACGGTAAAGACCAGGGTGCGGCCTTCGGCATCGAAGGTCGCCATCGACCAGCCCCTGTATCCTGCAACTTCAGGAACATCGACCAACATGAACTGGCCTGCCTCGAACGGGAGCGGATGGTCCGGGCGAATTTCCAGCCTGAGGACGTCGTGATTGAGCGGCGTCACGGACTCGATACGGCCCCGCGCCCACCCCGGGGCCGTTGGCGCCGGTTGGGCAAGGCGCCCTCGGATCGACAGGCGGCAATCCGATAGTGGCCGCGCCTGGCACATCAGGATTTCGCGCGGCTCCTTTTTCAACAGGCGCCGCGCCGGCGCCGCCTCCCAACCTTCATCGACCTCGCCGGCTTCCAGGGTTGCCTTGCACGTCGCACAGGTTCCGGTCCCGCACTCGTAGGGCACGCCATGGCCCGCGGCGAGTCCGGCAAGGAGTATTTCCCGGTCGGCGTCGCAGTCGAAAGCAACCTCGCCGTCGCGGGCAGCAAGCTCGATCTTCATCAGGTTCGCGGCACTAGATCGGGATATGCGATCCGATTCCGAGATCGCGTGTCTCGAGGTGGGCGTTGCGCTTCCTCAGGAGAAACCGTTCGCCGCGGCAGTCGACTTCATCGCAATAGGTTCCCGCGACGAAGAGCTGCGAGCGCCCCTGGGGATCGGTATGCGTGACGATGAACGAACTGGTCACCTTCGCGATCCCATCGTTTCCATCATCGATGAGATAGACGGAAACATGCCGCTTGAGCGTGCCAAGACGCTTGAGATGCTGCGGCACCATCTCGAGCAAGGCGCGCATTCCCTCCAGATCCTGTTCCAGCCATATCATCTCTTTGCGGATTTCGGGACTGAACGCCGTCACCGTGTACTCGAGATCCGGTGCACAAAGGTCTAGGAAGGCAGAGAAGTCCTCAGCGTCGAGCGCCATGCAGGAGCGGTATACCGTCTCGCGGATCGCCTGCTCGCGGCTGAGCTGGCCTGAGGCGACGTTCATTCCGCGGCCACCGCTGCGGTCGGCTGGGCGGCTGACCGACCGGTGCGGCGCGACCATTCGGCGTACCAGGCCCGCATCATGCCGTCGTCCTGGCCGGCGCCGTTTTCTTCGCGAGCCAATATCTGGTACGCGGCCGCCCCACCGCGGAACCCGGCCTCGCACGCCTCGCTGGCGAAGGCGTCCTCCGGCACGTTGCGGCCGAACGGCCCCCAGTACTGATTGTGGTGACGCATCCGGAGACGCCGTTGCTCGGCGGTGTCTCCCTTGCGGCCCAGGCCGCGCCATTCGACCAGCATTGTCTGCTCGTCGATCGGGATGACCACATCGATCCGGATCGCGGTACCGCGCGCAAGGATCGCGACATTGGGCCAGATATCGGCGAAGAAAAAGTCGTCCGGCACGAGACCCGGCAGCGCCATGTCCGTATCGCGTTTGGCCATGCCCTTGTACATCTCGTAGGAAGCCTTGAGGCCGCCCGCCGCGGTGTGGCCGTTTTTCAGCGCCTTCACCACGCGGCTTTCCATGCTGGCCGCCTTCATCTGGGTGCGGCGGAGCAGAACGTGCATCCACTCGTGGTACAGGTCGAGGTTGGTCTCCTGCCACGCCTTCCAATTGGCGTGCAGGATCGACTGGTTGTAGTGGAATACCTCCAGCTCCCCCGACCCCAGGACCGGTGCGAAGCTGTCGAGAGCACCATCGAGGTAGCCCGTCAGGTCGGGCGCGTCGTCGTCCATGTTGATGAAGACGAGGCCAAGAAAGGCCTCCGTGCGCACCTCGCGAAGGCCGCAATCCTCCTTGGTCAGGCCGACGCCGTGATAGGCCTCGGGTCGTGGCATGTCGACGCAGGCGCCCCGGTCGTCGTAGCTCCACAAATGATAGAAACAGGTGAGACGCTCCGCGTTGCCGGCGGGTTCGTGGATGATCTTTGCGCCGCGGTGCGAGCACACGTTGATGAACGTCCGAATGATGCCATCCCGCCCGCGGACAGCGATCAGCGGCGTCCCGACGTAGTCGAAGGTCCTGAAGTCGTATGTATTGGGAAGTTCGCTCTCGTGACAGGCCAGATGCCAGCAGCGCCCGAAGATGCGTTCCTTCTCGGCCACGAAAATTCCATGATCGGTGTAGACCTCGCCACTCACCACATGGGTCGGCGGCACGTTCGGCAGCGTCCGCCAAGCCTCGGCGTTACGTGCGCTCATCTGTTTCTCCTCCCGATATTCTCGGGAAAGCCTAGTGCATCGGATGCCGTAGGGTCCAGATCGAGTCGGCGCTAGCGGCCGGCACCGAGTTGGTCCAGCCGCCAGGCGAACACGTCCAGCCTGTCCTGCCCAAAGAACGGCTCGCCATTTACCGCCAGTGTCGGGACGCCCCAGTGTCCGACGTCCGACAGAGCTCGTTCGTTGGCTGCGATCAAGCGATCAAGGCGCTCAGGCTCGGCGACGATGGCACGATCCATTTCTGCGAGATCCAGACCCGCCGCGGCGATGGCATCGGCGAGATGCGACCCCTGATCCCAACCCTGAACGGTGCCCGACCACATCATGCGGGCGACACTTGAGAGAAATGCGAGCCCCGCGCCGCAGTCGGCGGCGAGAGCCCCCAACCGGGACAGGCGATGGATGTAGGGCTGATCCGCCGCCGGCCGGTTGCGATTCGTTTCGAAGACCACCGGATCGGGCTGCGGTCGCGAAAACGGCATGCCGAGGAACGCGGCGGTGCGCTGCGCATCCATCGCGTTGTAGGCGCCACGCGCCTTTGGCAGCGATTCGAAATAATCGGGGTCTCGCACAGCAAGCGGCAAGACAACTCTGACGCGCAAGTCGATCTCATAGCGATCGACAAGGCCCTCGATGCGCGGCAACGCGAGATAGCAGTACGGGCTGCGAAAGGACCAAAACAGATCGACCGGCACCATCGTTGCCGCTCCTTTCCCTTCTTTTCTGTCCGAGGTGTTCAGTCTCTGCTAAGCCGGTGACACCGTCCACCGACCATCCAAGGCCAGGCCATGCTCAACAACCTTCTCGTTCTCCAAGCCGTCATCGCGGGCGCCGTTCTCCCGATGCAGGCCGCGCTCAACGCCGGCGTAGCGCGGACCCTCGGTCATCCCGTCAACGCGGCCGTCGTCAACTTCATCGTCGGCCTGATCGCCCTGTCCGCGCTCGCCTTCGCCCTGCGCACGCCGGCGCCTTCGCCGACCAGCTTTGGCAACCTGCCCTGGTACCACTGGATCGGCGGCGGTATCGCCGGTTCATTCTACGTCTTCACGGCGTTGTTTCTGGCGCCGCGCATCGGGGTCACTGCGCTCACCGCGGGGATCCTTGCGGGGCAGCTCCTCGCGTCGCTCGCCTTCGATCACTTCGGTTGGTTCGGCCTGCAAAGCCACGCCCTGTCGCCGGGCCGCATCGCCGGGGTCGTGCTCCTGGTCGTCGGCGTCTTCCTGGTCCGCCGCTTCTAGCAGCCCCAAAGAGCAAGGGCGGCCCCAAGGACCGCCCTTTCGTCGCAGCCAGGCTGCGAAACTAGTCGCCGCCGCGCCGCCGACCGAACCTGTCGTAAACGACGATGTTCGAGGGCGACGCGTGCAGCGTTGAAGATTTAGCTACTTTTTTTTTGCCTTCCGCTTGGCCTTGCGCTTCTTGGGCGCTGCAGCGGCGGCCTTCTTGGCGGCCTTTTTCTTGGTGGCCTTTTTCTTGGTGGCCTTTTTCTTCGTGGCCTTTTTGGCAGCCTTCTTGGTTGTCTTTTTGGCAGCCGCTTTCCGAGTCTTCCTCCGTGCCGCTGGCTTTTTAGCCGCCGGTTTCTTCCGGGCTGCGGGCTTCTTCTTGGCTGCGGGTTTCCGCTTAGCGGACTTTCTCTTTGCGGCCAAGGCTGCGACTTTCGCCATTAGAACCCTCCAATATGGTCCTTAGTAAAGACAAGTTGCTTCACACGATACTAGCAAGACTACGTACAAGTCCGCGAGATCGTACAGAAATTTGCTCCAATAGTCACTGCAAAAAATGACCTCCCGCAAGGACTCGTCAAGCAACGACTGAGAGCGAGTCCTTGGCGCCAAAATTGACTCACCCCTCGACAAGATGAAGTTAACTTGAACGACTACGGCTAGGTCACGGCTCCATGACGAATCGACTTCATGCAGGCGCGATTCGCCGACTCGCAACTTCGGCGGCCGGGCCTGAACTAGACGCGGGGACCGATGACTTTCGGGTCGCGCAACATCGCGTCGATTCGTCTAGCGCTGCCCCGTTCGTTTCGTTTGCGGAATTACTTGGGCTCGATTCTTTTCGTTAGATCAATACGTTGGCTACCCGTCTAAGGCATCAGCCCGCCGCCGTTCACGTATAGTACCTGCCCGGTCATGAACCCGGACGCCGGACCGGCCAAGAACAGGATCGGACCGACGATGTCCGTCGGCACCGCGAGGCGGCCCATCGGAATGGTCTTGATGTAGCCACCATACTCGCTATCCCAATCACCCTCTTCTTCGTCGACCCGGCCGGTGCCCCCAGCGAGAAAGGCCGTTTTCACGGCGGCCGGCGCGACCGCATTGGCCCGCACCCGCGGTGCATTTTCCATCGCGATGCCCTTTGTCAGCGCGATCACTCCCGCCTTCGCCGCCGAGTAGGGCGCATATCCGGGCAGGACCCGTGTGGCGAGCCCGGACGATACGTTTACCAGCGCACTGCCGTCGGCCATTAAGGGCAGCGCATGCCGGCAGATGAGGAAGGCCGAGCGCAAGTTGCCCGCAATGATGTCGTCCCATGACGCGGAATCCCGATCCGTCAGACGATGGAGCGCGTCGCGATAGCCGACGAGATTGATCAAGGCGTCGATGGGGCCGTCCTTGCCGATCTCCTCGTACGCGGAGACGATCGTTTCCTCGCGATGCGCATCGATCGGGACGAAAGCGGCCTCGTTGGGACCGGGGTGGCGCTCATGGGAAACAGCAAGGTCGAGCACCGTCGTCTTTGCGCCGGTCGCGACGGTCGCCTTGACCACCTCGCGTCCGATCCCGCCACAACCGCCGACCACGACGACCCGGGCGCCCGGGGCCGGACCAAGGCGGCTGAAGTCCACTGTCGTTTCGCTCATGCAAGGGATCCTTTCTCAAGAGTGCGGTCGAGGAATGAAAAGAGCGCGGCATGGGCCTGCGCAGTTGCCGAGGGATGAAAAACCGGCTGCCCTTCGCGGCTGAAACCATGGTCGGCGTCCGGATAGTCGAGACACTCGACGTCGGCGCCCGGCGGCAGTGCTGCCTTGACCTGCGCCACGACCTCGGGCGGGGCATAGCGATCAAGGCCGGCAAAATGCATCTGAAGCGGCCCGCGGATGGCGGCGGCATCGTTCAACCGTGTCTCAAGGCGAACGCCGTGAAAACAGACGTTTGCATCGGCGTCCAGGCGTGCCGCGGCAAGGAACGCAAGCAGGCCGCCAAGACAATAGCCCACCACGGCGACCTTGCCGTTGCATTCCGGCCGCGCCCGCAGCGCCTCGATCGCCCGGCCAATGTCACGCACCGCCAGATCGTCGTCGAGACGGTTCCGCGTCGCGAACGCGCGTTCCCACGACTCGCCCGCGTAGTCGAACGACGCGCCGGGCGCGATCCGGTGATAGAGGTCGGGAGCCATCGCGACATAACCCTGGGAATTCAGCAGCGGCAGACGGCTGTGCACGAATTCGGTCATGCCGAAGATCTCGTGCAGAACCACGATGCCGGGTGCCGGAACGTGGGCCGGTGCGGAAAAAAGCGCCGCCATCTCGGCGCCGTCCGATGTCGCGATCCGGACGGTGCCGGTCATGAATTCATGGGCTAGTGGGCTGGCGCGTCGGGCAGGGTCACGCCGACCATGCAGTCCCGGGTCACCAGGGCAGCCAGGTCCTTCTCGGCCATCCCTTCGGTCCCGGCGGGGCGCGGCGGCAGCACCAGATAGCGCATGTCGGCCGTTGAATCGACGACCTTGATCTCGATGTCGTTCGGCAGGGTCGTGCCGAACTCCTTGAGAACGCCGCGTGGGTCGATCACCACCCGCCCCCGGTATTCCTTGCTCTTGTACCAGTCGGGCGGCGGGCCGAGCAGAACGCGCGGATAGCAGGAACAAAGAGTGCAGACGACGACATGATGCAGATCGGCGGAGTTCTCAAGAACCACGAGGTTTGGCGCCGGACCGAGGTCATAGCCGAGCGACTCGATTGCCGCCTTGGGATCGTTAATCAGCCAGGCCTTGTACTCCGGGTTGGCCCAAGCGCGCGCGACCACCCTGGCGCCGTCAGCCGGACTGACGCTGTCGGTCGCATCAACCTGCCGACGAACGTCGTCGGCCGTAAACACGCCCTTCTCGATCAGCAGCTCGCGAATTGCCTGCTCGAGAAGTTCGAATTCGCTGGCGGTTCCGGCCGCCTCTATGGGCGCGTGGTCGTCGTGATCGTGATCGTGGTCATGGTGGGAATGGGCCATGGTATCCTCACTCGTCGGCTTCGAGCCAATGTTCGTAGATGTCGGCACTGACCGTGTCCCCGGCAGGGCCTGTGTAGTGCGGCCAGACATCGGTCTGCCGAAACGTGACGAGATAAAGGGGCTTCTTGGGCAACCCTTCCTTGCCGAACGCCAGCTCTTCCGGGTTGCGGAATTCGCCGTGGCGCGCCTCGATCATGCCGCGTTTGCCCCGCAGAAAGAACGGCGTGCGGATATGGCCCGGCGGATCGCCTTCCTTGACTCGAACCTTTTGACCAATCGCGAACGTGAAACTCATGCGGCCTTCCTCTTGCGCAGCTCGGTGAGACGGCGGCTGATATCCTCCTCGGTCAGGAGGCCTTTTTCGACCATCAGACCACGCATCGCGACCAGCCACTTTTGGTAGTAGCTGAGCGTCATGTAGTCCTGTTCCGAAAGCGACTCGATTGAGCGTCGCAGTTCATCGATACGAAAGCGTCGCCCAGCAAGCATCAGCTTCAGAATCGCGTCGACTCGATCATCCCAATCGGTCCGCGTGTGCTCGCTGCGGTCGACCGGTCCGAAGTTCTTGCCGCCGATATCATGAGGTCCAGGCATGTTGCGCATTACAGGTTGCCGCGCTTCGTCCGTCAACAGCCCGATGGCCCGCGCCGCCCTTGTGCGCCATTCCCGGGGCTGCTATTCGCTGACCGGTCGCCGCCGATCTTGAGTTCGCGCCGACCGCAGGAAACAGGTTTGAATGCTGGACTTTATCAGCACCGCTGAACTCGCCGACCTGGGCCAGGTGATCATGATCGACCTGGTCCTGGCCGGGGACAACGCCATTGCGGTCGGCATGGCGGCGGCCGGCCTTCCAGCCCACCAGCGCGGAAAAGTCATCCTTATCGGCATCATCGCCGCGACGCTCTTGCGCATTGGTTTTGCTCTTGGCACGACATTCCTGCTCAACGTCTTCGGCCTGCTGATAGCGGGCGGCCTGCTCCTCCTATGGGTGTCGTGGCGGCTATGGCGGGAGCTCCGCGAGGGCGCCCATGCCGAACAGGCACAAGGAGAAGAAGCGCTCGAAGGCGGCGCCGTCGCGGGGGCCAAACCCAAGACCTTTGCGCAGGCGGCCCTGCAAATTGTCGCGGCCGACGTCTCGATGTCGCTCGATAACGTGCTGGCCGTCGCCGGCGCAGCACACGAACACCCCTGGGTTCTGGTCGTCGGCCTCGTCCTTTCGGTTGCCCTGATGGGAACCGCCGCGATCCTCGTGGCCCGCATCCTGCAGAAGTACCGCTGGATCGCCTATATCGGCGTTCTTCTTATCTTCTATATCTCGTTGGAGATGATCTGGACCGGCGGCAGCGCCTCTCTGGAGGAAATGATCACCGACTGGGCGTCGTTCCGCCCGTGGATCATCGCCCTTCACATCATTGCGGCAACGATCTGGATCGGCGCCATGGTGTGCCTGCCCGTGCTCTATGCCGCCCATGTGCGCGGCATGGTGGCGGCGGAATCGCTCGGCCGGGCAGAGCGCGCGATCCTGCGCCTTGTGATCGCCCCCGCCATGATCCTCGCGATGCTGTTCGGCGCCGTCCTGCTCGTCATTCCGGGCGAGCCCGATTTCGCTTCGATCTGGCTATGGGTGAAGCTTGCCGCCGTTGTCGGGCTGCTTGCCCTCCACGGCGCGTTCGTCGTCGCCTACCGGCAGTTCGCCCGTGGCGGTATGGCGCGAACCGCCCTCGGTTTCGACTTGGGCGCTGTCACCGCCGCCGGTCTGGGCGCGCTTATCGTCGTCATGGTGGTGGTGCAGCCGTTCTAGCGTTGCCAAGACGGGCGCGATTCAGTTCGCTGGGCGTTTCCTGAGTTCGGCAATCCTGCCCTCGATCTCGCCTGCCGTCAGAACGCCCTTCTCCTTCAACAGCAGGTGGATCGCAGAGAGCCACTTCTCGTAGTAGCTGAAGGCGTAGTAGTCCGCGGGTGCCAGCGATTCGATGGCGCGGCGCAGTTCGTCGACGGTCCACAACCCCGACTCGCGCAAAATCCGCTGCATCGCGTCGACGCGGTTGTCCCAATCGCTGCGGATGTGGTCTTCGCGGGTGATCGGCCCAAAGTCGATCCCGCCAAGATCGTGCGGTCCTGGCATGTCGGCGATTAGAGTACCTCGCCAACGACCGGTCAATCCGCGGCTTCGGTTGCATGACCGGCGACCCACGCCCTAGGCTGCGGGGATCGAGGGAGGAAGCCATGCAGGATGCCGTTTTTCACGTGGCCTTTGCGGTCGACGACCTGGCGCAAGCGCGCGACTTCTATGTGAACACCCTGGGCTGCCGCGAGCGACCGAGCGAAGAAGATAAAGGCTACGCGGTGGTGAACTTCTTCGGAGCCCAGATGGTTCTGATCGAGGCTCCGGACGAAGTGGAACCCAGCAAGGCCGACCCCGGTGTCGAGCCCTACAAGCACTTCGGCCTGATCATGGACTGGGAGGACTGGAACACGCTGGCCAACAAACTGCGCAGCAAGGGCATCGCGTTCCGCATCGAACCCAACGTCAAGGATCATGCCGACATCGGAACCGTCGGCAACATGTTCGTCGCCGATCCCGCCGGCAATTACCTGGAATTCAAGTCTTACAAGGACAAGTCGAAAATCTTCTAGGCCTTGCGGGCCGCTACGCTGGCGTAAGCGATGTGCCCGAAGAAGGCGCCTTCTGCGGCACGGCGCCGCGCTTCACGCTTGAGCGCTTCGGCAAGATCGTCGCCGATGATGCCCTGCGCGGCCAGCACCTCGGCGCCGCGTTCCGCATGGCCCAGCATGTAGACGGGATCGATCACCTCGGCATAGCCATGGCTCCGGAACCGCTCCACCGAGAAACCGGCTTTTTTGATCAGGCTCGGCAGACGCCGCACGAGCCAGCGGTCCATGACGTTGTGTTCGGTGACGGCGCGCGAACACGCCTGCAGCGGATCGTGTTCGGCAATCCCGACGGTAGCCGTCGCGTAGTCGCCATCGAAGACGGCAAGCCAGCCACCCGGTTTCAGGACGCGGAATGCTTCCGCAAGCGCCGCTTCGGGGCCGGGAATATGACAAAGCGAGGTGTGGAAGACCGCGACGTCGAACGACCCGTCGCCGTAGCCGAGGTTGCGGGCGTCGCCCACCTCGAACGAGAGCTTGTCGATCCCGGCGGCAAGCTCGCGCGCCCGCTCGACCAGGATCGGCGACGGATCAAGTCCGAGAACGGACGCCGGCTCAGGGCGCGCCGCCATGACGCGCGAAACCGGCCCGGTGCCGCATCCGATCTCGATGGCGCGCGCGCCCTCGATCCACGCGATATCGCCGAGATAGGCATCGAGCATCGCGCGCTGGTCGGGGTGCGCGGCGCGGACCTCAAGCCGGTCCGCGATCGTGCGGACGACAGTGGGATCCGTGTCGGCGATCTTGGCGTAAGGATCGGACGCCATGGCCGCGCCTAGTACTGCCGATTCCGCTTGATCGGGAATCGCACCTTGGACGCCGCTTCCTCCGGCGGCAGGCTCAAGTCCCACAACTTCGCAACGTAGCGGTCGCCGCGCTTGCCATTGGAAAGGTCGGACACGAGATACTGGATCGGCGGCACCATGATCACAGGCTCGAACAGATTGCCGTCGGCGCCGGCGCGGTTCTTGTCGCCGACCTTGCCGGGGATCATCGCCGTATCGGTCGCACCACCCGGCAACAGTGCATTGACGGTGATGTCGGTGTCCTCGAGGTCCTGGGCCATGATCATCGTCATGCCTTCGACCGCCCACTTCGACGCCCCGTAGGGGGCATAACCACGGCGTTGCATCGTAATGAGGCTGGTCGAGACGTTAACGATGCGTCCCCACCCCTCTTCCTGGAGATACGGCACGGCAGCCTTGGCCATGTTGAAGACGCCGTTGATGTTGGTGTCGATCATCATCAGCCACGTGTCGGTGGGGATGCTCCAGAACGGCGGGCGCTCCTTGACGAAGTTGGGATGCACGTACGTCATGCCGCGGCCGGCGTTGTTGACGACGACGTGCAGGTGGCCCCATTTCTTTTTGGTATCGGCCATGACGCGTTCGCAATCGCCGACGTTCGAGACGTCGGCCTGGAGGGGGAGCACGCAGTCCTCGCCGCCGATCGCCGCACAGTCAGCCGCCGTCTGCTTCAGTTCGACGCCTTCCCTCGCAGCGGTGATCGCCACCTTGGCGCCCTGCTCGACGAGCCCCAATGCCATGGCCCGTCCTAACCCGCGGCCACCGCCGGTAATGATGACCACCTTGTCCTTGATGGAATCGTGCATCGCCTTCTCCCCTTCCTTGTATTTCAGGGACTTATATGGACCCCCAGGCGCTTGGGCAATGGCTCGCCGACCCGTGGTTTGGCGGCCTCGGCACCGCTCCCTAGAATGACGCAAAAGCAACCGATGGAGGGCGAGAACATGGCGATGGCCGAATCACCTGCGAACAAGCGCATCAAGGGCCTCAAGGTCGCCCACCCCGGACGGCAGGGCGACGGCCATGCCGTGATCGTCGATCGCAGTCCGCGGCGCGTTCGGGTCGTCTTCAACGGCGAAACCGTCGCCGACTCCAGCAACATGCGGCTCCTGTTCGAAGACGGCCATCTACCGATCTACTATTTCCCGACGGCGGACGTCCGGATGGACCTGCTGCACAAGACGGATCACTCCACGCACTGCCCCTACAAGGGCGACGCTTCGTACTGGACCGTCCGGGTCGACGACCGCGAAGCGGAAAACGCAGTCTGGGGCTACGAGGACCCGCTTCCGGCCCAGCCCGAACTGAAAGGACTGGTGGCGTTCTATTGGGGACGAATGGACCACTGGTTCGAGGAAGACGAAGAAATCTTCGTACACCCCCGCGACCCCTACAAACGCATCGATACCATTCCCTCCTCGCGCCGCGTCCAGGTGACGCTCGGCAGCGAGGTCGTTGCCGACACGACGAACGCCGTCTTTCTGTTCGAGACGGGCTTGCCGACGCGCTACTACATCCCGCGCGTCGACGTCACGGCTGACCTGACTCACTCCGAACTGCAGACGGGCTGCCCATACAAGGGCACGGCGCGCTACTACTCGGTCAACGCCGGCGGCAAGACCTACGAGGACATCGTGTGGTATTACCCCGACCCCATCGCGGAGATCCCGAAGATTCGGGACATGCTCTGCTTCTTCAACGAGCGCGTGGACTCGATTACCGTCGACGGCAAGGAAATCCCCAAACAGCCGACCCCTTGGTCGGAATAACCGAGAGGCAACGAAAAGAATGAGCACCAAAACACTTTCACAATTGCTGGCCGGAGACGGGATCGTGGTGGTACCCGGCGGCGGCACCCCGCTCGAGCTGAGGTTGGCTGAAATCGCCGGTTTCGAGGCGGGCTACGTTTCCGGCTATGCGACGGCCGCGGCCGTCTACGGCGTGCCTGACGTCGGGCTCATCGCCTACAACGAGGTGGCCGCCAACGTCCGCGCCATCCGCGCCGTCACGAATATCCCGTTGATCGTCGACTGCGACACCGGATACGGCGACGTCGCCAACGTAATGCGTACCGTTCGCGGCCTGGAAAGCATCGGCGCCTCGGCCGCCCAGTTCGAGGACCAGACCTGGCCCAAGAAGTGCGGCCACATGGAGGGCAAGGTGATCGAGCCGGTCGAGCGCGCCGCCGAGCGCATTCGTGCCGCAGTCGCGGCGCGCACCTCGCCCGATTTCAAGATCATCGCCCGCACCGACGCGCGCGCGCCGCTCGGACTCGACGAAGCCATGAAGCGCCTGAAGATCTACAAGGAAGCCGGCGCCGACATCCTGTTCATGGATGCGATCGAATCGACCGAGGAGATGAAGCGCCAGGTCACGGAGCTACCAGGGCCGCATATGGTCAACATGTCGGAGACCGGCAAGACGCCGCTGATGTCTGCGGCCGAACTCGAAGAGATCGGCTTCAAGATCGTCATCTTCCCCTCGAGCATGATCCGCGTGATGGTCCGCCAGCTATCGGAGTTCATCACCATGCTGCGCAAGACGGGCGATTCGAGATCGTGGCTGGACAAGATGGCGTCGCTCGACGAGACCAACGCCGCCCTCGGCCTACCGGAACTGAACGACGTCTCGGCGAAAGTGCGCGCCGCCTGACTAGTGGACCGCGTCGCCCCGGCGCGGCCCGCCCTTGACGAACGCCCGCGCGACGGGTGAGGCGTGGTGATGAACCACGCGCCACGCTCCGCCCTCGCGCACGAAGAGGTTGGTCGCGGCCAGCAGGTTGTCGCCGACCGCTTCGTTGCAGGTGACGAAAGCGACATCGCCGACGATATGTGCCTGCGGCTCCAGGCAGCTGACCTGGCCGCTGGCGCCTTCAAGGATGGCCGACCAGCTTTCGATGATGCGCGCGCGATCGGTCATCGCAGTCCAGCCCGGATGTGTACAGGCGACCGGCGCGTGGCGGGCCCACAGCGCGTCCATCGCGGCCGCGTCGCCCGAGCCGAAGGCGTCGTAGAACGCCTGGTTGGCCGCCAGTACCGCCTCTTCGTCCGCCATTAGCTTGTTCCATCAATAAAGGCCGGCAATAGGATCACACCGGACGTCCACTCACCGCAAGGTCTCGATATCCGAGTTATCCACATGATTTTGGGGTTCAGCGCACAACACACCTCTACATGTAGGGGTGTGTTGTTGACTCCCGTTCGGGGCCCTGCCTACCATCCAGCCAGCCATTCACCCTGTAGTTCCTTCGGGAACGCACATCGCCAGTAATCGCCCAAATAACGGCTGCAAGACGACTTACGGGGACTTAGCCCAGAGGGGGGGCAAATGCCAGACTGGATGGACAAACTCAAGAACTGGATTTACCGGATTACTGAAATCGGGATCGGATTGATTGCGCTCGGCATCGTCATTCAGATCCTGTTCGACACGCCGGCACCGTTCCTGCCCGGCGATATCGTCGGCAACCTGACCGGCCTGATCGCCGATCTCGGCGCCAATGGTCTCGTCGGCTTGATCGCCCTGGCGATCATCCTTTACCTCTTTACCAAGCGCGGCGCCTGACAGACACCGCATCGCATCTCAGAGAGCTGGGCCCGGCGCGCGCGTCGGGCCTTTTCTTTTCATGACCGACTCCAAGAATCCAGGCAAAGGACGTCGAACGCCGCGCAAGGTGACGCCGGAGTCGCTGCGCAACGCCGCGCTGCATTATCTCGAACGCTATGCGTCATCGTCCGCCAACCTGCGTGAGGTCCTGCGCCGGCGCGTCCTGCGCGCCGAACGTTTCCACGATACTGATCGCGAGGCCGCCGAGCGTTGGATCGAGGAGATCATCGCGAGTTTCGCCGGCAGCGGGCTGCTCGACGACGCCATCTATGCCGAGGGCCGGGTGCGATCGATGTTTCGCCAGGGCCGTTCGCAACGCATTATGAAGCTCGAACTGATGAAGAAGGGTGTCGATCCCGACACAATTGATCGGACGCTGTCACGACTCGAAGCGGAGCAGCCCGCGCCCGACCGCCGGGCCGCTATCCGCTACGCCCGGCGGCGGCGACTTGGACCGTACCGGTCCGCCGCGCGCGCGGATTTCAGGGCGAAGGATCTCGCCGCTTTGGCGCGCGCCGGTTTCGATTACGATGTGGCGCGCGACGTCGTCGATGCCGAGGACGTCGACCAACTGGAGGACGAGGCCCCAACCCGGTAGCGAGGAAGGCCGCAAATGACACTGACCCTGCACCAGATCGACGCCTTCACCGACACACCGTTCGGCGGCAATCCGGCCGCGGTGTGCCTGCTCGACGGCGAAGCGGACCGGGACTGGATGCAGAGCGTGGCTCGCGAAATGAATCTGTCGGAGACGGCGTTCCTGTTTCGCCGCGGCGACGGCGACTGGTCCCTCCGCTGGTTCACGCCGGGCGCCGAGGTCGACCTGTGCGGACACGCGACGCTGGCCAGCGCCCATTTCCTTTGGGATCAACGCCTGCTCGATACAGCCGAGTCCGCGCGGTTTCATACACGGTCGGGACTGCTCACCTGCATTCGAGACGGGAACTGGATCCTGATGGACTTTCCGGCCCTGCCTACTGCGCCGGCGAAGGAGCCGGCGGGGCTCGCGGAAGCCCTCGGCGTCGCGCCCGCGGCCGTATGGCAAAGCACCTGGGACCTGGTGGTCGAATTCGCCGATGCGGCGACGGTGCGAAACTTAAAGCCGCGGTTCCACGACCTGCTACCGTTCGCCGAACGCGGCGTGCTGGTGACCGCGCCTGGCGACGGCAGGTACGACTTCGTCTCCCGTTTTTTTGCGCCGGTCCATCGCATCGACGAGGATCCCGTCACCGGCTCCGCCCATTGCGTTCTCACGCCCTTCTGGGCGGCGCGACTCGGCAAGTCGGAAATGCTGGCCTATCAGGCTTCGGCGCGCGGCGGCGAATTGCGAGTCGCAGCGCGCGGCGACCGCGTCCAACTCGGCGGCAAGGCCGTAACAGTACTCACCGGCAACCTGAACCTTTAGGAAACAGCGCATGAGCCGCTACATCGCATTCTTCCTGGTCGCGCTGCTGACGCTGGCGTCCATCCTCGCCGCCGCCCTCACCATTTCATGGGTCTGGATCGCGCCCGCCATCTTTGGCGCGTTGTTCCTCCTGGGGCTGTGGGACCTGGCCCAGCGCCGGCACAGCCTGCTGCGCAACTATCCGATCATCGGTCACCTGCGCTGGCTGTTCGAAGGCATCCGGCCCGAAATCAGGCAATACCTTGTGGAAAGCGACCTCGATGCGGTGCCGTTCAGCCGCGAGCAGCGGTCGCTCGTGTACCAGCGCGCCAAGAATCAGGTCGATTCGGTGCCGTTCGGCACCGAGCTCAATGTCTACGACGCAGGCTACTCGTGGCTCACTCACTCGATCCAGCCCAAGCATCGTCCGGACCACGACTTCCGGGTAACCCTCGGCGGGCCGAGCAGCGCCAAGCCCTACCTCGCGTCGATCTACAACGTGTCGGCAATGAGCTTCGGATCGCTTGGCGCCAATGCCATTCGCGCGATCAACAAGGGCGCCAGCATGGGCAATTTCGCCCAGGACACCGGCGAGGGCTCGATCAGCCGCTATCACCGCGAATTCGGCGGCGACCTGATCTGGCAGATCGCCTCAGGCTACTTCGGCTGTCGTAATGCCGACGGCACCTTCGACCCCGGGCGGTTTGCCGAGCAGGCGGCATCCGACCAAGTCAAGATGATCGAAGTGAAGCTGTCGCAGGGCGCCAAACCGGGCCACGGTGGCGTCCTGCCGGCCGCCAAGGTGACGCAGGAGATCTCCGAGGCGCGGGGGATTCCGGTGGGGAAAACCTGCATCTCGCCCGCCGGTCACTCGGCATTCTCCACGCCGATCGAGTTTCTCCATTTCCTGCAGCAGCTGCGCGAGCTGTCCGGCGGCAAACCCGTCGGCTTCAAGTTGTGCGTCGGTCACCCTTGGGAATTCCTCGGGATCGTCAAGGCGATGCTCGAGACGGAAATCCTTCCCGACTATGTCGTCGTCGACGGCAAGGAGGGGGGCACCGGCGCAGCGCCATTGGAGTTCATCAACCGCGTCGGCACGCCGCTGCACGAGGGATTGACCTTCGTCCGCAATGCGCTCGTCGGCGCGGGACTGCGGGACAGAGTCAGGATCGGCGCTGCGGGCAAGGTGATCAGTGCGTTCGATATCGTTTGGGCCATGGGACTGGGCGCCGACTGGTGCAACTCCGCCCGGGGCTTCATGTTCGCGCTGGGTTGCATCCAGGCCCAGGCGTGTCACACCAACCGCTGCCCCGTCGGTATCGCGACCCAGGATCCGATCCGCCAGCGGGCGCTGGTCGTCGAAGACAAGGCCCTGCGGGTCAAGACCTTCCACGAGAACACCCTGAAGGCGTTAGCCGAGGTCGTGGCCGCGGCCGGTCTTTCCAACCCAGCCGAGGTCAAACCCTGGATGCTGCAGGTGCGCCAGAAGAGCGGCGAAGTAAAGCCGGCGAGCGAGGCCTACCCCCACCTCCAGGAAGGGGAACTCCTGGCCGGCACCGACCACAAGGATTTTCGCACCTACTGGGCGTCGGCCAGCGCCGAGCGTTTCAGCGTCGTCACCTAGCCGGCCAGCGGCACCCGCCCGCTTACCGGATACTTGGGATCGACGAACCCGGGAGTCGACATTGCGCCCCGCGCCACCAGCGAATCGACGAAGGCCTCGTCTTCGGGGTGCCAGTCGAGTTCCGCGATCCCGAGGTAGTCGTCCCATTGTGCGAGTGTCCGCGGCCCGGCAATCACCGACGTAACCAGCGCGTTGTTCAGACACCAAAGAATGGCAAATTGAACTGGCGTCATGCCGCGCTGGCGCGCGCGTTCGACCAGCTTTGCCGCAATGGCAAGAGATTCGGGCCGCCATTCGGATTCCATCATCCGCGGGTCGTTGCGGCCGGCGCGTGAATTTGGATCGGGTTTCGCGCCACTACTATACTTGCCCGACAGAATGCCGCGCGCCAGCGGTGAATAGTTCGCGACCCCCAGACCGAAGTGGCCGCACGCCGGCAAGACCTCCAGTTCAGCGGACCGGCTGACCGCGTTGTAGTTGGGCTGGCACACGATCGGCGGCTGAATTCCGGCATCGGCGCAAACATGCACGATCTCGGCGATGCGCCAGGAGGGAAAGTTTGAAACACCGAGATAGAGGACCTTGCCCTGAGCGATGACCTGCGCGAGCGCGCCAACGGTTTCGTCCAACGGCGTCTCGTAGTCGTCGACATGAAGGTACAGGATGTCGACGTAGTCGGTGGCGAGCCTCCGGAGGCTGTCGTCGACGGCCTTGAGCACTGCCTTGCGCCCCGAACCCCGCTGGTTCGGTCCGCGGCCAAAGGGATTGGCGAGCTTGGTCGCCAACACCCAGGCATCGCGCTTGGGACCGATGAGCTGGCCGGTGACCCGCTCAGAATCACCCCGGTTGTAGACGTTGGCGGTATCGAGGAAGTTGATCCCGACATCGCGCGCGCGGTCGACGATACGTGACGCTTCGGCCTGGTCCGTCTGGGCACCGAACATCATTGTGCCGAGACAAAGCGGCGAAACGAGCAGCCCGCTCGCGCCGAGCCGTCGATAGGACATGTCCATGGCAGACTCCCTTCCCGGTTTTCCTCGCACGCCGGGCTCTTTGGGGCAAGACGGCTAGTTGCGCGGCGGCGTGATCAGCTCGCCGATTCGCGTTCCCCACGCGCCGCGGCCCTGGGAGCGCGCTATGGTCTCAAACGTATGATAGAGGGGCGGCGCGGTCGGGGTGGCCTTTGCCCAACCCCGCTCGATGAGATAGGCGCCGAGATCCTCGCCGCCGGTCGGATACTGCCCGAAGTGCCGGCATTCCGCGGCATCGGGATCGGGCAGGTCAACCCTGAGGCGGCAATAGACGAAGAGCTGAACTTTTTGGCGCAACGCGACATAGGCGGGTGACCCGCAGACGGGCGGCGAAACCCGGGTGTCGCATATGCGGCCACCAGGAATGATCTCGATATCCGCAAGGACGTAGCGACGGCCGTTCACGATCAGAGACGCATCGGGCTGCACGACGGCAGGTCCGGCGATCTGGGCCAGAACCGGGGTCGCGAGAAACGCGTACCCGGCGATCAACAGAGCAACGAGGTACTTCACGACACGGAATATAGGGTGTGCAGGAACGCAAAACACTAGGGCGGCATGAAATCACGAGCCGTCAGGCACCGAAGTGTGCGGCATCACACCGGGGGCGCTTCTTGATCGATGGACCCGAGACCGATCAAGAGTTGCCCCTTCCGCAGCGCCGCGCGACACTTGGTTTCGCCTGCCTCCCGCTCACAAAGGCCCGCCCATGCTGCTCAACAAGGCCCGCGCCTACGCCGTCATGGATCGACATGGCCTTGATGGCCTGATCGCGGCGACCCGCCAGAACATCTACTACCTGACCGATTTCTGGTCGCACACGCTCATGGTCGAGCGGTCGTTCACGACCTTCGCCGTGCTGCCGCGCACCGTGGATGCACCGGCAGCGCTGGTGATGGGAATGACGGAGAACGGCCGCCTTGCCGAGGAAGGTACGTGGATCGAAAACGTCGTCGGGGTTACCGGCCGCGCCTCGCCGACGGCCGCCAACGTCGGTGCCGCGGGCGAAGACAAGCTTGACCCGCTGAGCGTCTTCCTGATCGGCGACGAAGCGCACCTGAGCGACCGCGAAAAGCAATGGGTCTCGGCGGCGCGGTCGCGAGTCGACTACCTGGAACGCACACCAGCACTCGGATTGAAACGCGCCCTGACCGACGCAGGCCTTGCCGGGGGCCACCTCGGCACCGACGACCCACGACTGATCACATGGCTCAAAGCGCTCGGGCTTGAGGACCTTACCGGGATCGACGCCACCAACGTGTTTCGCGAAATCCGGATGGTGAAAAGCCCGGACGAGATTGCCCTGCTGCGCGAAGCCGCAACGCGCAACGAGCACGCCGTGGAACGGGTCATCTCCGCGATCACCGAGGGCGCCACCGCCATCGATCTCGAGCGCCTGTACAAGGTCGATCTCGCCGAGCACGACGGCGAAGGTATCTACATCCTCTTCGGCATGGTGCCCGGGATGCGCCACGGCAAGGTCGTCAAAGGTGAGCCGTTTCTTGTCGACGCCCTGGGCACCTACCGGCACTACCATGGCGACCTCGGCCGCACGATTTTTATCGGCGAGCCCGACAAGGAAACGCTCAAGCGCGACCGCGCCATGCAAATCGGCTGGCAGGCCGCATGCGACATGCTGAAACCGGGCATCAAGGGCTCCGACGTCGTCAAACACGTGATGGGCGTGATGCACCGGGAAGGCTTTCCCAGCTTCAATCACTGCGTGGCCCACACCGTCGGCCTGGAGCACACCGATCACCCGATCCCGATCGGCCCGGACGGTCTCGGCGCGGCAGCCGATTTCACGATCGAGGAGGACATGGTGCTGAATTTTGACATGCCCTACCAGGAATACGGCTGGGGCTCGATGCACATCGAAGATACCCTGCGCGTGACCAAGGACGGATTCGAACCGCTGACGAGTCTGAAGACCGAACTCCGGGTTCTGTGAGGGCGCCATGCAACACACCACGACACGCGGCAAGATTCTCTACCTGCGGCACGGCGAGGAAACCGGCCGCGAGTGGTTCACCGTCACCAAGCACACCGACGGCAGCCGCGGCTTTCGCGCCATGTGCGAAATGGACGATCACGACCTGCTGCGCGACGTCACCTACAACGTGGGGCCGCAGTGGGAGCCGCTGGACTGCTTTGTGCGGCTAACCATGAAGGACCGCTTCGTCGGCACCGCGTGGTTTCGCTTTGACGATGAGGGCGCCGAATGCGAGGCGTTCACCAGGAACGAAGGCCGCTTGCGCCAGCGGATCGACATCGGCCACCGGCTACCGTCGTTTGGAGCCCATCCGATCATCTGCGACATGTGGCACCTGTCGCAGTTCGACAAGAACGGGCCAAGACGCCAGACGATGAAGAACATCATGCTGTCCTCGCCGCAGCCCGACGGCGGGTCTGGGCCGATGCTGGCGTGCCACGACCTGACCATCGAGTACTACGGCGTTGAGACCGTGACCGTTCCCGCCGGCACGTTCGAAGCCGATCATTTCGCCTTCATCCTGGGCGACCCGCATCCGGCCAACGAGGAACTGTGGTGCGTCGGACCCGACATTCTGCCGATCAAGATCGCTTACCCGATCTACGATTCGACCTACGAATTGGCGGAATGGTCGGAAGGCCCATGAGTCTCAAGGCCCGAACCTGACGCCTCCTACCTTTCGTCTAGGGCGCAAGAAAAAGGGCCGCAGGCGATGCCTGCGGCCCCGTTTCGCTCGTGTCGCTTCGTTAGTTCAGCGTGATCTCGTGGAAGTTGAACCGTTGAATGACGTTATCGAAGCCCTTGACGCGCTTGTGGAGACCGGTGAGGTCGGTCAGCTCGACAAAGAACAGGTTAGGTAC
>JAYQVF010000003.1:0-54752 GCA_038148335.1 Alphaproteobacteria bacterium | reverse complement strand
ATGATGACAAGCGATCACCCTTGGGTCCGCGAATATTTCCATGGCCCTCGCGCGCGGGCGGCAATGGGTTAGGCGGCGCCGATGGAAAACAGAGCGAACTACGTTCTCGTCGGTTCCTTCGTCCTGCTGATCGTCTTCGGGCTCTTCGGCTTCGTGATCTGGCTCGCCAAGCTTGAGGTCGATCGCGAGTTCGCGCGCTATACCATCTACTTCGATGGCTCGGTATCGGGGCTCAGTTCGGCGAGCAACGTCCTCTACAACGGCATACCCGTCGGCACCGTCGACTCGATCAGCATCGACCCGAACAACCCCCAGCGTGTTCGCGTGACTGTCGATATCGCGTCGGACACGCCGGTAAAGAAGGACTCGGTCGCCGAGCTCCAGGCCCAGGGGATCACCGGCGTGTCGCTCGTCGCTCTGACGGGCGGGAGCGCCGAGAGTCCGGCCCTCGTCGAGGTGCCGCCGGGCGAGCGCTATCCCGTGATCGACTCGCGACCCTCCCAGTTCCAGAGGCTGTTCCAGGGCGCTCCGGACCTGATCGCCCGTGGCGTGGAGCTCCTCGAACAGACGAAAAAGCTCGTCAGCGACGAGAACATTCGCTCGCTCTCGTCGATCCTGGTCGATGTCGAGACACTTTCGGGAGAACTCTCGGATCGCACCGGCGACATTGCGAGCATTCTCGACAACGTCGAGCGGACATCGAGCGAGATGCGCAAGGCTGCGGCCTCGCTCAACGGTCTCGTCGAAAGCCTTGATGCCCAGGTTGTGACGCTGTCGGAAAGCGCCGACGCCACCTTGGCCGTCGTTCGCGGCGCCGTGACGACGGCGGATGGCGTCGTCGAGAACGATCTTCGAATCCTGATCGAGGATCTCCGGAACACGGCGACGTCGGTAACCCAGGTCTCGCAGGGCCTGAATTCGATCGTCCAGGACACCCGCCAGCCGATCGCCGACTTCTCGGCGCAGGGCCTCTATGAATTCTCCGGCCTGATTGCGGACATGCGGGCGTTGATGGGCGACCTGTCGCGGCTGACAACACAGATCGAATCCGATCCGGCGCAGTTCCTGTTCGGCGACGCACAGCGAGGATTTGAAGCGGAATGAGATTAACCAGGGCGATGTCGCGCCTCGGCGCGTTGGGGGTGGCGGCGGTACTTCTGGCCGGCTGCACGGGTGTATTACCGGGAAGCGGGCCGCCGGCGAACCTCTACACGCTGACGCCGAAGAACACCTTCGATGAGGATCTGCCCCGGGTGCCGTGGCAACTCGTCGTCGAGGAACCGAGTTCGGCAGGTGGACTTCAGGTCCAGAATATCGCCCTGCGCACACGCGCGATCGAATTGCAGTACTTCGCCAGCGCCCGGTGGACCGAACGCGCGCCACGGATGGTCCAGACCCTGCTGGTCGAGTCGTTCGAAAACTCGGGCAAGATCGTCGCCGTGGGACGACAGGCGATCGGCCTGCGGTCTGACTTCAACCTCAAGACGGAACTGCGCGAATTCCAGGCAGAGTACAGCGGGTCCAATCAGCCGCCCGTGGTGCACGTCCGCCTGAGCGCTCGGCTCATTCAGCAGCCGCGGCGCGAGATCATCGCCTCCGAAAATTTCGACGCTCGCGTGACCGCAGAGGGCACCGGCATGGAGCAGGTGATCTTTGCGTTCGACGAAGCGCTCGGAAAGGTCATCCGGCGTACCGTCGAGTGGAGTCTTCGTACGGGCGCTTCGGCCTATCAGCCGCGCTAGCGTCTATTCGGCCGCTTCCTTGGCCGTTCCGCGCGGGTCGCTCTGGTCGAGCGCCGAAACGGCGCCAGCCATCGCCTGGTAGTGCGAGAGTCGCTCGCCGCCGGCCTGCGGATACCGGTGGACGCTGTGGCTGAGGCCCAGCGAAAGCGCCATCTCCGTCGCCTTGTACCCGGTCGTCAGTGGGTTGAGGACTGGGGCGCTCACCCGCGCGGCAATCTCGTGGGCGATCGGCGACATGCAGGTGCAACCGAGCATGATTGTGTCGGCCCCATCTTCGCTGATCGCCTTCTCGCACTGGCGAACGATCCGGTCCTGCTGCGTCACCTCGCCTGAACGCATGTCAGTGACGAAGTTCTGGTCTTCGGCCAGCGTGTCGAGTTCCTCGTCCTGGCTGACGCATCGGATCGACACGCAGCGGTCTTCCATCCGGTAGAGCTGTAGAAGCCCGTGATAGATGAACAGAAGCTGCGGCGGCCAAATCGTGACGATCGAGAACTTGGTGCCGAGCTGGCAAGCTGCGTGCATCGTTGCCTGACCGGCGCCGATAACCGGAATCCGGACCGCCGAGCGCAGCGCGCTCAGCCCGTAGTCGCCGACTGTGTTGATGAAGATCGCGTCGAAGCCTTCGGCCTCGGATCTGAGGCCGGTCTCGATATTGGCGATCTCGCTCATGTTGCGGTTGATCTCGTTGATCGGAAACGCAGGCATCCGGGTCTCGGCGAGCAGCGGCTCGAACCCCTCTCCGCGAACGGCGAGGATTTCGTTCGGGGGCTTGCGGTCGCCGGTCCGCCGAAAGCCGGTTCCGATGACGGCGATTTTCTTCATGGCTCCCTCCATGGCGTTGCTGCGGAATGGTAGCAGAACCGGCGAGGCGCGGGGACTAGACGTCCATGCTGGCGAGACGTTTTGCCAGGTCTTCCAAGAGTTCCTTGTTCTCGATGCGTTGCAGCCAGTCCTTGGGAATGCTGCCGGCGCCCAGATACGTGCCCGAAAGGGCACCCGCCATCGATCCCAGGGTGTCTTCGTCGCCACCCTGCAGAACCGCGGTATAGACGCAATCCTTGTAGGAATTGCGGTGACGCAGGAACGCATAGAGCGAGAAGGGCAGGGATTCGTGGACTGACTGTGACAGCGAGAGGGTGGTGGCAGCTTCGCGGGGTGGCGCCTTGCGTGCAATCAGCTCGACGACCTGTGCCAGCTTGAGCCGCAACTCCTTGGTTTGCGCAAACCGCACCAGCCCGGTGCAGAATGCCGCGAAAGGGAACTTGTCCTTGGCGTCGTATTTAGCCAGCTGCCCGACGGCCCAGGCCATCACCGCGGCGCCGTCGATGCCCAGCGGATGGGTGTGGGTAATCCGCGCCGACCGCTCTGCCAGGTCGCGCAGGTCTTCGGACTCACGATACAGGACGCCCAGCGGCGCAATCCGCATGGCGGCGCCGTTGCCCCAGGAACCGACGCCGTCGTGCAGGCGTCCTGCGGCTTCGGAAAACGAGATGTCGTGCCGTTTGACCATGGCGAAGATGGCGGGAACGCTTGAGCTGTAGTCGCGCCAGGGTTCGCGTCCGTAGTTGCGCTGGAAAATCCGGCCGATCTCGTCCTCGCTGACGCCGCCCGAGAGGCTGAGCGCTTCCGCCAGGCCGATCGACATCGCCGTGTCGTCGGTATAGCGCAAAGTATCGCCTTCGCTGAGCCAGTCGGTCAGCGAATCGGCGTCCCCGTGTACAGATGCAAGCTCGCCAATGGCGTCCCCCACTGCGCCGCCGAGCAATGCGCCGCGAAACCTGTCCAGCGTAGAAACTGGCACGCCTCCCCTCCCGAGCCGGTGGGTACTGATACAAGACTTCGGCCGCTGCAACCAGTCCTAGTGGACAACGCCAGCAAATGCGATTGGCGCGGCCCAGCGCCTGGTCTAGGCTCCTGGCCATGTCCGGCAAGCAAATCAAGCAGCCCACCAAGCCCACCGCCGCACAACGGCGCTATCTTCGCCGTGGCCTGGTCCAGCCGGGTGGCAAACTGCCTCTATTCGACTCCGCTGGCCAACAGATCAGCACCCGAACCATTCGCCATTGCATCGCGCAGGGATGGGCGGAGCCTTGGTTCGAGAATCCCATCAAGCCGGACTGGCTTGTATGCCGCCTGACGGAGCGCGGTCGAGATATCCTTGAGGATGGGCCTTGAGGCGCACTGTGATGCCACAGCTGAGCGATTTGTTAACATCTTGCCGCATAAAAGCGCGGTAACTATCGGATTTTCCTCGCAAACCAGCCAGATAGAGGGCAACATTTCGGCTGGAATGTCGGGCCAAGACCGGTCAAAGTAGTCCGGATGTCCTCAATAAGCGGCCACGGAACCCCGCAGAGACCTCACTGGCAATGAGTTTCAAGATCAAGTTTTGGGGCGTGCGCGGAAGCATTGCGTGTCCTTCGCCGCGCCACGTCGCCTTTGGCGGGAACACCAGCTGCATCGAGGTCGCCGTCAACGGCAATCGCCTCATTCTCGATGCTGGCACGGGAATCCGCAATCTCGGTCACTGGCTGCAGCGCAAGGGCATCACTTCGGCCCGGCTTCTGATGTCCCATACCCACTGGGACCACATCAACGGGTTTCCCTTCTTTTCGCCCGCATTCTCCAAGGGCAACGAGTTCGTCGTCATGGCCGGCCATCTGACGGATCATGGGGGGATCGAAAAGATCCTCGCCGGCACGATGGCGCAGCCGACTTTCCCGGTGCCGCTCGAGATGATGGGCGCCAGCATGGCATTCGAGGATTTCGAGGCGGGCGAGACGTTCAAGCTCTTTAACGAGGTGACCGTCAGGACGGCGGCGCTGAACCATCCCAACGGTGCGACCGGATACCGGATCGAACACGGCGGCAAGTCGATGTGCTACGTCACCGACACCGAGCACATCGTCGGCTCGCCCGACCAGAATATCCTCGCCCTTATCGAGGGAGCGGATCTCGTCGTCTACGACTGCACCTACACGGACAAGGAATTTCCCGGCCGCGTAGGCTGGGGCCATTCGACCTGGCAAGAAGGCGTGCGCCTTTGCCAGGCGGCCAACGTGAAGACCCTCGGCATCTTCCATCACGATCCGGACCACGAGGACGGCTTCATGGAGCAGGTCGAGACCGAGGCGCGGCAGATGTGGAGCGGCGCCATCGTTGCGCGGGAAAATATGCGCTTCAACCTGCTCTGAGGGTGCGTTGCGCGGGGGATGGTTGCCCCTATACTCCATGAAAATACTGGGTCTGCCGCGTAGGGGAGGACGGGCACCATGACCATCAGCGTCGCCATCATCGGGACCGGTCCGGCCGGCTTCTATACTGCCGATGCCCTGATCAAGAAGGGCGTCGACTGCCGGATCGACATGATCGACCGCTTGCCGACGCCCTACGGACTGATCCGTGCAGGCGTTGCTCCCGACCACCAGACCACCAAGAAGGTGTCGCGCGCATTCGAGAAAACCGCACAGACCGACTGCTGCGAATTCTTCGGCAACGTCGAGATCGGGCGCGATGTTTCGCTGGCGGAGCTGCGCGAGATGTACGATGCCGTCGTTCTGGCCGTAGGGGCCGGGCACGACCGGCTCTGCGGCATTCCCGGCGAAGACAAGAAAGGCGTGATCGGCTCGGCGACGTTCGTCGGTTGGTACAACGCCCACCCCGATCTGCGGCACCTCGACCCAGACCTGAACACGAAAAACGTGGCGGTGATCGGCAATGGCAATGTGGCGATCGACATTGCCCGAGTCCTCGTCAAGACACGCCAGGAAATGGCCGATTCGGATCTTCCGGAATACGCGGCGGCGGCGATCGAGGCCTCGCCGATTACGGATGTCTATATGTTCGGCCGCCGCGGTCCCATCGAGGCCAAGTTCACGAACGTCGAACTGCGCGAAATGGGGGAACTCCACAACGCGGTGGCGCTGGTAGACCCGGCGCAGCTTCCCGATGAAGTCGGCAAGCTCGAGGACGACCGTGACCAGCGCCTCAAGGAAAAGAACCTCGCGACGTTGAAGGAATTTGCCAGGAACAAGCCCGGCGATGCGCCAAAGCATGTTCATTTCGCTTTCTACGCCAATCCGGTCGAGGTCCTGGGCGGCGACCACGTCGAAGGGCTGCGGCTCGAGAAAACGCGCGTCGAGAACGGTCGGTCGGTTGGTACCGGCGAGTTCTTCGAGATCGAGTGCGGACTGGTCATTCCGGCGGTGGGCTATCGCTCGCTTCCGATCGACGATGTCCCGTTCGACGAAAAGAACTCTGTGGTCGTCCACGACGACGGCCGGGTGGCGCCGGGCCTCTATGCCGTGGGCTGGGTCAAGCGCGGGCCGAGCGGCGTCATCTCGACCAACCGGCCCGATGGGGCTGCGGCTGCCGAACATATCGCCCAGGACTGCGGAGCCGGTGCCAAGCCGGGACGGGATGCGCTGGCGAAACTGCTCGCCGAGCGCGGCGTGCGCGTTGTGAACTTCCACGACTGGAAGAAAATCGAGTCCGCCGAAGTCGCGGCGGCGCCCGATCCCGCGCCGCGCAGGAAGTTTGAGACGGTGCAGGAGATGCTCTCTGTACTGGGCAACTAGAGGCTATAGACCCTAGCTTTTCTGCGGGTTTGCCGATGAAGCTGGCCAGTCAATTCCCTTGATTAGCCAATAGGCCGGACTTATGGTCCGCGACGCCCCGAGGAGTGGAGAAGTCTGATGGCAAGTACGGCCGCCGTGGCTGAGGTTTCCGAGCCGCGCCAGGAGCGCGAATCGGTCGTTGTTCGTTTCGCCGGCGACTCCGGCGACGGTATGCAGCTGACCGGCGGCCAGTTCACCCAGGCGACGGCTCTCGCCGGCAACGACTTGGCGACATTCCCGGATTTTCCTGCCGAAATTCGGGCGCCCACGGGGACGACATTTGGCGTTTCCTCGTTCCAGATCAACTTTGGTGCGCGCCGGATCAAGACTTCGGGCGACGCTATCGATGTTCTCGTCGCGATGAACCCGGCCGCGCTCAAGGTCGAGCTGGGGAACGTCCGAAAAGGCGGCGTCATCATCGTCGATACCGGAAGTTTCAACGAGCGGAACATCAAGCGCGCCGGCTTCGACACGAATCCGCTCGAAGATGCGACGCTTGAAAGCTACCGCGTGGTCGAGATCGACGTTTCGACACTCACCATGGAAGCGGTAAAGGACACGGGTCTCGGCAAGAAAGAGGCGCTGCGCTGCAAGAATCTTTGGACCCTCGGCCTCATCTACTGGATGTACGGCCGGGATCGGCAGACGACCGTTGACTGGCTCAATCGGAAATTCGCCGACCGCAAGGATCTGGCCGACGCCAATATCGCGGCGCTCAATGCCGGCCATGCCTTTGGCGAGACGGCTGAACTGGCTGGCGACATGCCGACGTTCACGGTGCGTCCGGCGGAAATTACCCCGGGTCAGTATCGGACGGTGTCGGGGGGTGAAGCGCTGGCCTGGGGCCTGGTCGCTGGTGCCCAAAAGGCTGGTCTTGAGATCATGCTCGGCTCGTACCCGATCACGCCGGCGTCGCCGCTTCTACATATCCTGGCGCGCATGAAGCAGTTCGGCGTGGTCACCTTCCAGGCCGAGGACGAGATCGCGGCCGTGTGCTCTGCGATCGGCGCATCGTTTGCCGGCATGCTGGGCATCACCTCGAGCTCCGGGCCCGGCATTGCGCTCAAGGGCGAGGCCATTGGTCTTGCCATCGGCACAGAACTGCCGCTGGTCGTGGTCAACTCGCAGCGTGCCGGTCCATCTACCGGCATGCCGACGAAGACCGAGCAGTCGGATCTCTATCAGGCGGTTTACGGCCGCAACGCCGATGCGCCGCTGGTTGTGCTCGCGTCGCGGTCGCCTTCCGATTGTTTCGACACGGCTGTCGAAGCCGTTCGTCTGGCGACGAAATACATGACCCCGGTCATGCTGCTGACCGATGGCTACATCGCCAATGCTGCCGAGCCGTGGCTTATCCCGGACATGAAGGACATCGAGGCCTTCCCCGTTTCGTTCCGTACGGAAACCGAAGGTTTCCACCCGTTCCGGCGCGACGAGAAGACGCTTGCCCGCAACTGGGCGATTCCCGGTACGCCCGGTCTGGAACATCGGATTGGCGGCATCGAACGGTCTTACACGACGGGTCACATCTCGTACGACTCCGCAAACCACCAGAAGATGACCGACGTCCGTAAGGCCAAGATCGACGGCATCGCCAACGATATTCCCGAGCAGTCGGTTGAGCAGGGGCCGACCTCCGGCGACATCGTTGTGGTTGGTTGGGGTTCGACGTACGGACCTATCGATCGCGCGGTGTCGAACCTGCTGGCCGAAGGGCATTCGGTCGCGCAAATCCATCTGCGTCACATCTGGCCGCTGCCGCGCAATCTCGGGCAACTGCTCTCCGGCTTCAAACACGTCCTCGTGCCGGAGATGAACACCGGGCAGCTTTCCACGGTGTTGCGCGCCGAGTATCTGGTGCCGGCCGAGAAGGTGTCCAAAGTGTCCGGCCAGCCGTTCAAGATCAGCGAAATCGAGAGCGCCGTCCGTGCGCGTCTGGGGGCCTAGGATGAACGTCGCACCACAACAGTTGACGGCGAAGGACTTCGCTACCGATCAGGAAGTGCGTTGGTGCCCGGGCTGCGGTGACTACGCCATTCTCAAGGCGTTGCAGCGCACGATGCCCGAGATCGGTGCGGTGCGCGAAAAGACGGTGTTCGTATCGGGTATCGGGTGCGCCGCCCGTTTCCCCTACTACATGGACACTTACGGGTTCCACACCATCCATGGCCGCGCGCCGGCCTTCGCGACCGGCATCAAGCTCGCCAACCCCGAACTCGACGTTTGGGTCGTAGGTGGCGATGGGGACATGTTGTCGATCGGCGGCAATCACCTGATGCACACCCTGCGGCGCAACGTCGATCTGCAGATTCTGATTTTCAACAACGAGATTTACGGCCTGACCAAGGGGCAGTATTCACCCACCTCGCGCATCGGCACCCGTTCTCCCTCGACGCCCCAGGGCTCGGTCGAGGCGCCGGTGACGGCGGCGCTCTTTGCGCTGGGGTCGGGCGCGCGTTTCGTCGCGCGTTCGGTCGATACCGACCAGAAGCACTTGCCCGAGATGTTCAAGCGCGCGCACGGACATCGAGGCGCCTCGCTGGTCGAGATCTTCCAGAACTGCATCGTCTACAACGACGGCGTCTTCGACAGCTTCAAGGATTCGGCGGTCGCCACCGAACGTCAGGTGCGTCTGGAGCATGGAAAGCCGATGCTGTTCGGCAAGGAGTCGAACCGGGGCCTGCGCGTTCGCGCGGGCAGCTACGAGCTGGAAGCGGTCACCATCGGCGAGAACGGCATCACGGCTGACGACATCCTCGTCCATGACGAAACCGACAAGATCCTCGCCACGATGCTGGCTTCGATGGACACCGATACCTTGCCGGTGGCCCTGGGCGTTCTTTATTGCAATCCGGCGGCAACTTACGAGAGCGGTGTCGTTGGCCAGATCGACGACGCCAAGGCGAAAGCGCCCGACGCCGATCTCAACAAGCTGCTGCGTTCCGGCTACACTTGGAAAGTGTAAGGCCGCGCTTCGCTGCGGCCGGCCGATTGGGCAAGTTGGCCCCGTAATCGGTAGCGGAAGAGGGCGATGGACTACGATCTGGGCCTCTTTACGGTCATCGTCGCGGACGACAACGCCTACATGCGCAGTCTGCTGAAGACCGTCATGCACACCATGGGGGTGGGCACCGTCTTCGCGGTCAACGACGGCTCCGAGGCGATCGAAACGTTGAAGCGGGTCGGTCAGGATCCCTCGCGCGGCGGCATCAATTCGGTGGATCTCATCATGGCCAACTGGCAGATGTCGCCTGTCGACGGACTTCTGCTGCTCAAGTGGGTGCGCCGCCACAAGGAGTCGCCGGACAAGTTCCTGCCGTTCGTCATGGTCACCGGCTACGCCGATATGGGGCACGTCAACGAGGCCCGCGACCTGGGCGTCACGGAAATCCTCAGCAAGCCCTATTCGATCCAGTCGCTGACCCAGCGGATCGGGCAGGTGATCGAACGCCCGCGCCAGTTCGTCCTGACGTCGACCTATTTCGGGCCCGACCGGCGCCGGCGCAAGACGGAGTCGCGCCTCTCGGACCGGCGCAAGATCAAGCAGGAAGAAATAGAGATCATCTATGACGACGAAATCTCTTGATCTCGACCCGAAGGGCAAAATCAAGGTCAGGTACTTCCGCCTGCGCAACCGGCTGAAGGAAAAGGCCAGTTCCGGTCAGGTGCGGGAACCCGGGAAGTTCACGATGAAGGCGCTCGAGGAGGCGATGGCCGAACTCGAGAAGTTCGCCGAAGACTATCCCGACTGGGTGCAGGGACAGGTGCGCGAGCTCTACGACGAGCTTCGCAAGGCGCGTGAGAAGGAAGAGAACCGGCGCGCCTCCGAGCTGAAGCGCATCAACGACATCGCGCATGACATGCGCGGGCAAGGCGGGACCTTCGGCTATCCGCTGGTCACGACCGTCGCCGACTCGCTTTACAAGTTCACCGGCGCGCGCGCCCACAGCGGCGAAAGCCACCTCGAGATCGTCAAGTCCCACATCGACACGATGAACGCCGTCATCAAGGAGCGCGTCGAGGGCGACGGCGGAATCCTCGGCCGCGAGCTCTTGACCGCCCTCGAGCGCGCCATCGAGAAGTTCTCCTGAGCAGGTCGGAAACGGCCCGTCGGCAGGTCGGGCAGAGCCGCGCCTTGGCTTGACATTGGCCCGAGTGGCCTCAATTCTACCGCCAATTTCAAAGAACTAGATCGTTTTGGGAGGAGGACCCAGGGATGGAATCTTCGGATCTCACGCCACGTGAGTACTACGCACAGATAAAGGCGAATCCGAACCGCGCGAAGTTCGGGTTTGGCCGCAAGCCGATCCTGGTCAACATCGACCTGCAGAAGGCCTACACGGCCGTCGGCAAGTTCAAGACGGCCTATGAAACCCATCCCCAGCAGCTCGAGTTCATCAACGAACTCTCGGACCTGTGCCGTTCGCGGGGCCTTCCCGTCGTCTGGACCCATGTCGGCTACATGGAGTCGGGCGAAGACGCCGGTGTCTGGGGCACCCGGACCGATACGCCCGATTCGTTGCAGAACATCAAGGTCGATTCGGAGCGCTTCCAGTTCGACGAGCGTCTCAAGATCGATCACAAGCGGGACGCCATCTACAACAAGCTGATGCCGTCGGCGTTCCATGAGACGTCGCTGCAGTCGCTGTGCATCTGGCACCAGGTCGATACCGTGATCCTTACCGGTGGGTCGACCTCGGGCTGCGTCCGCGCCACTTGCGTGGATTCGCTGTCGCGCGGTTACCGCACGATCGTCGCCGAGGAATGCGTTGCCGACAAGCACGAGATTCCGCACTTCTCGAATCTCTGCGACATGCAGCTCAAGTATGCCGACGTCGAGCCCTTCGCCGTCGTCAAGGAGTATCTCGAAAACTATCGGCCGGCGAACTAGTCGCGCTGAAAAGAACCAACAAGGAGGCGCCGTGAAAGCCGATCTCGGTCTTTACGAATATTTGCCTTGGAACGCCCGGCCGTCGATCAAATGGCCGAACGGTGCCAAGGTCGCGTTCTGGGTCGCACCGAACATCGAGTACTACGAAATCGATCCGCCGGTGAATCCCTTGCGCACGCCCTGGGGCCGTCCGGTCCCCGATGTCGTCGGCTATGCCGAGCGTGACCACGGAAACCGCGTCGGTCACTGGCGGATGATGGAGGTGATGGACCGCTACGGCGTCAGGGGCTCGATCTCCCTGTCGGTGGCGCTCCTCGATCACCACCCGGAAATCATCGAAGCCTGCAAGGAGCGCAACTGGGAGTTCTTCTCCCACGGCATCTACAACACACGCTACTCCTATGCGATGACCGAGGTGCAGGAACAGGCGATCATCACGGACTCGATCGAGAACGTGAAAAAGCACACGGGTCAGATGATTGCGGGCTACCTGGCGCCGGCACTGACCCATACCGAGCGGACGATGGATCTGCTCGCCAAGAACGGGATTCTCTACACCTGCGACCTGTTCATTGACGACCAGCCGTTCCCGGTCAACGTGAAGGAAGGGAAGTTCATCTCGATCCCGTACTCGCTCGAGATGAACGACATCATCGTCTACAACGGCAGCATGGTGCCGCCCCGTCGCTATGCCGACATGCTCAAGGCGAACTTCGATCGCCTGCGTGCCGATGGCGCAAAAAACGGGACGGTCATGTGCATCCCGCTGCACGCCTATGCGGTCGCCCAGGGGCATCGCCTCGCGGCGTTCGACGATGCGCTGAAGTACATCACCGGTCACGACGACGTTTGGGTCGCGACGGGCCGCGAGATCGCCGAGTACTACTACGAGCACTACTACGACGAGTACGTTCAGGCGATCAAAGACTTCAAGAAGAAGAACCCGGCACGGAGCTAGAACCATGGCAAGACCCCCTATCGAACAGAAGGAAGTTGCCGGCGCTTCGATTCCGGACAGCTATCTGCAATACCCTCACCGGTCCTACGGCATGGACCACGACCGCTACGATTGGTCGCTGCTGGTTCGCCGCAAGCCGGTCAAATGGCCGAACAACGCACGGGTTGCGCTCTGGGTGAACGTGGCCTTCGAGTTCTTCCCTCTCGACACGCCAGCGAAGCCGTTCAAGGCACTCGGCGGCATGGTGACGTCCTACCCCGACCTGCGGCACTTCTCGCTGCGGGACTACGGCAACCGCGTCGGCATCTTCCGGGTCATGGACGCGCTCGATGCCGCCGGGATCAACAAGGCGACCGCCGCGTTCAACTCAAAGGTGGCGCAACGCTACCCCTATCTGGTCGACCAGGTGAACGCCAAGGGCTGGGAAGTCATGGCCTACGGCGTCGACATGGCGAAGCTGCTCTACACGGGGCTGCCGGCCGATCAGGAACAGGCGATCATCAAGGAGTCGATCTCGACCCTGCGCGAGATCTCGGGCCAGCCGGTCAAGGGCTGGTGGTCCCCGGCGCGCTCGGAGTCGTGGGATACCCCCGACTACATCGCCGCCGAAGGGATCGAGTACTTCTGCGACTGGATCAACGACGACATGCCCTATCCCTTCCGGACCAAGTCCGGCGAGATCGTCGCCATGCCCCATCAGCACTGGATCGACGACGCGATGGTCTGGGTGCACTACAAGCACCAGGAGCAGGACTTCGTCGATCAGGTCAAGGACCAGTTCGACCTGATGTACAACGAAGCCGGCAGCCAGGGCGGTCGCGTCATGGCGATCACCATCCATCCGTGGATGTCGGGCCAGCCGCATCGCATCAAGTATCTCGAAGATGCTCTCAACTACGTCGGCAAGCACAAGGACGTGTGGGTCGCGACGGGCAGCGAGATCATGCAGGAATGGAAAAAGCAGCAATAGCAGCCGCGACGTAGGCACAAAAAAAGGGCGCCGCGAGGCGCCCTTTTTCTTGCGCTATGTCGCAACGTTACTTTGTCGCCGCGTAGATGAACCACTTTGCCGGACTCGGGTTGTAGGTGTTCTCGTCCGTCGGACGAATGCCTGCCGCCATCGTCTGTACGATGTTTTCTTTCTTGAAGCCGGCGCGGATGGCCACGTCCTCGAGGTCCATGTCGTGCATGCGGCCCCAGAACGGCTCATTGTTGTTATGGGTGTCCCAGTCCTTCATCAGCTGGTCGAACGGGTCGTCGATCATGTCGAACGGCGGTTGTTCGACATGCAGCATGAGCCCGCCGGGCTTCAGCAGCCGGTGGTTTTCCTTGACGATGTTGTGGACGGCCTTGTTGGAGGTCTCATGCAGGAACATCGTCGACAGCACCATGTCGAAGGACTCGTCCTCGTACTTGGTGTGCTCGGCGTTCTGCTGCGAGAACGTGACGCCATACCCGAGGCTTTCAGCGCGCCGGTGCGCGTAGCGCAGGCAGGGCCCGCCGATGTCGATGCCGATCACTTCGGCATCCGGCCAGGCATCCTTGTAGGGCAACGTGTTGGCGCCGACGGTACAGCCCTGATCGAGAATCCGCTTCGGCTTGAGGTGCGGGTAGTTCTGTTTGATCCAGGTAGCGACAGCGTAGCCGGCGCCGTTGTTGTACTTGCCGAGCATGCCGTTGGTCGTGATGTAGAGACCGCCCAGGTCGTACATCGCGCCGGCGGCAACGTCGTTGTCGGTAAAGTCGGTGAAGAAGCTGCCCGGCATCCAGTGCATGTCGAAGGGTTTCTGGTACCTCGGCACCTCGAACTCGGGGTCGATCTCGACGCTGCCCTTGTCCTCGCGCCGCGGCTTCGCGCGCGCGATCAGGTCGTCCAGGTTGCGCTCGACGATCTTGCGGCGCTCGTCGTAGGTGTTTTCCTGGGCGTAGATGCGCAACATGCTCCACATCCGGAAATAGTCCTCGTCGAGCATCGCCTTGCGGACCTCGTGGCGGTCCTTCGGCTTGCGTCCGTGGCTCTTGACGAATTGGGGGACGACCTTGTTGTCGTAAAGTTTGCGATGGCCCGGCACGATCTCGTTGCCCATGTGCCGGAACAGGTTCATCGCGAAGTCGAGGCGGGCAACGTCGTCGTGCGTCGTGTCCGACGTCATGCCGTGCTTGCCGAAGCCGCGAAATGTCGAATCAGTAAGGGTCATCATTGTCTCCTGCGCTCGTGCGCCCCAGAACGTGCCTAAAGATACCACACGAGGGGTCGGCAATGGGACCGTCCCCGAGGGATGTACGTACGGTGGGCAATCCTGCGGCTTGGCCGCCGCCGGGGCCGTGACCTAGGTCAATTTGCGCGTCGTACGGGGCGCGACGCCGTTCTCGGTCAGGGTTTCGATTTCGTCGGTCGAGAAGCCGAATTCCGCCAGGATTTCCGCGCTTTGCGCCGCGAATCCCGGTGGTTCGCGGGGCGGCCCGGCTGGGGTTCGCGCCATCTTGATCGGGGTCCCGATCGTGCGGATGCCGCCGGCGTCCACCACCATGCCGCGGTGAACGGTATGGGGGTGGGTCATGGCGTCCGGTACCGACATCACGGCACCGGCCGGAATCCCGATCTCCATCAGCCGTTTGGCGAAGGCTTCGCCATCTTCGCCCGACAGGGGCTCCTCCAGAGCCGACCGAAGTTCCACCTGGTGGTTCAGCCGGTCCGCGTTGGTGGCGAAGCGTGGATCCTCGGCGATCTCGGGGCGCCCGAGTTCGGCGCACAGGCGGCGGAACTGGCGATCGTTCCCGACCGCCAGGAACAGCTTGTGCCCGGCGGTCGGAAACAGGTCGTAGGGCGCGATGTTGGGGCTGCGGTTGCCCATCATGCGTGGCGGGTTGCCGGACATGAACCAGTTGTGCGGATAGGGCAGCAGGATCGACAGCGCCGCGTCGTACAGCGTCACTTCGAGAAACTGGCCCTTGCCCGAACGGTGGCGCTCCTCTGCTGCCATCAGGATGCCGATCGCCGTGTTGAGTCCCGTCACCATGTCGACGATGGAAACGCCGACCCGCACGGGACCTGTCTCCGGATCGCCGTTGACGCTGAGCAGCCCGGACCATGCCTGCACGGCACCGTCGTAGCCGGGCATGCCGCCCAGCGGGCCGTCGCTGCCGAAACCGGTGATGCGTGCATGGATCAGCCGGGGGAAACGTTCCTGCAGTACCTCGGGTCCGATGCCCCAGCGCTCCATGGTGCCGACCTTGAAGTTCTCGACCATGATGTCGGCGCCCTCGAGCATCCGCATCAGGACCGCGCGACCTTCCTCCTTTGACAGGTCGAGCGCGAGGCTTCGTTTGTTCCGGTTGAGGCTGGCGAAATACGCGCTGAGGCCGTGCTGGAACGGCGGTCCCCATTCGCGGGTCTCGTCGCCCTGGGGCGGCTCTACCTTGATGACGTCCGCGCCATGATCGGCCAGCATCTGCGTGGAGTAGGGGCCGCCCAGAACGCGCGACAGGTCGATGACCTTGAGTCCCTCGAGGGCGCGCGTCACGCCGCGACTCCCAGGGCTTCGCGTGCGAATTTCGGATAGGTCATTGCGATCTCCTGCCCGACGGGCCCTCGTATCAGTTCCAGGGTGCCGGCATCGGGGGCCGGCGTCTCGCTGAGGTCTGCGGCGATGTCGAAGTCGAATCCGGTGAGGTCGCGGATTTCCTCGAGGGTCGATCCGGGGTGGATGGATGCCAACCGGAACCTGCCCTTTTCCCGGTCGAAGAGAAAGAGCGCCTTGCCGGTGACCAGCGCGAACGGACCGCCGCGCCGCCAGACGCCGGGCGGGCTCGTGCCGGCGGCGCTGATGAAATCGACTGCCGGCACCAGCACGCGCGGGTCGTGGTCCGGCCGAAACAGAATGATTCGCGGCACCATGTAGTATAGGAACGCCGACCCGTAGGAGCCGCCGAAGCGCACCTTGGATTTCGGATAGTCGCCGATCCCCACCAGGTTGATGTTGGCGTGGCCGTCGATCTGGGCGCCCGAAAAGAAGAACGCATCGACCCGGCCCTGTGCCGCGCAGTCGAACAGCTCCTTGCCGCCGTCGGACCAGAAGGTGTTCGATGGATCGCCGAGAATCGATACCCGCATGGCGCCGCCCGACCGGTGGCGGGCGAGCAAAGCGGCGGAGGCCGGCAGTGGCGAGGCCACGCCCACCGCGATGTGGTGCACGCCGTCCAGCAGGCGCGAAATGGCCGCGATCAGCAGTTCTTCCTTGTTGTAGGGGGTCATGGCGCCCGTACCGCCTGCGTCACGTGCCGCCCGACGTAGGCCAGAAACGACGCGGCCGATCGCGAGGCCTCGGCGTAGGCCCGCAGGCCGTCGCCGTCCTCTTCGTAGTAACCGGGGAAGCCCAGAGGTCGGCACCCCTCGGCAGCCTCGGCAATCGCCGTCACGTAAAACGACGACAGCGTGCCTGCCGCCAGTTCCCGGTCGTCGTAGAGATTGCCGGCATAGCGCCGCTCGACGGTGACCAGCGTCTGGCGCGCGGCATGGGCCATCGTCACCAGGTCGCGCTCGCGCCCGATCCAGACGTTGCCCTCGTCGTCGGCCATTGGGCAGTGGAACAGCGCGACGTCCGGTGCAATGGCGGGAATGATCACGAGCGGATCGTCGTGTTCGGCCAGCGGGTTGTCGATCGTCCGCCAGTCCGGTCGCGCGCGCAGGATGTCCGAACCGAGGATGCCGCGCAGCGGCATGAACGGCGCGCCCTTTTCGCTGGCCTGCAGGCCGGCGTGGATCGCGGGACAGGTCGCCTCCTTGATATGGATGTCGCCGTTCGAGACCGCGGCGGCGAAGCGCCCGGCGGGACCGTATTCGCCCAGCGACACGCCGGAGGTCTCCAGCTCGGTGACGCAGCCGGCGCCGATCAGGAGATCGGTCTGCATGCCGCCGGTCGGCACGTTGACGAGCCGAAGGTCGCGCACGCCGCGGCGGATCAGGGCACGGGTCGCGGACATGGCGACGCCGCAGCCGTCGCGGACGACGGCGAGGCGGCATCCGTCGGAAATCATCGCGGCAAGTTCGTCGACTGAAACGAAGGATGTCATGGGTCGATCATAGCCGATCGTTGGCCGATCCCAGATTCCAGCGCGCGATGCGATGGGTGGCGATGGCCGACAGAATGACCGCCAGCGCGAAGCAGATGATGCCGAGGCCGACGTCGGCGCGGTTCACCAGGCTGCCCTCGAGCAGCAGAATCGTGACGGCCACGACCAGCACGTCGAGCATCGACCAGCGCGAAATTCGGTCGAAGGCGCGCACGAGCCGCGGCACCCAGCCATGTTCGACGCCGAGCAGCCACGCCACGAGCGCCGTGCCGATCTTCAGGGTCGGCAGCAGGATGGTGAAGATGCCGACCAGCGCGAACAGAAAATAGCTGCCGCTCTCGAAGAAGCCGACGACCCCGTCGACCAGCGAGTAGTTGTGCTCGAAGACCATCAGGCTGGTTACCGAGATCGCCGGCATGACGAGGCCAGCCACGAACAGCGGGGCCGCGGCAAGGAGCAGGAGGCCGGTGATCCAGTCGCGTTTCATGGCGTCAGTTTCTTGGGATGCGCACTAATTGACCTATGTTCGCAGACTCGCACGTTATCGTCACGAGGCCCGGTGCGTCGACACGATGGCGGACAGCCAAATGCGCTGCCGCGAGTTCAAGGTCGGCTAGTCGAGGCCGAGGGCTCCGGGATTCATGAGCCCTTTAGGATCCACCGCGGCCTTGATCGCGCGCAACAGCGCGTAGGTCTCGGGATCGCGCGTCTCGCGGTAGGGATACTGCCTCGCGATCTGGAAATGGACGGCGCCGAAATCCTTGGCCAGGGCGGTAACGCCCTTGCGCAGTTCGCGAACCGCGTCGTGCGCGGCCGGGTTGCGTGCCTGGTTTGGCAGGGTGTCGAGAAAGTCGCGATCGAAGAAGCTTCGCCGCAGCGCATTGGGCGCATCGGGCCAGAACAGGCAGGGCTCGATGCGGATGGCCTGCGTACTCGCCGGAACGATGAAGCTGCCCCACTCGATGCCATGGGTGTCGAGCAGGGTGCGCTGGCTGTCGAAAAACGACTCCACCGCGGCGACGAAGGCGAGTGCTCTGGAATGGGGAACGATGGCATGCACCGGGACCCATTGCTTGCCGTCGGCGTTGAACAGCAGCGTCGGGAGCGGGAAGGGGCCGGCGCGCACCAGCCGCGGAACGCTGGGCTCGATCTCCTCGCCAAGACGGCTGCAGATGTCCTTGGCCTCGGCCATCTTGGCGGTGGCCTCGCCATCGTCGCGGCCGTCGACGGTAAAGTGGATCGAGTAGTCGATGTCGCGGAACGCATGGCGGCCGGCGGCAACGACCCGCGCGGCGTCGCGCAGCCCGCCCAGCAGGCCGCGGCCGGAGCGAACGACCTGGCCGATCTTGCGGACGTCGTCGGCAAGGCTCTGCTTGCGGATCATGTAGGCCAGCAGCAGCGCGTCGTAACCGGAACATTCGCTGGTCAGGCTCCGGCGCGCCAGTTCGCTCATCGCCGTGCACAGCCCGGTGACGCTGGGAAACGAGAACGAGGCATAGGCGGTGGCGGGCGCCCGCGGGATCAGCTTCAGCGTCGCGGTCGCCTTGATGCCGAGGGCGCCGGTGTCGGCCAGGAACAGGCCGGTCAGGTCGGGTCCATAGGTACGAAAGAACGGCGAGGGCGCGTGCGGCGTTGCCGCCGAACCGGTCGTCAGCAGACGCCCGTCGGCGACCGCGATCGTCAGCCCCAGGACCGAATCGGCCGCCGGCCCAAAGCGGCCCGACCCGTAGTTGATCGCGTTCTGCGACAGCGTGCCGCCCACCGTCGCATAGCGGCCCGAGCCGGTGCCCCAGAACGGCGTGCGTACGCCATGCGGCGCCAGCGCCGCGTCGAGCGCCTCCCAGGTAATCCCGCACTCCACCGTGACGAACATGTCCGCGGCATTGATCTCGACCACCCGGTCGAGACGGCGCGTGTCGACCAGGACCGAGTCCGGACCGCCGAGGTAGCCGCGCGTGTAGGACATCCCGCCGCCGCGGGGCACCACGGCGAGTCCGGCGGCGGTTGCGATCCGGACGGTCTCGGCCAGTTCGGTCGGCGTCCCCGGCGCGGCCACCAGCGCGCAGGGAGCGTTCTCGTAAAAGATGTCGGTCGAAAAGAACTGACGGGTCTCCGCGTCGTCGAAGACATGCGTGGCGCCCAGGATCTGGCGCAGGTTCGCGGCGCAGGCGGCTGCGTCTCCGTCTCCGTCAGCGGTCATCGGGGGTCGTCCTGGCAGGTGCGCGGATAGGTCGCCTTGGGCATCTTGGTGCAACCATAAGGTTATTGAGGAGAATCAAGGATTTATTTCTCGAAAATGCATCTAATTGTGCCATCATAAGCGTGCGGCACATGAGGAGTTTAGTATGAGCAGAAGAAATCTGCGGCGCGCTGTCGCTGGCGCGGCAGCAGCGGGCATTCTTGCGGGGGGCACGGCGGCCCTCGCGGCCACCTCCGGCCAGTTGACCCTGACCGGCACCGTTCAACAGATTCTGGCGATCACGGTCACGCCGACCGCTTCGGCGTCGGGGCTCGATCTCACCGGGTCGGTGACCCAGTTGAAGGTCGCCACTGTGGTTGCGGAAGCCAACAATCCATCCGGCTACTCGGTCAGCGTCAGTTCGCTGAACCAGGGTGCCAGCGATTGCGGCGCCGCCAACGGCCCCTGTTTCCACAGCCCGACGGCAACGACCAACGACGACCTTTCGTTCACCCTGCTTCGCAACGCGGTGGCGGTTTCGTTCACCGGTGCGACCGGTACGTTCATCTCCAGCGCGGCGCGCTCCGCGGTGGGCGGTGACAGCTTCGATGCCAACGTCACCTACGACGGCACGTCCGCCAACCTCGACCAGGCGACGGACTACAGCGAGACGCTGACGTTCACGATCTCCGAATCCTGATCCGTCGATCGACCTGACATGAAAAGCCCCGCCTTGGCGGGGCTTTTTGTTTTGAGGGTGGGCCGGCCTAACGGCTGAACTTGTCGCCGCGGTCGGGTCCGAAGAGACAGTCGCACTGGCCCTCGAAAGCGATAACGCTAACGGCCGCGACGCCGATAGCCAGGGCGATGTTGCGCCGGTTCGTGGCGGTCTGCTTGTCGTAGAAGGACACGCATTCGCCGAAGATGGTGCTGCCCTTGCGGTAGCCTTGGCCGGTACATTTCTGAGCACTGCTCAGGCTGCTCGCCCCAAGGCCGAACGGTTTCAGCGTGACGTTCGAAAACCCCGCGCATCCCGACAGCGCAAGGCAGGCCAGCCCGACGACGACGAATCGCAACAGGCGCACGTTCTGCTTCCTATTCGAAGTTCGCAGCGTCGTATTGCGCGCCGTTCTTCAGGATTTCGTCCGTCCCCAGCAGATCGTTGATCTGTTTCAGATCGTACATCCGGTTGCGGAACGCGTTGGTCGTCCCGTGCTTCTTCAGGCTCGCGAAGTACTCGCCGGCGAGCAGGCTGTAGGCGCGGAACAGGCCACCCGGGAAAATCACGATCGAATAGCCGAGTTCCTGCAGGTCGGCGGCGGTTTTGAGCGGCGTCGAACCGCCCTCGACCATGTTGGCCAGCAGCGGCACCCGGCCCTTGAAGCGGGCGCACATGTCGCGCTGCTGGTCTTCGCTTTCCGGGGCTTCGATGAACAGGATATCGGCGCCGGCCTCGACATAGCGTTCGGCACGCTCGATCGCTTTGTCGTAGCCCTCGACCGCGATGGCGTCGGTACGGCCGATGATGAGGAAATCGTCCGCGCGCCGTGCGTCGGCGGCGGCCTTGATCTTGCCCACCATCTCGGCGGCCGGGATCAGGCTCTTGCCCTTCAGGTGGCCGCAGCGCTTGGGAAAGGTCTGGTCCTCGAGCTGGATCGCGGTCGCTCCCGAGGCCTCGAACAGGCGCACGGTCCGCTGGGTGTTGATGGCATTGCCCCAGCCGGTGTCGCCGTCGACGATGAGAGGAATCTCGACCCGTTCGGCAATCAGGGACACCGTCATCGCGACCTCGTTCATCGACACCAGGCCGATGTCCGGCCGTCCGAGCCGGGTATAGGCGATCGAGGCGCCCGTGATGTAGCCCACCGAGAAGCCGGCTTGCTGGACCATCATCGCGGAAAATGCGTCGAAGCAGCCGGGCGCAATGATGATCTCGTCGCCGGCGAGCTGGTCCTTGAGGGTGGGATAGGGGCCGTGTCCGTTGCTGCTCACGATATCTCGTCCTGTTGATGGTCCGGTTGGCGCCGCATCGGCGACGTGCGAGGGTCGGCTGGACCGCCCGTGCGGGCGGTACCATAGTCCAAGGGTTCTGGAGCCGAAAGTCCGAGGCAGTGGGGGCATGGAAGAAGGTCCGTTCATTACCTGGCGCATTGCGCTCAGCCTCGGCGGGGCCGGGCTCGTCACTTTCGCCCTCGGGGTCGGCGGCTGGCTGTGGTTCGTGGCCGCGGGCCTGCCGGTGCTCGAAGCGCGTGGCCTGTCGATCCTGATCATCCCCGGCGTCGTGCTCTTCATCCTGCTTCTCGGCGTGGTCTGGTTTCAGGTGTTTTCACTCCTTCTGACCCTCCTGCGGGCCGACGAGGCCGATCACTAGCGGCTGGCGGCGATCGCCTGCTAAGGTCCGCTCAACCAACGGAGGACACCCCTATGGCCAATCTCGCCGAAGCCCCGCAGGACGCCGAATCCCTGCTCATCCGGGGATCCGCGTCGCACATGGTCCTGACTTACCTGCGTACCATGGAGGCGCGCGACCTCGCCGCCGCCAAAGCAATGCTGGCGCCGGGTTTCCACATGGTGTTTCCGGGCGACTGCCATTTCGACACGCTTGAGGACCTGATCGCCTACGGCAAAGGCCGCCAGGGAACGGCGCTCAAGGTGTTCGACCGGTTCGACGAGGCCGACGTGTCGGACGGCACGGTCGTCTATGCGTGGGGCACGCTCTACGGCAAGAAGCTCGACATGAAGACGGAGTACAACGGCATTCGCTTCGTCGACCGCTTTCTGGTGCGCGACGGCAAGTTCGTCAGCCAGATGGTGTGGAACGACATGGGCGAGCACGGCTTCGGTCCGGGCGATCGCCCCATCCCGCCGAACCCGCCCGCGCGCGGCGACGAGACCGCCGAAGGCGAGGCGTCGAAGTTCGTGCTCAAATACCTCCGCACCATGGAGGCGCGCGATCTCGACACGGCCCGGTCGATGATCGGCAAGGGCTTCTTCACGATCTTCATGGGCGGCCACCGTTTCACCACGCCCGACGAACTCATCGCGTTCCAGAAGGGGCGCACCCAGAACAGCTGGAAGGCCTTCCAGCGCTTCGATGAAATCGAAGCCGACGACGGTACGATCGTCTTCTGCTACGGCACGTTGCAAGGTGAAAAGGCTAACGGGCCGAAGTATCAGAACATCCGTTACATCGATCGCTTCACCTTGCGGGACGGCAAGATCGTCGACCAGATGGTGTGGAACGACATGGCCGAACACGGCTTCCCGCGCACGCGGGTCTAGGCCGTCCTTGGGTGTCCGGCCCAGCTAGGACCAAAAAGCCGCCTTCCAGGCGGCTTTTTGCTGCCGGTTCGGGTTGATGGCGGGCTTCTCGGCTGGGCGCTAGACTGGCGCGTAACCAAGGAGGCACCCATGGCGACGATGATGACCCGGCAGGCACCCCACGGCGCGTTCCCCCACATCAGTCACGACGAGATGGCGCGGCAGGACTTCGCCCAGCGCCTGCGCGAATACGTCGCCGGTGACATCGTCGGCGGCAACGATGACGTCTACCGCCTGGATGTGGAGCCTGCCTTCGAGCGCGCACACGGCCGCAAGCCGGCGTCCCGCAAGGAAGTGCGTCAGGCCATGGAGCGCCATCCCTACCACCAGGCCTGGGGCTCGCTGAATCGCGCGACTCAGGAACTGATCTGGGATTCGGTGCAGGATTCTCTTGATCGTCAGGACGATGCGCTCAACAAGCGCATCGCCCAAGTGGTCAAGGCGAAGGGGTCCCTGCGTCTCGACCCTTCGGTCGCCGCGCCGCGCTACCTCACTGCCGTCGACATCCATTGCATGCCTGGCAACTACCACACCGAATACACCGACGACGACGCCTATCAGGGCGCGCTGCTCGACCGCGGCGCGTTCATCTATGCCCGCGGCATGCGCGGCGCCTATCACGATTCGTACGGCCGCGATCTTCTCGCCTACCTCGACAAGGCGCGTCCGGGATTTCGGCCCAAGCGGATTCTCGACATGGGTTCAGGGGCAGGACAGGTCACCTGCGCCTTCGCCGAACGTTTTCCCGACGCGGAGATCCATGCCATCGACGTCGGCGCGCCGTTGCTGCGCTACGGCCACAAGCGGGCCGAGTCGCTCGGCCACACGATTCACTTCTCGCAGCAGAACGCCGAATCGACCGACTTCGCGGAGGAGAGCTTCGACCTGATCATCTCCTGCATCATGATGCACGAGACTTCGTCCAAGGCGCTGCGCAACTACCTCAAGGAAACCAGGCGTCTGCTGGCGCCAGGCGGCATGGCGCTGCATATGGATTTCCCGCACAACGAGGACAAGACGCCCTATCTCCAGGCGATGGTCGACTGGAGCACGCACTACAACGCGGAGCCGTTTATCGGCACGCTCGGCGACACCGACTGGGCCGAGGTTGCCGTGCAAGAGGGCTTCTCGCACAACGCTGCGGTCGTCGTGCCGATGTCGACCGTTGCGCCGGGTAACCACATGTACGTTCTCGACGCCCGCATCCCGGAATAGTCCGGCCAATCCTGAAAGGGGCAATCAATGCAGGTCATGACCCGCCAGGCGCGTCACGGCGCCTCCCCGGAGATCAGTCACGACGAACTCGCGCGCCAGGACTTCACCTTGCGCCTGCGTGAATACGTCGCCGCCGATATTGCCGGCGGCAACGACGACGTCTATCGGCTGGCCGTTGAGCCGTCGTTCGAGCGCACGCACGGGCGCAAGCCGCAGGATCGCAAGGAGGTGCGCCAGGCGATGGAAAGGCATCCCTTCCATCAGGCCTGGGGTTCGCTCAGCCGGACGACCCAGGAAATGATCTGGGATTCCGTTCAGGACTCGCTGGATCGTCAGGACGATGCGCTCAACAGGAAGATTGCCAGGACCGGCCGCACCAAGGGCACGCTCCGGCTCGATCCGACGCTCAAGGCGCCGCGCTACCTCGCCGGCATCGATATCCACGTCATGCCGGGCAACTACCACACCGAATACGTCGACGGTGACGCCTATCAGGGTGCGCTGCTCGATCGGGGTGCGTTCATGTACGCACGGGGGCATCGTGGCCCCTATCACGACGGCTTCGGCCGCAACCTCATGGCCTACTTCGACAAGTACTGCGCCAGCCTCAAGCCGAAACGCATTCTCGACATGGGGACGGGCGTGGGGCCGGTCGCTTGTCTCGCCGCGGCGAAGTTTCCCGATGCCGAGGTCCACGCCATCGACATCGGCGCGCCCGTGCTGCGCTACGGACACAAGCGGGCCGATTCGCTCGGCTATACCGTCCATTTCTCGCAGCAGAACGCTGAGAAGACCGACTTTCCCGACGGCAGCTTCGATCTCATTACCTCATGCATCATGATGCATGAGACTTCATCAAAGGCGCTGCGCAACTATCTCAAGGAAACCTATCGCTTGTTGGCGCCGGGCGGCATCGCGCTGCACATGGACTTCGCCCACAACGAAGGCAAGTCTCCCTACGCGCAGGCAATGTCGGGCTGGAGCACGCACTACAACGCAGAACCTTTTGTGACGGCGCTGGGCGACACCGACTGGGCCGAGGTCGCGGTTGAGGCCGGCTTCTCGCACAACGCTGCCACCGTGGCGCTGGCGCCGACCGATATCCCGGGGATGCGGATTTACGTCCTGGACGCGCGCAAGCCGGCGTAGGGACTTCAGAAGCCGGTCGCGGCGAAGGTGCGACCGTAGGCGGCTACCGGCCGTGTTCGCCCTGGTCGACGAACTCGCCGGTCCAGAAGCGGACCCGCGCGAACTTCCCGTCCGGCCCGAAGTCGAAGAAGTTGCAGTTCTCCATGTCGAACAGCGTGCCGTCCTTGTGCTCGTTGCGATAGACGATCTCCACGGCGCACCGCCCGTTAACCTCGTCAACGACGAAGTTCGTCACCTGGTGGACCATCGCCGCGGTCCGCGCGCACAAGTCCGAGAAAAACGCCCGCAGCTCGTCATGCCCCTTGAGGCGCATGTCGCTCGATTCGCAAGTCAGTGTCGCGTCGGGGGCGAAGCAGGCGACGGTCGCGTCGACGTCGCCCGAATCCATCGCGCCGAAGTAGTCTCTGACGATCGCGTCGATATAGAACTGCCGCTCGCGCGCCATCGCGCTAGGGCAGGTTGGGCGTGGGGAATTGGCGCGCGGCGCGCTCGCGGACGCGCTCGGCCTCGGCCTGCTCGCGGCGGACGCACTCCCGGTAGCCTTCGGTGCCCTTCGGGTACGAGCGATAGCAGCGGTCGGTGATGCTGAGATAGCCGCAGGACGACAGCGCGAGAACCGCCATCGTCCCCGCGGTCAGGAGTGCGAGGCCGCGTCCGGCGGTTCCCTGAAAACGCGCGTTCACGGTGCCGGGGAAACCTATTCGGCGGCTTCCGTCAGCGGCACGACCGGACAGTTCGCTTCTTTCTCGACCAGGTCGTAGACGAAGATGAACTTCGCCATGCCTGTCAGGATGCCGGCGACCATGCCGAGTTCGAAAATCTGGGCATCGTCGAAGTGCGGCTTCAGTTCCGCATAGAGCTTCTGGTCCAGGTTGCCGTGCATGTTGGACACGACGACCCGGGCGGCCAGATGCAGGACGGCGCGCTCCTTGGCGTCGAAGCAGTCCGCATCCTCGTTCATGATCCACTTAATCTGCTCCGGTTTGACCCCATGCTTCTGGGCCGAAACGCGGTTGCCCTTGTTGCAATAGGCGCAGCCGTGGGTCATCGACAGGCGATAGCGCAGCAGTTCCTTGAGCCGCGGTTCGACGCGACCGGCGAAGAACAGCTTCCCGTAGAACTCGTCCTTGTACCATTCCATCAGTTCGGGCGCGTTGGCGCCGACTTCGTTCATGGTTGCATCGTCGCGCAGGGACTTCGCGGTATCGAAATCGGCGCGCATGCGCTCGGTCATTTCATCGCGGGGCACGCGGCGGAGTACAGGATTGGGCATGGTTTTGCTCCCGGGGTTGGCGGTCGGCCTTGAGCGGCCATTGTGCAGGCGCGGCCCGAAGGCCGCAACTGGGCTAGGCGTGGGCCTCGAGAGAGCGGCGCAAATCCGGGCGTTCGCGCAGGACGCGGCGCGCGTAATAGTCGAACTTCCAGTCGTAGATGTCCTTCGAACCCAGGAATTTCTTGGATTGGCGCGCCGCGGCCTCTGGCATTGGATCGAGTTTGCCGGCCGCCAGGGCCTTGACCTGCACGGCGGCCGCGTACTCCAGGACCTGCGCACCGATCACGGCTTCCTGGATCGTGGCGCCGACGACGACGATCCCGTGGTTTTTGAGCAGGGCCGCGCGGTTCTTGCCCAGCGCCGCGGCGATCCGGTTGGTTTCGCCTTCGCCCTCGAAGAAGACACCGTGGTGCTCGTTGAAGAGAACGATGTCCTCGAAGAAGATCGAGGCCTGCTGGTCGATCATGACGAGATTGGCGCCGATCGACGATAGTGCCATCGCATTCGGTGCATGGGTGTGGATGATGGCGTTGACGTCGGGACGGACGCGATAGACCGCCGCATGCACGTCGAGCGCCGGGCTGATCTCGCCATGACCGCTGACAACGTTGAGGTCGAAGTCGGCTTCGTGCAGCTCACTCGGGACAGCCTCGTCGAAGCCGAGCCGGAAGCGGTTGGACCAGAAGGTTGATGCGCCCGGCAGCCGTGCGGTGATGTGACCGGCAATGTCGAGCGCCTGGCCGTCACGGTCGAGGATGTGATGGGCAAGCACGAGTTCGCGCTGGAGCCGCTGCAACTCCGTCGCGGCTTCGTTGTTGAACAGCTTGATGACCGTCGCCATGTCGACCCTCGCTCGTTGAATGTCGGGGCGGATTGTCGCTGCCGGGTCAGGCTGGCGCAATAGCCCGCGCAAGCGTCGGGACGAGGTTGCAGGTGGCGCCGTACACCGTTTCCGCATCCAGACTGTCCAGGCGGTCGCGTTGCAGAACGGCGACGGCGGCGCCGCGCGGCTGTGTCTGCGCCGGGATCGATGCTTTCGAAAAAAGGACCACCGAAGGGCACCCGGCGGCGGCAATGATGTGCATCGGTCCGGTGTCGTTACCGATTGCAACCGTCGCGCCACGCGCGAGTTCCGCAATCTGTGCGAGGGAGGTGCGGCCGCGCAGGCTGAGCGCGCGGGTTTCGCCCTCTACGATCCGCTCGATCTCCTTTGCCTCTGCGTCGCCGCCCAGGACGACGGGCGTCAAGCCTGCGTCTGCCAGGCGTCGCGCCAATGCCGCATAGTGATCGGCAGGCCAGCGTTTCTCCGGCCGATGCGGCGCGCCGCCGGGAACCAGTAGCGCGTAGGGTCCGGCAATCGCGAAACTTCCGATGTCGTCCCTGAGCCATGACAGGTCCGGCGCCGGCGTCTCCGTAATGCCCGCGTCGGCCAGTTGTTCCGCAAGGCGCTCCAGCGTGTGCATCTCGTTGCGCCGCGGATTGGCGTGCGGGTGCGAACATCCACGCGCAATGCCCGACCATTCCGGCGGCCGCCGCCCGAAGAACCGGAAATAGGCATGCGTCCGGTCGCTGTGCTGCAGGTCATAGATCCGGTCGAAGCCGCTCTTCACGATGAAGCGGCGCAGGCGCAGCCACTTGGCCCATTCGAAAGCGTTCGGCTTGGGGTCGATCTCGACCGCATCGAAGCAGCCGCAGGCCCGCCCCATATCCGCGTAGGGCGCGGTCGTCAGAAGCGTGATGTGCGCCGGGGGATGGTGGTTCCGAATGGCTCTGAAGGCGCCCAGCGCCAGGATGAAGTCGCCCAGCGCGCTGTGCTTGATGACCAGGATGCGCTTGTGCGCAGGCGGGGCGGCGTCGGGCATGGCCGGGACTTTACTACACCCGCCGCAGCCCGCAGAGCGTTGCAATTTCCTTGACCCGCGAACGGCGACACAATACCCATCGCGGCATGGTCGATTTCACCCGTCCGGCGATCCCCGAGGAGATTCGATTGTCCCGCCTGCGGGTCAGTTACCTCGATTGGCCGGGCGAGGCGCCGCCGATCGTCCTCCTGCACCCCAACCGCACCAATGCCCGGGTCTGGGATTTCGTGGTCGAGGCGAGCACGCTCCCCAACCGTTTCATCGCGCCGGACGCGCGCGGCCACGGCCACTCGGATTACCCCGAACGCGGCTACGTCCTGCAGGAATACGTTTGGGACTTGATGGAACTGCTGGACGAACTGCAGGTGCCCAAGGCGGTCCTGGTCGGCGCTGCCACCGGCGGCAACATTGCGTTGCTGGTGGCGTCGCAATACCCGAAGCGCGTTTCCGCCCTTGTCGTTGCGGACCCCGGTCTTTCGCTCGACAAGCAGATCAGCGCCGACGTGAAGGACGAGATCGTCAGCAAGCATCGCTTTCCCGACTTTGCCACCGCCAAGGCGGCGATGCCGTTCAGCAGCCTGTGGTCGCAGGACATGAAGGACCACTACGCCGAGCACAGCTTTCGCCACTTGGATTCCGGCGAGGTCGAGTGGTTCTACTATCCTTCGGGGGCGCAATACACCGAAGGCATTCTCGAACAAGACATGTGGGATGAGATCAAGGTCGCTTGTCCGACTCTCATTCTTCGCGGCGACAGCTCTCACGTATTCCCCGCCGACAAGATGGCGCGCCTCAAGGATCTCATTCCCGGATCGGAAGCGCACGACGTGGCAGGCTGCGACCATCGCGTCAGCCAGGACCAACCGGAAACCATGGCCCGCCTGATCGACGAGTTTCTCAAGCGCCGCCTGGCCGGCTAGTTTTCCAGAAAGTTCCGGATCGGCACCGCCCGGTCCACGGCCGGGATCGGCAGGGTGGCCGTTTCTGCGCCGGCGATGCGCGCGGCGGCGGCGGGCGCGAACGCCGCAAACGGATCGTTCTCCGCTGCCGCCACCAGCGTCGGACAGGCGATGGTGTCGAGCCAGCCGCCGAGATCGGCCGCAAACAGGGCGGCGTAGCTCGGTGCGTAGTTGCGATGCTGCTTCAGAATCCCGATCGCGCGCACGGTCAGCCGTGACGGTTCGAGGTCCGGCTCGACCGCGCGGACCGCGGCCAGGGTTTCGTTGTACCACGGCCAGAACAGCTGCTCGTTGCGCAGGGCATGCCATAGTTTCAACAAATGGCCGCCCTCGGCGTCCAGCTCGATCGGCGCCGCATAGTGGGGTGCCAGCGCGTCGCGCAGGTCCTCCGGCAGCAGCGGCGGTGCATCGAGGACCATTCGCCGGACATGCCCCGGCGCCAGCGCCGCCACCGCCGCGGCGAGCGTCGCGCCACCCTGATGGCCGTAGAGGTCCACCATCGCCAGGCCGAGGCCGTCGAGAACCTCCGTCACCGCCTGCGCAAGTTGCGCAAACGGCAAGGCCGCGGCCAGGTCCGAATCGCCGTTGCCGGGCGGGTCGATGGCGATGACCCGGCGGCCGCGCGACAGCGCCTGCATCAGCGTCTCGTAAGGCTCGCTCGATCCCGGCACTTGCGGCAGGACGATCAGCGGCGTGCCGTCGCCGTTACCGGTTTCGCGCACGAGGACGTCGCCGCCCGACCACCGGACGAATCGTCGCGCGATGCGTCCCGTCAGGGGCCGCGTTTCGGGCAGCGGCGTCTCGCCGTCGCCGGGCCGCTCGCGAATGATCTCGAGATAGCGCAGCGCCGCGGCATGGTCGTCTGCGGGCAGGGTCTCGCGCCAGCAGATATCCTGCAGGTCGCCCAGAAGTCTTAGCGATTCGTTGAGCGAATCCTCGGCGCGACCGGCAAAGCACGTCGGAACCTTGAGATCGCGCACTGCGCCGATCTGGTCGTAGCGGAACACCGCGGCATAGCCCTTGGCGTAGCCGCGCCCCGCGACGAAGCCGGCCAGGGTCATCCGGTGCAGCATGTCCAGATTTCGCAGGCCCGCTTTGGCGCGGGTCGCCTTGCGCCGGTCGTACCACGGCCAGTACAGGCTCATCTCGCGGTAGCGCAGAAAGAAATCGACGAGATGCAGGCCGGTCCACACCGGCTGCCACGGCGGCAGATACTCCCGCTCCATGTTGAGCCGCTCGTGCTCGGGCCACGCCGGGTAGCCGTCGAACAGCGCCACCGAGACGCGTTCCGGATAGCGCCGGGCGAATTCCAGCGCGATTGTGGCGCCGGTGTGCGAGCCGAACAGCGCGCAGCGTCCGATGCCCAGCGCGTCCAGCGTCTCGGCCAGCGCCTCGGCATAGTCGCCGATCTCCGGCGTTTCGATCGCCAGGGGATCGGACAGGCCATAGCCCGGCGTATCGAGGCCGATCGCCGCGAACTCACGGCCGAACGTCTCGATGAACGTCGTCAGCGCCCAGGACGAGCTTGGACTTGCATGCAACAGCACGACCGGTGCGCCGGCACCCGCGCGCCGGTAATGCACCTGCCGGTTGCCGACGGTGACGAAGTGTCTGCTGAGCGTCACGATCCGGCCTTGAGGAACCTGTCCACGGCGGTGGCGATGGCGTCGTTCTGGAAGTCGACCATCTCATAGTCGCCGCCCGGCACGAGCGCCGCCGCCTCGGGGGCAAAACGATGGAACGGATCGTCCTCGATCGACGCCACCAGCGTGCGCACCGGGATCATTTGCAGGTTGTCGCGCACCGGATAGTCGAACACCGCCTGCCAGACTTTGTGGTAGTTGCGGTAGTGCTTGAGGATGCCGGTGATCTTGCGCTCCAGCAGCTTGGGGTCGATTTCGGGTTCGATCTTGCGCACGGCCTGGATCGATTCGTTGTACCACGGCCAGAACAGCTGCTCGTTGCGCAGCGCGAACCACAGACTGATCAGGTGGGTGCCGTCCCACTTGGGCTCGATCGGGGGTGCATAGTGCGGCGCGATGGCGAGGCGCACGGGGTCCGGCATGGCGAGCGGCGCGAACAGCAGCAGGTTGCGCACCCGTGCAGCCTGGTGACGCACGAACTCCACCGCGACCGAAGCGCCGCCCTGGTGGCCGAGAAGATCGATCTTGTCGAATCCCAGCGCGTCGATCGCTTCCGCAAAGGCGCCCGCGTAGTTGACGATCGAGTGGGGCAGGGCCCAGTCGTCCGAATCGCCATTGCCCGGCATGTCCAGCGCGATGACGCGATGCCCGAGCTTGGCAAGTTCGAGCATGAAGCCGGCGTCGAGCGACACGTCGCCCGGCAGTTGCGGCAGCAGGATCAGCGGAGCGCCGTCGGCGGGCCCGGCGCTGCTCATCGCCATCTGCCCGAACCCGAGGTCGAGATGGCCGCGGTTCAGCTTGCCGGCGATCGGCGCGGAAGCCGGCGCCGGCGGCGCGTCGGTTGGCGCCGGGTGCTGTTCCAGGATCTCGCGATAGCGCAGCGCCGCCTCGCCGATGTCGCGCGGCAACTCCTCCAGCCACGACCCTTCGGACTTGCGCGCGTCAATCAGCGGAAAGCCCTTGATCAGCGAATCGCCCAGCCGCGCGCCGAAGCACGTCGGCACCTTCAGCTTCGAAATCGGCTCTAGGCCTGCATAGCGGAAGACGGCCGAATAGCCGACGTTGTAGGCCTCGCCGGTGAGAAACCGCGGCAGCACCATATCCTGCATCGGGCCCGGCGGCGGCGGTGCGGCGGTCGTCGTGCGGCTATCGCGATGCCAGCGGAAGGTCGGCGAGAAGATGAACTGCTCGCGGAACTTGTGCCACTGGTACATCAGGTGCGAGCCGTCCCACTTCGGCGCATAGGGCGGCAGGTAGTACTTCGTCATGTCCTCGCGGTAGGCGTCCTCGTAGGCCGGATAGCCGTCGATGACGAACACGGTCACCCGCTCCGGGTAGCGCACGGTGAACTCCATCGCGATCGACGCCCCGGTATGCGACCCCCACAGCCCGCACTTCTCGATACCGAGCGCATCCAGCGTATCCTTGAGCGCTTCCGCGAAGTCCGGAATCTCGGGCTTCACCATGTCGAGCAGGTCGGAATGCCCGTAGCCGGGCGTATCCAGGGCGATGGCCGTGAACTTCTCGGCGAAGACGCGGGTATACGCGTCCAGGCCCTTCGCCCAGCTCGGCGAGGGATGCAGCATCACCACCGGCGGTCCTGAACCCGCCCGCCGATAGTGGACCCGGCGGTTGCCGACCGCGACGTAGTGACTGCGAATGGTGGTGTCGCCCATGCTGGCCTCCCCTTGATGTGGCCGCATCATAGCGGTCCGGCGCGCGCTGCGCCCCGTTCATGGGCGTCCTGACCGAGGATCGTTCGAGATCGAGCGTCCGAGTCGGGAACGCGCTAGATCGTCTCCGACTCGCTGGCCGTGAATTTGGTCAGGTTGCGCTCGCCGATACCGAGATCGGGCCATGCCTTGCGCCACGCCGCCATGTGCGGCGTCGTGAAGTGCGCCTTCAGCGCCGCCTCGCTCTCCCACACCTCGCTGACGTGGATCAGGCCGGGGTCGAGCACGTCCTGTGCGTAGTTGTAGGTGAGGCAACCGTCCTCGGCGCGCGATGCCTCGAGCATGGCGCTCATGTGCGGCCGCGCCGCATCGATCTTGTCCGGCGGCACGCGCACCGTGCCGACGATGACGATCACGGCTCTTTCGGCGGCGCCGGTTCGTCAGGATCGGCGGCCAGCCCCTCGACGCGCTCGCGCAGCACGAAGAACACGCGGTCGATGAACGCCTGGCTCTCGGCGTCCAGCTTGGCGCGCTGCGCCGGGGTGAACCTGACGCTGTCCAGTTCCTTCTGGGTGAAGACCTTCTTCTTGGTCGCCAGCGTCTCGAAGGCCGCCAGCCGCTCCTTCACCACCCACAGTTCCTGGGCCAGCGCCATGGTGATCGACACCAGCTCGTCGACCCCCTCGGCGGAAAAGAACTGGGACTTCTTGCCGCGGACGCTGTAGCGCAACGGTTTCTTGCCGTCGCCGCTCACTTCCACGCCCCGAAGCAGTACCAGTGGATGCCGGCCGCAAACCGGCCGGTGTGGTCGTCGGCCTTGCCGGTCTGGTGCTTGACCGCGTCGGTGACGGCCTTGGTGCCGTACTGGCCCAGGCTCGGAATGATGAACTGGACGAACTTGCTCTTGGCGAAGCCGGCCTCGGCGCACACCGCTTGCGGGTCGGCGTCGCGGAACGGCTTATAGAACGGCTCCTTGTTGTAGTAGGAGTCCCAGTCCAGATAGAACTGGTCGTAGGCGCCCAGCATCTTGTTCGGCGGCAGTTCCATGTGAAGCATCAGCCCGCCCGGCTTCAGCAGGCGGCGCGCTTCCTTGAACACCTTCTTGATGCCCTTCTTCGGCACCTCGTGCAGGAACATCGACGAAAAGATCAGGTCGAAGGTTTCGTCCTCGAACGTCGTCGCTTCGGCGTTCTGCTGATGGAAGTGGACGTTGACGCCCTCGGACTGCGCCCGGGCGTGGCCGTAGCGGACCACCGGCGCGCCGACGTCGATCGCGTGCACCTCGGCCTTGGGAAAGGTCTTGGCCCACGGCACCGTGTTGTGGCCGATGGTGCAGCCCATGTCGAGGATCCGCGCCGGCTTGAATTTGGGATACTTCGTCTTGATGAACAGCGAGATCGAGCTGCCGATGTCGTCAAGATTGTCGCCGAAGAACCCCATGCTGAAGACCGAGATGCCGTTGTCGTAGACCGCGCCCTGGGTCACGTCGTCGGGGCCGTATTCGGTGTCGTAGTTGCCCGGCATCAGATGGATGTCGATCGCGGCGACGCTGCGCGGCACCTCGAACTTCGGGTCGGTGTCGACTGTGCCCTTGGCCTTCTTCGACTTGCTGAGCGCCTTCGCCTTCTTGTTCAGGGTGTCCTGGTTGCGTTCGACGGTCGGCAGGATGGAGCGGAACACCATCTCCTGCGCGTTGCAGCGCATCGACGAATAGAACTTGAAGGTCGTGTCGCTCTTGAGCGCGCGATGAACCTCGACGCCGTCCTTGGGTGCGCGTCGGTTCTTGCGCTTGAAGGCGGGTTCGACCTCGTTCTCGTAGACCGTGCGCATGCCGTTCGCCATGTCGTGCAGCACATACAGCCGCATGCTCGTCATGAAGGCCTGGCGTGCCGCCTCTTCGGGCGTCGGATCGATCTTGAGGTCGTGATGGACGTATTTGGTCATGATCTGGCCTCCCATCCGCGAATCTGCAAAGCGTTCGCAGTATGGGGGCTCGGGCCGGCCTTGAAAAGCGCTGGCCCGGCGTTCGCTATGTCTTGCGGCCGAGCCGCCGGTTGACCCGTGGCATGACTTCTTGGGCCAGAAGCGCCATCGAACGGAACCACCCGCCGCGCGCGTCCGCATCGGCATAGTCGAAGCCGATCTGCAGCAGCACGCCGAAGCCGCCGGTCTGTTCGTACTGGTCGACGATCTCGTTCGCGACCTTGTCCGGGCTGCCGACGAACCACGTGCCGTGATCCACGAGATAGGCGGCATCGACCTTGGCGTCCGGTGGCGCACCGTCGCGGCGGAACATGTCGGCGATGCCGAGCCGTTCGGCGATGATGCTGAAATACCCGTTCCAGAACCGCCCGGCGAAGCCGTCGACGACGGCCCTGCGCGCTTCGGCGTCGGTGTCGGCGACGTAGATCTCGCGGATCTGGCGCCAGTTGTCGCGCGACGGCGTCCGCCCGGACCGTGCCGCGCCTTCCTCGATCGACGGCCAGTGCACCGAGACGTGCTGCGGCGCCACGTTGAAGCTCATCGGGATGTAACCCTTTTCGCCCGCGATCATCAGCGATCCCGATTTCGGCATGAACCCGGCAAAGGCGATGCGCGGCTCTGCCGGCGCATAGGGCTTGAGGTGCCAGTAGTAGCGATCGTTGTAGTTCGGCCGCCGCGTCGACCAGAACTCGCCGTCGAAATCGTCCGGCCCCTCGGGCGACCACGCCTGCAGGATGATTTCCAGCGCCTCGCGCGACCGCGCGCCGTTCTCGCCCTTGGCGAAGTCGAGGCCGTAGAGCTGGCCGTCGGTCAAGGTGCCGCCCGCGCCGAAGCCGAACATCAGCCGTCCGCGGCTCATGTGGTCGAGCTGGATCAGCTCCGCGGCGAGCCGCAGCGGGTGCTGCTGGTAGAGCACCTCGACGCCGGTGCCCAGCCGGATGTTCTGCGTCTGCCCGATGGCGCCGGCGATGATCTGCTGCGGCGAGGGCAGGGGCTCCCATGGCGTCGTGATGTGCTGCCCGACCCACGCCTCGGCATAGCCGAGCGCGTCCGCTTGCCGAATGACCTCGATGTTCCAGTCGATGACGTCGGCGAGGGGCCGCTTCGGGTCGCTCGCCGGCATGAGAAAGATTCCGAGTTCCATGACCCGGTTCTACCCCATCGTCGCACCCGAGGGGAGCGTCGACGTCGGTACTAGTGCGGCAGGTGGCCCGGACGCACGCGGCGGGGGCTGCGTCGCTCTTCCGTCTGGTACGACGATCCCGCCACGCCGGACGCCATCGCTTCGAGGCGCGCGATGCGGTTCGCGGTCGACGGGTGGGTCGAGAACAGGTTGTCGCGCTTGTGGGCGTGCAGCGGGTTGATGATGAACAGGTGCGCCGTCGCCGGATTGTTCTCGGCGGCCACGTTGTCGATCCGCGCCGCGCCGCCCGCGATCTTGTCGAGCGCCGCGGCGAGCCAAAGCGGGTTGCCGGCGATCTCCGCGCCGACGCGGTCGGCCTCGTACTCGCGGCTGCGGCTGATCGCCATCTGCACCAGCATCGCCGCCAGCGGCGCGAGGATCATCACGGCGATCGATCCGATTGGCCCCAGCGGGCTGTCGCGCCGGCCGCCGAAGAACAGGGCGAAGTTGGCCAGCATGCCGAGCGCGCCGGCGATGGTCGCCGTGATCGTCATGATCAGTGTGTCGCGGTTCTTGATGTGCGCCAGTTCGTGGCCGATGACGCCGGCGAGTTCCGCCTCGCTCAGTTTGTTCATCAGGCCGCTCGTGACTGCCACGGCGGCGTTCTGCGGGTTGCGCCCGGTGGCGAACGCGTTGGGCTGGGCATTCTCCATGATGTAGACCTTCGGCATCGGCAGGTCGCCGCGCGCCGCCAATTGCTCCACCAGCCGGAACAGCCGGGGATGGCTGTCCGCCCCGACCTGCTTGGCGCCGTACATCCGCAGCACCAGGCTGTCGGAGTTCCAGTAGGCGAAAAGGTTCATCCCGAGCGCCAGGACGAGCGCGATCAGCAGGCCGCCCTGGCCGCCGACCAGAAAGCCGGCGCCGAGAAAAAGCGCGGTCAGGCCGGCGAGAAGAAGGGCTGTTCTGGCGTATCCGGTCATGGGCGTGCTCGACGTTCGGTCCTGGAATCCTGCAACGACTTCACCAAGAAAAATGGGAGTGATGCGGACGCTTTCAAGCGGCATGCGGGAGGATTTGGAAGAGGCGATGGACGTCGCGGCGGTCACGACGGACAGTGGCTTGCCCGTTCGCGCGATGTCGGGCTAACTGCCGCCCATGAGTACCGAACGCCCACGCTTCAACGTCTGGCTCAACCTCTTCATCCTCGCCGGGATTGCCGCGGTCGCCGTCGTGCAGTCGCGCGGCTGGCTGCCGGAGGACAACATCGTCGTTGCCGGCATCGCCTACTTCGCGGGTGGCGCCGCCGGCGCCCTGGTCTATGCTGGGCTCAGCGACCTGCGTCACCGCATCTCCGGGCCGAAAGGCTAGTCCGCGAGAAACGCGCGCACGATCGCGGCCACGTCGGCGGTCCGTGTGTCCATCATGCCGTGGCCGAACCCCGGCATGTCGTGGACCCGGCCCTTCTGAATCAGGTCGGTGGCCCGCTTCGACTGCTCGTAAAGGTCGTCCTCGGGATTCAGCACTAGTACCGGGCAATTCACCTGTTTCAGCCTCTTGGCCATCGCGTAGTTGAATGCCGCGCGATGCCCCCAGGGGTAGGCAGGTCCCCACCGCAGGGTCTCGTAGAACGCCTGGGCGTAGTTCTCGATCGGCTGCTCCGGCCCAAGCCATGGCCAGAAGAACTGCCAGCGTAGGACGTTGTGCATGCCGTTCTCGTCGAACTCGACCGGGGTGTAGCGTTCGCGGAAGTCGACGAGCTCTTCCTCGCTGAAGATCGGCGCGGAGTACATCACGATGTGTGCCACGGTCTTCGGCATCTTGTGCCACACCTCGGTGGCGACCTCGCTGCCGGTGTGGAAGCCGAACAGGTCCACCGACTCGAAGCCCTGCTTCATGATGAACTCGACCATCACGTCGGCGAAATCGCTGATCTCGACCGGTTCGGGCGGCGGCTCGCTCTCGCCGAACCCCGGCGTGTCGGGCGCCATGACGATCCGGTCGTTGCCGATCGCCTCCATGAGGTTGACGTAGGCGCGGCCCGAGCGTGGGCTGGCGTGAAAACAGATCAGCGGACGGTGCTTCTGGTCGTCCTCCGCCGGGCGGATGACCCGGTAGTGCAACTGGCCCCAGCGGCTGTCGGTGAACGCGCGGCGGACGAAGCCCGGCAGGTTCGCGGGCGATGCGATCGTCTTCTTCTTGGCATCGTCCACGTCGTCGGGCTCTGAATCGTCGTCGTCGAGAAAATCGCGGACGATCGTCGCCACTTCTTCTGGACGGGTCATGAACATCCCGTGTCCGAATGTTTCTTTGGGAAGATCGAGAATTCGGCCGTTGCGCAGCAGGGGCGCGGCGCGGCGCGTTTGCTCGACGAGATCGTCGTCGGGATTGAGCACCAGGATCGGCTGCTCGACCTCGGCCAGGCGGTCGCCGAACGGATAGTTGAATGCCGCGCGGTGGCCCCAGGCGTAGCACGCGCCGTTGCGCAGCACCTCGGCCACGACCAGTTGGTTCACGTTGGCGTCGACGCCGGGGCCGCGCCATTTCCAGTGTCCTGCCCAATGCTGCTTCAGGTGGCTGCCGTCGGGCTGCGGCAGAATCGGCTGATAGTGCGCGCGGAAGTCTGCCAGCTCGTCTTCCGTGAAGATCGGCGCGGACACGATGACCAACCGCCGGATTTGATTCGGCCGCTGCCGTGCGGTCTCGACGGCAATCTCCGAGCCGGTGTGAATGCCAAGCAGGTCGACGGTACCGAGTCCGAGCGTGTCGAGCAGGTCGCCAAGACATTCGGCGAAATCCTCGATCTCCTTCGGCTCTGGCGGGGGCGTGCTTTCGCCGAAACCGATCGTGTCCGGCGCGACGGCGACCCGGTCCTTGCCCATCTGCTGCAGGAATGGTCCGAACATGCGGCCCGACGCAGGGCTCAGGTGCAGGCACACCAGCGGTATGCGCGATGGCGCGTTGGGACGCGCGATCCGGTAGTGAATCTGTCCGCAGCGGCCGTCCGCGAAAGCGCGGCGCACGCCTTCGGGGGTCCGCCAGACCTTCATGTCGTCGTCGTTCATCGTTCCCTCATGCCTCGTCGGCATCCAGAAAGCCGCGCAAAACGTCAGCGAACGGCTTCGTCATCGTGTCGACGAAGCCATGACCGCGGTCCTTGATCTCGAACATCCGTCCGTTCTGCATGAGCGGCAGGCCGCGCGGCGTCTGCGCCACGAGATCGTCGTTCGGATTGATCACGAGAATGGGCTGCGTCACCCGCGGCAGCGTTTCGCGCAGATCGTAGTTGAACGCCGCGCGGTGGCCCCAATGAGCGACCGGCCCGCCGCGCAGGCCCTCGGCGAAGTTCCGCGCCAGCACGCTGCGCGGCACCATCGGGCCGTAGAACGGCAACATGTGCCGCCACTTCTTGATCAGGTGCGCGCCGTCTTCGGCGATGGGAACCGCGCCGAGCTCGCGCCGCAGCGTCGCGAGTTCCTCGTCGGTGAACACCGGGCACGAGATCTGAACGATCCGCCGCACCAGGTCGGGGCGCTGCAGCGCCAGCTCGACGCAGGTCTCCGAGCCGGTGTGATAGCCCATCACGTCGATCTGCTTCAGGCCCAGCGAATCGGCGACATGCGCCATCGCGCGGGCATAGTCCGCGATCTCAGGCGGCGTCGCCGGCGCGTCCGATTCGCCGAAACCGGGCGTGTCGGGCGCCACGGCGATCCGGTCGTGGCCCATCTCCTCGAGGATCGCCTCGTAAATGCGGCCTGAGTTCGGGCTCATGTGGAGGCACATCAGCGGCGTCTTGCCGCCCGTGGCCGTATCCGCGATGCGATAGTGGATCTGCCCGTCAGGTCCGTCGAGAAAGCCGCGCCGGAGCGCGCGGCGGGGTTTCGGCGGTGGCGGCGGCGTGTCCTTGGCGATGGTCGCGCCGATGTCGCGGCAATGGCCGTCGAGAAACTCGCGAACGACACCAGCGACCTCCGTCGTGTGCACGTCCAGCATCCCGTGCGAATAGTCGGGCAGTTCGTGCAGCCGGCCGTTCTGCAGGTAGTCGGTGGCCCGTAGCGTCGGCGTCCGCAGGTCGTCGTTGGGACACAGGATCAGGATCGGCTGCTTCACCTTCGGCAGGTTGTCGGCGTGCTGCAGGCGAAACGCCGCATGATGTCCCCACCACGCGAGGTCGCCGCCGCGCAGCGCCTCGGCCACCTCGCGGTGCACGAAGACGGGCGGGGCGTCGCGGTCCTTCCAGCGGAAGTGTCCGTCCCACTTTCTTTGCAGATGGCTGCCATCGTCTTTCGCCTCGTCGGCGGCCGGCGTTCCCATCGTCTTGTACTGAACCGCCAGTTCCTCGGGCGAATAGATCGGCGCCGAAACAAGGACGATGCGGCGAATCTGTTCCGGGCGCTGCTGGGCGATCTCGACGCAAGTGCGCGAGCCGGTGTGGTAGCCCATGACGTCGACCTGGTCGTAACCGAGATGGTCGATCAGTTCGCCCATCGCCGCGGCGTAGTCCGCGATCTCGGGCTCCCGGGGCGGCGGGTCCGATTCGCCGAACCCCGGCGTATCCGGCGCGACGGCGATCCGGTCTTTCGCCATCTCCGCCAGCCACAGCGCATAGACCCGGCCCGAATTCGGGCTCAGGTGGAAGCAGATCAGCGGCGTCTTGCCTTGGTCCTGCGTGGGCTCGGCGATGCGGTAGTGCAGTTGCCCGAAGCGGCAATCCATGTAGGCGCGGCGCACGCCCTCGGGCGTACGCCATAGGCGCATCTGGTCCGCGATGTCCTGTTCCGGCATGCCGTGTCACTCCCCTTGCGCTATTTGGCCCGACCGCTTGCACTGGGCGCAAGGAAGAACGCACGTGGGGCGCGGAACCCGCAGAAACCCTGTCTGAAAAGAGGCTAGTTGTCCTCGACGCTCTGGAAGGTGATGCCTTCGAAGGCATCTTCCATGTCGGCCGAACCGGCGATCTCGTCCTGCGGGAACATCAGCCCGGCGGCTTCGAGGCCGCCGTCCACGTTGAGAACGTGCCCCGTCGTGTACGCCGAATCGTCGCAGGCGAGGAACAGCGCGGCCGAGCCGACGGCCTCGGGGCTGCCGTAGCGGCGCATCGGGATGCGGCTGAGATAGCCTTCGACCGTGCCCGGGCTGTGGTTGGTGATCGCGGTTTCGATCGGACCCGGCGCAATGGCGTTGACGCGGATGTTCCGGTCCGCGAACTCGACCGCCATCAGCTTGGTCAACTGGATGATGCCCGCCTTGGACACGCCATAGGCGCTGCGGCCGGTTGCGCCGCGCTGGCCCGAGGTCGAGGCGATGTTCACGATCGCGCCGCCGCCGACTTCGTCCATCATCGGCACGGCGGCCTTCGAGCACAGGAACGCGCCGGTCAGGTTGGTTCGGATGACCTGGTCCCACTCTTCCAGCGACTGATCCATGATCAGCCGGTTCGGCGCGATGCCCGCGTTGTTGACCAGTATGTCGAGCCGCCCGAACTGCTCGCGCGTCTTGGCGAATGCCTCGGCGATGCTCTCAGGGTTGCTGACGTCGCCGAAGGTTGCGAAGGCTTTCGCACCCGTGCCGCGAATCTCGTCGGCGGACTCTTCGACGATGTCGGCGAGAAGATCGATGACGACGATGGATGCGCCCTCACGGGCTAGCGCTAGGGCGGCGGCGCGTCCGAGGCCCCTCGCACCGCCTGTGACCAGCGCTGTCTTTCCTGACAGCTTCATACCGGACCTCAGATTGCTGTACGCAACTACCTAAGCTACTTTGCAAAACTACCGGTGGAAGAATTACCCGATTAGTCCTGCAATTCCACAAAAAAGGCGTCAATAAGGGTTCATACGATGGATTGGACGACATTCTTCATCTTCATCCACGTTCTGCTGATGGCGTTTTGGCTTGGCGCCGATATGGGGACTTACTATTCCGCCCTTTTGATCCTGAATCGGGACTACACGCCGCCGCAGCGCGCGGTGCTTGCCCGCGTTCTCCAGGGTGTCGACATGTTTCCGCGGGTCGCCATGACCCTCGTTGTCCCGACCGGGATGACCATCGCCTACAACCGGGGCTGGGCGCCGGTAGGGGTTCCCGCGCTGATCGTGATCTGGATCGTCTCGCTGGCCTGGACCTGGCTGGTGTGGAATGTGCACCGTCCCACCGCGCCGGCGTGGGGCAAGAAGCTGCAGCGGGTAGAGGACATCTGGAACTACGTGCTGCTCGCAATCGTCGTCGTCGCGCTGATCGTCTCGCTGTCGTCGGGCGAGCTGTTTCCGGAAAACTGGCTGCGGCTGAAGATCGCGCTCTATGGATTGACGATCGTCATCCTGATCGTCGTCAACTTCATGTTCAAACCGTTCGGGCCTGCCTTCGGCCGTCTCATGACCGAGGGTTCGACGCCGGAGATTGAGGATACCATCGCCGGGCTCATCAACCGCGGCAAGCCGTGGATCTGGTCGATCTGGGCCATCGTGGTGCTCAACACGGCGCTGGCCCTGTTCAAGCCCGTCTTCTAGGCGACCGGCGCGACGAGCGGCCCGAGCAACTTCCAGGGCCGGCTCGACACCACATCCGTCTTCAGCGTCACCGTGCGATTGCCGGCGGTCGACGGATCGATGCGCGCGGTCGTAAAGCCGGGTTCGCCGCTGGCCAGCGTCACGTTCGGCTTGTTGATGTCGCCGTTGAACGGCCGCGACCACTCGGTCCACAGCGTGAAATCCTTGTCCGGCGCCGCGATCATTGCGACGCCGCCGTCGCTGGCGCGGGAACCTGTCACGACCGTCATGCGGTTCTCGGCGGCGCGTTCGACCAGTCCGAATTCGTTCTCCCAGGGCTCAAGAATTGCCGTCGGCACGGCGACCACCTCAACGTCCTGCAGCGTCGCGAGGCGGAAGGCCTCCGGAAATATCGAATCGCCGCCGGTAACGATGGCGAGCCGCCCCCACGGCAGATCGCAGGTCGCGATCTCGTTGCCCCTGACGGTTGCCCAGGGATGACGGCCGCAGGCATGTAGCTGTGGCTGGCGCAGCACGACACCGGAACCGCCGATAGCGACACCGACATGCGCAAATCCGTTGCCGGCGCGTTCGACGATCGAGGTGACCGCCAGCCGATCGCTCCCGGCGAGTGCTTCTTGCAGTGCGGTGACAACCTGCCGGCCAAGCGTTGCTGCCGAGGTTGGGTCGTCAACGTGCCCACCCTCCGTACCGATCAGTTCCGGCAGCACGATGAGGGCAACTTCCGCGTCGAGGCCGGCAACGGCGTCCGCCGCCTCGGCGATCGCGTCAACGCCTTCGTCCGTCGGCTGAAATGTCGCCACGCCGATGTCGTGGCTCTTCGCCTGGTAGTGCCGGTCTCGGGGTTCCGCGGCAATCGGTCCATATAGCTCCGGTCGGCGCGCGGCGAAGACCTGGGTGCCGTCGGGCCGCAGCTTCACGTCGGATTCGCTGACGTCGATGTCGGCATAGATCACCGCTTCGCCGCGCGCCGGCGCACGGGCCAGCACCGTGCCGTCCGGCGCCACGATCTGGCTCTCGCCCGCACCGTCCAGGCGCTCCGGCGCGATCTTGAGCCTGCCGGCCACGACCTCGGTCAGGTCGGGCGGCACCAGTGGGCCGACCTTGTTGGCCGCGACCACGAATGTTCTGTTCTCCGCCGCGCGCACCGGAATGTGCAACGACCCTTCGTCGTTGGCGAACGAGTTCAGCGTGTTGCACATGATCTGGGCGCCGCGCAGCGCGACACAGCGGGGCGTCTCGTTCATGACGCCGTCCATGCACGAGAACATGCCGATCTTGCCGATCGCGGTCTCGGTGATGGGCCCCAGCGCACTGGCGCGTTCCAGCCAGTTGTTCTCGCCGCCCATAAGCACCTGCTTGTCCGAATCGGCGATGCGCGTGCCGTCGGGTCCGAAAAGAATGTTGGTGCTCGTGACGGCGTTGTTGCGCCTCCGCACCGTGCAGTTGATGACGATGTGGCACCGGTGCTCGCGGGCCTTGGCGGCGATCGCGTCGGTGAAGGGGCCGTCAAGCGGGACGGCGACCTTGTAGCAATGCTCGTTGTCCTCGTACCACGAACAGTGGTTGACGAATTCCGGCAGGACCATGAGGTCTGGCTTGTGCTTCGCCGCCTCGTCGATCATGCGCAGGCAGGTCGCGAGGTTCTCGTCGTTGTCGATGCCGGCGCCGAGTTGGACCGCGGCAACCCGAATCTTCTTTGTCATCCGTCGCTCCTTGGCCGCTCGCCATCCCTGCACGAAACCGTGATCCGATAGCGGGTCCGGGATCTCGCGTTGAGTCTTCTTGCAGGGCGTGCCCGCGCCTGCTTACGCATTTGTACGGATTTTCATTTTCCCGTAAAGCGGGCCCACTAGAGTTGGCGCCGTCCGCGGCTCGATCGTTATTTTTTTGTTGGAGAGTTCCATGACGAAAGCGCTGGCTATGAAAAAAGCGCTGATGGTGGGTGCGGCGGGCGCGGTCCTGCTGGCGGTGCCGTTCGGAAGCGCGCTGGCGCAGAGTGAGGCGGAGCGTATCCAGGCGCTGGAACGCATGATCGAGCGTCAGCAGGCCCAGATCGAAGCGCAGCAGAAAGTCCTCGAAGAAATGCGGACCGAACTCTCCAAGGTTCAGGAGAGCGGCGCGGGCGACGGAACGGGGCGCAATCGCGTCGTGCTGTCGCGCGACGACAAGGTCAAGCTTTCGATCGAGGGGCAGGTAAACCGCGCGCTGCTCGCCTACGACGACGGCAACAAGCAGGACGTGCGCCACGTCGACAACGATGCGTCCTCGACGCGTCTCGGCTTCAAGGGCAGCGTTCAGGCGAGCGACGATCTCAAGCTTGGTGCGAACGTCGAGGTTCAGTTTGAATCCAACTCCACGACCGACGTCAACCAGGCCGACAACACGGCCGGCGGCACCAACAACTTCACCGAACGCAAGCTGGAGATCTATGCATCGAGCAAGCGGTTCGGCACGGTAACCATGGGGCAGGGGTCGACGGCCTCCGACGGCATGGCGGAAGCGGATCTCTCCGGGACCGATCTGGTCGGCAGTTCCGCGGTAGAGAATTCGGCTGCCGGTCTTTCCTTCGCGACGACCGGCACCGGTGCCATCACCGGCAATCCGACGGTGGCGAACGCCTTCACCAACCTGGACGGGCTCAGTCGCGACGACCGGCTTCGTTACGACACCCCGAACTTTCGCGGTGTCGTCCTCTCGACGTCCGTGGTGGACGGCGGCGAATGGGATATCGCTGCAACCTACTCGGCCAGCTATGCCAGCTTTGAGGTCGACAGCAAGATCGGCTTCGCCAACCAGTCGGGAACGCGCACATTCCCGGAGAAGATCTTCGGCGGCTCGCTGTCGGTCCTGCACAAGAGCGGCGTCAACCTGACCGGCGCGGCGGGCAGCGGCGATGACAGCGACTCGACCCGCGACGCCCAGAACTTCTGGTACGGCAAGCTCGGATATAGCGCCGACGGCGTGTTCAGGTTCGGTTCGACCCATCTGTCCGTGGACTACGGCCAATACAACGATTTCGCGGCCAATAACGACGAAGCGTCGACATATGGCCTGCAATTCGTCCAGACGATCTCGGAATGGGGAACCGACCTTTACGCCGGCTATCGTCGCTACGATCTGGACCGCCGCGGTTCGTCGTTCGATGCCATCGATACGCTGCTGGCCGGCGCACGGGTCAAGTTCTGATCGTGTCGGTCAAGCCGCTGCCATTCGTTCTTGCCATCGCATTGCTGGTCGTCGCCGCCTGCGGCACGCCGCGCGAGCGCCAGCCGATCGGCGAGATTCCGGCCGGCCCCGGTCTTCTGAGCGGCGAGAAGGGCGCCTTCGAAATCCGGCGCTAGCGGTCGCTCCGAGGTGCAGGCACTATGCGCGCGTCCTGATAGACGGGAGGCGAAGGTAATGGTGCAGGGATTTGGTGCGGGTCCGGTATTGGCGGCAACGGTGACGGTCGCCGACCTCGAAGCCGCCATCGCCCGCTACACGCGGACCGTCGGCTATGTCGCCGATGACTCGGGAACGGTCGGCGACGCGCTGGCCGCCTCGTGGGGTGCCCCGGCGATGACGGGACGCCGCTGGCAGTTGATGCGGCCCGAAAGCGGGGAGCCCGGATGGGTCAGACTCGTCGAAGGGACGCGGCCGCCGGACTATCGCCCGCTCGCCCACCACGGCTGGTCGGCGATCGAGATTCTCCTGCGCGACACCGACGCCATGCACGAGCGCATGAAGGGCAGCGAATTCACCATCATCGGCGAGCCGCATCCGCTGAAGTCATCGCCCGACATCAAGGCGATGCAGGTCGTCGGACCGGACGGCGAGGCGCTTTACCTGACCAACGTGCCCAAGGGCGCGAGCCCCGTGCATCAGTTGCCGCAACCGCAGAGCGACATCGACCGCATCTTCATCATGGTGCTGGGCGTTCCCGACTTCGATGCCACCCATGACGATCTGCTCGCGCGCTTCGGCCTCGCCAGGACGACCAGTCGCACGCGGGGCATGAATTTCTTGGGCGAAGGCTATGGCCTCGTCGACGCCGGGCAGCCGCTGCCGATGTCGACCGTGCAGCTCGACGGTCGCAGCGTGATCCAGGTCGACGGCATGCAGCCCACGGCGACGCCGCGTCCCTGCAGCGACGGAGAACTGCCGCCGGGCGTCGCCTTGGTGACGCTGGCCCGCGCCGACCACGGCCGCCTCGCGCAGGATGCGCTCGGTCCGGCCTACGCCGGCGACCCGGCCTGGCCCTATCGCGGCGGCAGCGCCATCACCGTGCGCGGCGCCGGCGGCGAACTCTATGAGGTCGTAACGCCGTCAGGCTGATCCGTACGCTCGCGCCCGTGCGGCGCGTCGAAGTCGACCAGGGGCCCCTTGGGCACGATGCCGAGGGGATTGCGCTCCTTGCTGATGGAGTAATAGCCCGCCTTGTAGATGTCGGTATTCACCGTCGCCGCAACGCCGGGCAGTTGGTACAGCTCGCGCAGGTAGCCCGACAGGTGCGGATAGTCGCGGATCATCTTCTTGTTGCACTTGAAGGCGCCGTAGTAGGCGACGTCGAAGCGCACCAGCGTCGGAAACGCCCGGATGTCGGCTTCCGTCAGCGTGCCGCCGGCGAGGTAGCGGTGCGCCGCCAGGTGCGCGTCCATTTCGTCCAACATCGCAAAGACGTCGTCGTAGGCCCGTTCATAGGCTTCCTGCGAACGGGCGAAGCCCGCGCGATAGACCCCGTTGTTGAGCCTGGCGTAGATCTTCTCGTTCCACCCGTCGATCGTGGGCCGCAAGTCGTGCGGATAATAGTCGTGGCCGGTGTCGGCCCACGCGTCGAACGCCTCGTTCAGCATCCGGATGATCTCGGAGGATTCGTTGCTGACGATGACGCCGCGCTCCTTGTCGAACAGCACCGGCACCGTCACCCGGCCCGTGTAGTCGGGGTGCGAGCGGGTGTAGATCTCGTGCAAGTAGGTCGCGCCGAACAGGTGGTCGGGAAAGCCGCCGTCTGCATCGAACGCCCAGCCCTCGCCGCCGCGGCTGGGCCTGACCACCGACATCGAGATCGCGTCTTCGAGCTTCTTCAACACGCGCATGATCATCGTGCGGTGCGCCCAGGGACAGTTGATCGCGACATAGAGGTGATAGCGACCCGCCGCCGCCGCAAAGCCGCCGTCGCCGCTCGGACCGGCGGCGCCGTCCGCGGTCACCCAGTTGCGCAGCACCGAATCCGGCCGCTCGAACGCGCCGTCCTTCGATGTCGGCAACTGGTCCTCCTCGGTCCAGGTGCCGGCGATCAGTTTGCCCATGTCCCGTTCTCCTTCCGCTGGCACGATAACAAGAAACCTCGCCGGCCGGAGGTCACCGTTGCGCGCGGCCGCCGGCGGGTATCCGGAGCCGCGGCGATCGCCAGATGCGCATGCCGACGCCGAGAGGCTGCGCGCGGCGGCGCAAGGTGCTAGGAAAACCGCGCGGGCGTTGGCTTTGTTTCGGCAAGAAGGATGAGGGGCCCATGAGCATCCCCGAGCGCGTCATCATTGCGGGCGGCGGCCCGATCGGCCTGATCTGTGCCTACCGGCTGTCCCTCATGGGCATCCCGACGGTGGTCTTCGACAAATCGGAAGAGATCCCGACCGATCTGCGCGCCTCGACCTGGCATCCCGCGACCCTCGACATGCTCGAAGAGATGGGCGTCACCGACGTCATTCTCGCCAAGGGCGCGAAATGCCCGTCCTGGCAGTACCGCTTCCAGAACACCAGCGAACGGGCGGTCTTCGATCTACGGGTGCTCGAGGGCGAAACCGGACACCCCTACCGCGTCCAGTGCGAACAGTTCCACGTCGTGCGCCATCTCGTCGACGTGCTCGGGCAGCGCGACAACGTCGAGATCCACTGGGGCGCCGAGGTCGTCGGCGTCGCCCAGGGCGACGATCATGCCGCGTTCACGGTCCGCCGCGGCGACGAGGAAGAAACCGTCGCCGGGCGCTTTGCGATCGCCGCCGACGGCGGGCGCTCCACCATCCGCCAGGTGCTCGATCTCGGCTTCGACGGCAAGACCTATCCCATCTTCACGATGGTCGCGATTACCGACTTCCCGTTCGAAAAGTACTACGAGGGCCTGTCGAACGTCAGCTACGTGTGGACCGACGACGGTAACTTCTCGCTGCTGCGCGTGCCCGATCGCTGGCGTTCGGGGATCACGCCGCAACCCGATCAGACGCCGGAGCAGGCGCTGTCCGACGACAACATCAACGCCCACTTCCAGCGCATCGTGCCGCGCGCCGAGCGCTACGACATCCTGGCCCGCGGCAGCTACCGCACCCACATGCGCGTCACCGAGACGTTCAACGTCGGCCGTATCCTGCTCGCCGGCGACGCGGCGCACCTCAATACGCCCAACGGCGGCCTCGGCCTGAACTGCGGCGTGCACGACGCGATCAACCTGACCGGCAAGATCCACGACGTCTGGCATGGCCGCGCCGGGATGGATGTGTTCGACCGCTATACCCGCCAGCGCAAGACGATCGCCACCGACTACGTCCACCGCATGTCGGACGCCAACCACCACCGCATGCGCGAGCGCGATCCGGACAAGCGCCGCGCCATCATGGACGAGATGAAACAGATCACAGCGGACGACGTCCGCATGAAGGCCTGGTTGATGGATTCCTCGATGATCAACGCCGTCCGCTACGCCGAAACCATCGAATAGCGGCCCAACCCCTGTCTGCATGGCGAGCGGCAACCCCGGAATCGGCGCAAAACCGGCTGTTCGAGGTTGCCATATGGGCTTGAGCGCCTAGGATATGCGCTCGTCTGGGAGGAAATCAAAAGGGGTCTAACATGCGTCCTATTGCCAAAACCTGTCTGGCTGCGCTCATGGCCGGTACCGTTGCACTGGGTGCCGCCGGGATCGCGCAGGCCAAGGAAATCAAGGTCGGTTCGTTCGTGTCCGAACGCGGCTTCGGCAGCCGCTTCGTCATTGCGCCGTGGATCGAGCGCGCCAACGCCGCGCTGCAGAAGATCGGCTCCGACGACAACATCAAGGCCTACTGGGGCGGCACGCTCGGCAAGAGCCCGTTCCAGCAGTACGACCTGGTCAAGGCCGGCGTCGCCGACATCGCCTGGGTGCTGCCCGCCAATACGCCGGGTCAGTTCCCCGAGATGGAAATCGTCGAACTTCCGTTCTTCTTCCGCAGCGCAGAAGAAGCCTCGGTCGTCGGCTGGAAGCTTTATGAAATGGGCCTGTTCTCGGGCTTCGAGGACACGCATCTGGTCGGCTTCTTCGCCGGCGAGCCGGCGTCGGTCTTCTCGAAGGATCCGATCGCCAAGCTCGAAGACCTGAAGAACAAGAAGGTGCGCAGCGTCGGCCAGACGCAGGCCACCTGGCTCGAGTCGATCGGCGCCGTGCCGGAAGCGGCGGGTTCGACCGAAATGAACGAAAAGCTCAATCGCGGCACGATGTCGGCCGTGATCCAGGGCTGGTCGGGCATGCAGACGTTCAAGACCTTCCCGCTGGTCACGCACACCGTCGACGTGCCGGTCGGAACGCTTGGCTTCCTGCTGCTGATGAACAAGAAGACCTGGGAAAGCCTGACGCCGGAAGAGCAGGCCGCGCTTCAGGACAACGGCGGCATCCACATCGCCAAGGACTCGGGTGAGGCCTATGCCAAGGCCGGTGTCGACCTGCGCAAGCAGATCAAGGATGAAGGCAAGCACACGATGATCACCTTCTCCGACGCCGAAATGGCCCGCTACGAAGAAGACGCCAAGAAGATCTGGGAGCAGTGGGCGGACCAGACCCCGGGCAACCGGAAGGCGTTCGACGCGGCGGTCAAGCTGCTCAAGGAGATGCGGAGCGGCTCGTCCAGCTAGGACCGGTTTCCGGAGTTAGCGGATGACACCCGCGCTTGAAAACCTGCAGAGGTGGTTCGACCGGTTGTGCCGGTTGCTCGCCTCTGTAGGTTTCGTCGCCCTGGTGGCGATGTCGTTCCTCACCATGTTCGATGCCGTGATGCGCTGGATGATCTGGCCCAGTATTCCCGGTTTCGGCGACTGGGGGCGCATCGCCTTTCCGATCATCATCTGCTCGGTGTTTCCGGCGGTGCTTCTTTACCGGCGCAACGTCAGCATCGGCTTCCTCGGCGCAGGGCTCGGGCCCAATTGGCGGCGCGGTCTGGAACTGTTCGCCGGCCTCCTGACGCTGGTGTTCTTCGTGTTCATCGCCTGGCAGTTCACCATTCTCGGTGTCGACCTGCAGGTGAATGATCGCGTGACGCCGGTCCAGAAGATCCCGGTGGCGTTCTGGTGGTGGATCGCCGTGGCGCTGGTGATCCTGTGCCTCCCGGTACAGACTTGGATGATCTACAAGGCCTACCTGTCGTTCCGGCTCCGCGAAGATATCGATCCGCCGGAAGGCGCGCACTAGAGCCTCCTCCAACAAAGAGCGAATAAATCGATGTCTGGCATCGTCATTGGAGTCCTGGGGCTCGCCCTCCTGTTTCTGCTGATTGCCCTGCATGTCCCGATCGGCGTCTCGATGGGGCTGACCGGGTTCGTCACCATTGGCTATCTCATCGGCTTCGGTCCGGCGATCGGCCTGTTCGGCGCCGAGGGCCGCGAAGTCGTCTCGAGCGAAGGCCTCGCCGTTGTCGCCACCTTCATTCTCATGGGGGCGTTCGCGAATCTTAGCGGCCTTGCGCAGGACTTATACCGGCTTGCCTATGCGTTTCTCGGCCATATGCGCGGCGGTCTCGCCCTGGCGACGGTCGGCGCCTGCGGCGGCTTCGGTTCGGTCAGCGGCTCGTCCGTGGCGACCACCGCGACGATGACCCGCATCGCGCTGCCCGAGATGATGCAGCGCGGCTACTCGGTGACGCTCTCCTCGGGCAGCATCGCCGCCGGCGGCACGCTGGGTATGCTGATCCCGCCGTCGATCGTCATGATCATCTACGGCATCCTGACCGAGCAGTTCGTCATCGCCCTGTTTGCTGCGGCGCTGATTCCCGGGCTGTTGTCCGTGCTCGTGTACTTCGTGGCGATCCGCGTCCTGGTCTTCTTCAACCCCGAGGCCGGTCCGCCGGGCCCCAGGACGCCTTGGTCGGAGCGCCTGCGCGTATTGGGTCAGTCGTGGGGCGTCGTTACGCTCGCGCTGATCGTGTCGGGCGGCCTCTATTCCGGAATCACGACCCCAGCCGAGTCCGCGTCGGTCGGCGTCGTCGTCGCCTTCCTCTTCGCGGTGTTCCGCGGCAAGGTCAACTGGCGCACCTTCTTCGAGACGCTTCTCGAGGCGGCGGCGACCACCGGCATGATCTACGTGATCATCATCGGCGCGCACATCTTCTCTTTTTTCATGACGCTGTCCGGCCTGCCGGAATCGATCGTCGGCACGATCGAGGCGTCGGGCCTGTCGAAGTGGGCGATCCTGCTGCTGCTGTACGTGATGTTCCTGTTTCTGGGCAGCATCTTCGACACCATCGCCGCGATGGTGATCACGCTGCCTTTCGTCTACCCGCTGATCGTTAGCCTCGGCTTCGATCCGATCTGGTGGGGCGTGGTCAACGTCATCATCATGGAGATCGGCATGATCACGCCGCCGATCGGGATGAACGTCTTCATCATGCACGGCATGGCCAAGGACATACCCTTGACCACGATCTTCAGGGGCATTGCGCCCTTTGCCGCCGCCGATCTCGTGCGCCTGGCGCTGGTGACGATCTTCCCGGCGATCGCCCTGTGGCTGCCCGAAGTCTGGGGCTATTTGTAGAGAGGAACGGCCAAACATGCCGGGTTACGTAGAAAAGACCTTCCGCACCCGCGACGGCCTCGATCTCTATTACCGCGACTACGATGGACCCGCCGGCAAGACTCCGGTCCTTTGCCTGTCCGGCACCGGCGGCAACTCCAGGGTCTACGACGACCTCGCGCCGCACATCGCCGCGACGCGCCGCGTCCTGACGATGGACTGGCGGGGCCACGGTCGCTCGGGCTACGACCCGGACTGGCAGCACTACCACTACAACGTCGACCGCGACGACGTGATCGAGTTCCTCGGCATGCTCGGCCTGCCGAAGATCGTCACGGTCGGCACGTCGCTCGGTGGCATCGTGACCATGCACATCGCCGGCCACCGCCCCGAACTCCTCTCCGGCGCCGTGATGAACGACGTCGGTCCCGTCATCGGCCTGGCCGGCCGCAAACGCCTGCACGACAACATGGGCAAGCCGATGGTCTTCGACTCGTTCGAGGAGGCGGCAATTGCCATCAAGGAGAGGGCGGAAGAGGGGTTCGACTTCACGCCGGAGGAATGGCTGCTGCGCGCCCACCGGATCTACTTCGAGGACAGCGACGGCAAGGTGAAGGCCAACATGGACCCGATGTACGGCCGCGTCTTCCGCGAACGCAAACGCCTGCCCGACTATTGGCACTTCTTCGATGGCATGAAGCCGGTCCCGGTGCTCGCGGTGCGCGGCGCCGTCTCGGACATCCTCGACCAGGACACGCTGGACGAGATGCAGCGGCGCAAGCCCGACCTCAGGACCGTGATCGTGCCCGGCCGTGGCCACTGCCCGATGCTCACCGAACCGGTGGCGCTGGCGGCGATCGACGCGTTCCTCGCCGACATTCCCTGACGCGCCCGCGATGCCCCTCGCGCACGTCGGCGGCATCGACCATGCGGTGATCATGGTGCGCGATCTCGCCGCAGCTGCGGCGCAGTGGGCAGATCTCGGCTTCACGGTGTCGCCGCGCGGCGTGCACAGCGCCCACGTCGGCGCCGCGAACCACACCGTGGTCCTGCAGAACGACTACATCGAATTGCTCGGCGTGCTGCGCGAAACCGAGGCCAATGCCCCCAGCCGTGCCTTTCTCGCGCGACGCGGCGACGGGATCGAACGCCTCGCCCTGGCGACCGCCGACGCGGCCGCAGCCGCCGACGAACTGCGGCACGCCGGGATCGCCGCGACGGGGCCGTTCGCCTTCGGTCGCCCGGTGCCGCTGCCCGGCGGCGGCGAGGTGGAGGCGCGCTTCCGCATTGCGCGCTGGCCGGCCGATGTCGCTCCGGCTTCGGTCCGGCTGTTCGTTTGCGAGCACCTGACGCCCGAGGCCGTTTGGCGGAAGGAACTGCAGGGCCACGCCAATACCGCGCATCGTCTCAAGGAGATCGGGATCGTCACGTCGGATCCGTCCGCCGATGCGGCCCGCATGGCGGCGGCGACCGGCGGCGTGGTGGGGACGATGGAGACGAATAGGGCGGTCGTGGTCCTGAGCGACGGTCCGACGATCGTGTTTCAGACCCTCGCCGGCCTGCGCCGGCGCTATCCCGATCTTGAGGCGGAGGGCCTCCCCGACGTGGGGGCCATGGCCCTGGTTCTGGAGGCCACCGACCTCGACGCAGCAAGGCGAATCCTCGGGGCGAGGGCCCGCGAAGGCGTCGCCGGTCCCTATATGCTGCCGCCGCACGCAACCGGCACGCTGGTCGCTTTCGAAACCGCCTGATCTTCCTCATCCGCCTGTGACCCGGGGCCGGCAGGGCACCGTGATAGACTGGGACGGCAACGGATCGGCTCGCCCCGGGCCGTGAAACATGGCGAGGAGGCTCGCATGACCCGACACCCCCTGCTGCCGATCAAGATCGACTCGACGTCGAACGGCGAGTACGCGCCGGTCCCGGTGTCGCGCGCCATCGTCGCGGCCCAGCACGAGGCGGCCCGGCGGCTCGACGACAATGCGCGGCGCACCGGCCAAAGCCGACGCGCATTTCTGTCTTCATTGGCCGGCGCCGCGACGTCGCTGCTGGCGTTGAACCAGGCCTTCGCCGCCCGCGGCGCGGCGGACGGTTTCTACCGCGTGCCCGCCGCCGCGGCGCTCGACCAGGAGGTGGCGCAGGCGGTGCTCGGCGGCGATGAGTTCATCTTCGACGTCCAATGCCACATGGTCGATCCCGACGGACCGTGGCGGCGTAACGCCGGGCGCGGCTTCATCAATGCCCTGCGCAGTTTTCCGCATGGGGCCTGCGGCGAGGCCGATGCCGCGGAGTGTTTCTCCGCGGACATGTTCGTCAAGGAAGTGTTCCTCGATTCCGACACCGATCTCGCCGTGATGAGCTTCGTGCCGTCGCCGCCCGAAACCAATCCGCTGTCGCTGCAGGAGGCTGCACGGGCCGCGCGCCTGGTTGAGCAGCTCGACGGCACTCACCGCCTGCTGCTGCATGCCATGGTGATGCCCAACCTGCCGAACCGCGCCCTCCAGCTCGAGCGCATGGAGCAGGCCGCGGCCGACTACGACATCGCTGCCTGGAAGGTCTACACCCAATGGGGGATCGACGGCGTCGGCTGGTGGCTCGACGACCCCGAAATCGGAATTCCTTTCATCGAGAAGGCCCGCCAGCTCGGCATCAGGACGATCGCCATCCACAAGGGCCTGTCGTTCGGCGGCCAGCAGGCGCAATACGCCTCCTGCGTTGACGTCGGGCGCGCGGCACGGCTGTTCCCGGATATCAATTTCCTCATCTACCACTCGGGCTTCGAAGTGCGCCGCCGCGAGGGGCCCTACGATGCCGCCAACGCCGCGGCCGGGGTCGACAGCCTGGTCAAGTCGTTGC
>JAYQVF010000002.1:44200-67579 GCA_038148335.1 Alphaproteobacteria bacterium | reverse complement strand
TGCCCTGGGGCACGTTCTGCGACAGCGCGCCGCCGACGGTGGAATAGACGCCCGAATAGGGCGCGGCGAAAGCGACGGCGAGGCCGGCCTTCTCGACTTCCTCGAACACCGCCTGCCAGGTGCAGCCGGTTTCGGCGACGACGTAGCGGTCATCGGCGTTGACCTCGATGACACGGTTGAGGCCGAGCATGTCGATCATCACCGTGCCGGGCCGCGCCGGGATATAGCCCTTGGTGTAGGACATGCCGCCCCCGCGCGTGGCGATGACGAGACCCGCCTCGCGCGCCTTCCGGACGACGGCGGAGACTTCTTCGGTGCTGCGCGGGCGAACGACGAGGTCGGCCGTCTCGGCGCCGTCCCAGAAGAAGATGTCGTTCGAATAGTAGCGGCGTTCGGCGGCGTCGGTGACGACGTTGTCCGCGCCGACGATGGGCGCGAACAGGCCGGCAAGATCGTTGGTGTTGGCACCCGCGGCGGTCATCGTCATGGCGTTCCTCCGTTGCCTCGTCGGGTATGGGCGGGCCGGCGCCCAAGCGCGACCTCACTCACGAAACTTTAGTCCTCCCCCTCGAAAGAGGGGGAGATCCGGCCGGAGGCCGGGGAGGGGGTCTTTGTGCACGCTTCGTAGGCCTATCGCAAACAACCCCCACGCTTGTCGCGGCTGCGCCGCGACAGCCGCTCCACCTGCGCGCAGGGGGAGCAGTCAACTGGCTTGCGCTCCCACCAATGCGGCAGCCCTCAGGTGCCCGCCCGCCCCAACACCCACAGGACGAAGGCGTACATGCGGGCGATTTCGTCGAGGCGGTCGAAGCGGCCGGCCTTGCCGGCGTGGCCCGCGTCCATGTTGATGTGCATGAGGAGCGGGTTGGCGTCGGTCTTGGCGGCGCGCAGCTTCGCGACCCACTTGGCCGGCTCCCAGTAGGTGACGCGCGGATCGGAGACGCCGCCCGTCACCAGCATGGAAGGATAGTCCTGCGCCGCGACGTTGTCGTAGGGCGAATAGCCGCGCATGTATTCGCGCACGTCCTCGTCCTCGATCGGGTTGCCCCACTCGACCCACTCGGGCGGGGTGAGCGGCAGCGAATCGTCGGAGATCGTCGTCAGCACGTCGACGAACGGCACGTCGGCGACGATGGCACCAAACAGGTCGGGACGCATGTTGACGACGGCGCCCATCAAGAGCCCGCCGGCGCTGCCGCCGTGGGCGGCGATGTTGCCGGCCGTGGTGTAGCGCTCGGCGATCAGATGCTTGGTACAGGCGATGAAGTCGGTGAAGGTGTTCATCTTGTTGGCGAGCTTGCCGGCACGGTACCAGCCGTAGCCCTTTTCCATGCCGCCGCGGATGTGGGCGATGGCATAAACGAAACCGCGGTCGACCAGCGACAGGCGGTTGGCCTGGAACGCGGTCGGAATGGAAATGCCGTAGGAGCCGTAGCCGTAGAGCAGCAGGGGCGCGGTTCCGTCGCGCGGCGTGCCCTTCCTGTAGAGAAGGGAGACCGGCACATGCTCGCCGTCGGCCGCGGTGGCGAAGAGACGCTCGGTCACGTAGTCGGCGGGGTCGTGGCCCGAGGGCACCTCGTCCTGCTTGCGCCGCGTCCGCGCGCCCGTCGCGAGATCGTAGTCAAAGACCGTCGAGGGCGTGGTCATCGAGGCATAGCTGAAGCGCATGACCGTGCCGTCGTGCGGCATCTCCGCCCACAGAAAGAGATCGTAGGCGGGCTCGTCGAAGGCGACGGTCGACTCCGTGCCGTCAGCCATGCGGCGGACGATCAGGCGCGGCAGCGCATCGACGCGCTCGACCCGCACAACGTAGTCGGCGAATACGATCGGACCGACGACGGAGCATCCCGGCCGGTGCGGCACGAGATCGCGCCAGCATTGGCGGCCCGGCGTCGCGACCGGCGCGGTGACAAGCTTGTAGTCCTCCGCACCGTCGGCGTTGGTGTGGATCACCAGGTCGTCGCCACCGTGATGAACGCTGTAGGCGACGCCGGTTTCGCGCGGCGCGACGAGCACCGGCTCGACGTCGGGCGCGTCGGCGTCGATCAGGCGCACCTCGGACGTGTCGTCGTGGGCGGCGCTGTTGATGCTGATGTACTTGCGGCTCTCGGTCCGTCCGAGCGAGAGATAGAAGCCGGCGCTCGGCTCCTCGTAGATCAGGACGTCGGTGGCCGGGTCCTCGCCGATGACGTGGCGGTAGATCCACTTCGGGCGGTGGCTGTCGTCGCGCCTGACGTAGAACAGCGTCTTCGAATCGTTGGCGATGCGGAAGTCGCCGGCGGTGCGGGTCAGCGATCCGTCGATCAGGGTACCGGTGGCGCAGTCGCGCACCTGGATCGCGTATTCCTCGCTGCCGGTCAGGTCGACGGCGTAGGCGTAGTGGGTGTGGTCCGCCGCGATGAGCCACATCGAGATGCGGTAGAAGGCCGCGCCCTCCGCCTCCTTGTCGGCGTCGAGCAGGATTTCCTCCACCCCGTCGTCGCCCAGGGTGCGGCAGTAGAGCGGGTGCTGGGCGCCCTCGCGGTAACGGAGGTAGTAGCGCCAGTCACCGATCGGGATCGGCACGCTGGCATCGTCTTCCTTGATGCGGCCGCGCATCTCGGCGGTGAGCGCCGCGCGCAGGTCCGCCAGCGGGGCGAGCGCCTCTTCGGTATAGGCGTTCTCGGCCTCGAGGTAGGCGCGAATCTCGGGGTCGAGCACGGCAGGATCGCGCAGCACCTCCTGCCAGTTGTCGGCGCGCAGCCAGGCGTAGGGATCGCCCTGGGGCGATTCGTGGCGCGGCGCGCCGGGCGGCTTCGTTGCCGTCATGCCGGGTCGGGGCCGACGCGGACCAGCCACTTGCCGATGTTGTCGCCCGCCATCAGGCCGGCAAAAGCAGCCGGCGCCTGGTCAAGGCCGTCGAAGACGCGCTCGACGCACCTGATCCTGCCGGCAAGCAGGAGCTTCGACAGCGCGGCGCGCGCCGCATCGTATTCGTCGACGTGGGCATGGATGTTGAAATAGCCGGCGAAGGCGTTCGACTGATGCCATTTGCCCTGGTCGACGTTGTATTGCGAAACCACGCCGCAGATCGTGTGCCGCGCGCCGGCGTTGAACTGCCCCGCGATGGTCTCGGCCATCGGCCCGCCGACGTTGTCGAAATGATGGTCGACGCCGTTCGGGCAGGCGGTGCGCAGCGCCGCGGCGAGATCGCCGGCGGTGCGGTAGTTGATCGCGGCGTCGAGGCCGAGTTCGTCCGTGAGGTAGGCACATTTCTCGTCGCTGCCGGTGAGGCCGACGACGCGCGCGCCGGCAAGCTTGCCGAGCTGCGCCGCGATGGCGCCGACGGTGCCGGCGGCGCTGGTCACGACCAGCGTCTCGCCGGCGGCCACCGGCTTGTGGTCGAGCGCGATCCAGGCGGTGAGGCCGGGAATGCCGAGGATGCTGAGATGCGCCGACAGCGGGCCCAGTGCCGGATCGACGCGGACGATGCCGGCCGGGTTGTGGCGGTCGCTGAGGCCGCGCGCCGTGGTGACCGCGTGGGTCTGCCAGCCGAACCAGCCCTCGACGAGATCGCCCGGGGCAAAGGCGGGGTCGTTGGACTGAACCACCTCGCCGATCGCCGAGGACGGCACCAGGCGGCCGAGACCGGCGGCGCCACCGTCCGGGCGCATCGCCTTGTTCGCCTCGGTGGTCGGGTTGAGCATCAGGCGCAGCCGTGGCTCGAGCCCGATGAGCACGATTCGGACCAGGAATTCGCCCGCAGCCGGGACCGGCATCGGGCCGTGCTCGAGGCGGAAATCGGCCGGTTTGGGCAGGCCCTGCGGGTGCGCGGCCAGGACCCACTGGCGGTAGGTATCGGTGCTCATGCGTTTTTCTCCCCGGTGCATCCTAGGCGGTGGGCGCGGATGCGGGAAGGTGCGCGCGCATGCTACGCTCGCGCCATGCGCAAGATGGGACCGCTGCTGGAAGAGAGCCACGACGAGGGCGCGCGGATGCGCTTCGTCACGGGCATTCGCGGCTATATCGCTGGCACGGTGATGCCCGGCGCCCGGCGCGTGTGCGACGACGACCTCGCGCCCGCGTTCGAGGACAAGACCGGGGAGGCACCCGACCGGCGCGAACTGCGTCTGATGTTCGAGAACACGGCGATCTATCCGTGGTCGAGCGCGCTGCGCCGGACGCAGCAGGAAATGATGTGGGACGTCTCGGGCGGGATGATCGAACGCCAGTGGCCGGTGGTGGCGCCGAGCAACGGCGGCAGCGCGACCTTGCGGCTCGATCCCGGCGTCACGGTGCCGCGCTATCTGACCGCGGTCGACATCCACTGCATGCCGGGCAACTACCATACCGAGTTGACCGACAACGACGCCTTCGCCGGCGCGCTCTACGACCACGTCATCGTCACCAACGGCTACAAGGGCGACGAGTCGGCGGGCGTCGGCGCGGCGCTGGCGGCGTTCGTCAAGCGCAACTTCCCCGACCTTGCGGTGACGCGCCTGCTGGATATGGGCTGCACCGTCGGGCATTCGACGCTGGCCTATGCGGATGCGTTTCCGGGTGCCGAGATTCACGCGATCGACGTCGCGGCGCCATGCCTGCGCTATGCCAAGGCGTGGGCGGACGCGGCCGGAGCGGCCGTGCACTTTTCGCAGCAGAACGCCGAAGCCACCGATTTTCCCGACGGGCATTTCGACCTGGTTGTGTCGACCATCATCCTGCACGAGACGTCGAACAAGGCGATCCGCAACCTCTATCGCGAGTGCCGCCGCCTGCTGCGGCCGGGCGGGGTGATGCTGCACTGCGAATCGCAGCAGTACTTCGCCAAGACGCCGTTCGACGCGCAGTGGCACCGCTGGGGCGCGCACTTCAACGCCGAGCCGTTCATGGAATTGATGCACGAGACAGAGCTGAAGGACCTGGCCGTCGAATGCGGCTTCGCCCCGGACAAGTCCTTCCCGCAGGTGCCGATGCTGTCCACGCTGGGGCCCAGTCTCGACATCGTCGACACCGGCGCCAGGCCGCGAACCTATCCCGAGATTCTCTACGTCGCCGGCGCGATCCGCTAGGCGCTACAGCGTCAGCGCGAGCCGGTAGGCATCGTTGGTGGCGGCCCAGATGCCGCGCGGCGCGATGCAGTCGCCGGCCGCAAGCGCATCCGCCGGATAGGCCCGCGCCGCCGTCCCCGTCGCCAGCACGATCGCGTCGTAGGGCCCGAGAACGGTGCCGTCGGTCAGCTCCGCCTGCGCGCCGTCGACCGCGGCGACCAGCGAGTCGCGCAGAACGCGCACCGTCGAATTGCGAAGGCGCGCCAGGACCTCGCCGCGTTCGAGCGTGAGGTCAAGCGCGGGCCCGCAGACGTCGGCGCCGGCGGTGACGACGGTGACGTTGCCGACCTTGGGGTCTTCCATCAGGTGGTCGAGCAGCGACACCGTGGGCCAGCCGCCCTCCTCGTCGATGACCAGCACGTTGCCGCGGACCGTCGCGGCGCCCGTCATGACGTCGCGGCCCATGGGCAGGCCGCGGGTTCCGGGAATGCCGTCGCGCAGGTGCGGGCGGCGCTGCCAGATTCGGGTGATGGCGGGCACGGCGCCGAGTGCCCAGACGACGGCGTCGGCGTTCGGCGGCATCGCGGGATCGACCGCCGTGCTGAGCCGGAGCGACACGCCGAGCGCCGCCAGTTCGCCCTCCCACCAGTCGAGCGCCGCCAGCATTTCGCCGCGATGGGGCGATTCGGCGGCGAGGCGCATCGCCCCGCCGAGGTGATCCTCGGCCTCGTACAGGGTCACGGCATGGCCGCGCAGCGCGGCGATACGCGCCGCCTCCATCCCGGCCGGACCGCCGCCGACGACGGCCACGGTCTTTGGCGATGGCGCCGGCGCGACGGGTTCGAGTTCATGCTCGCGTCCCGCGGCGGGATTGAGAACGCAGGTGCCGGGCAGATGCTGCGAGGCGAACGCAAGGCAGCCCTGGTTGCACGACATGCAGGGGCGGATGCGCGACTCGTCGCCGGCGGCGACCTTGTTGGGCCAGTCGGGATCGGCGATCAGCGTCCGCGCCATGGCGACGATATCGGCGTCGCCGTTGGCGACGAGACGCTCCGCCTCCTCGGCTGTTCGGATGCGACCGGCGATGACCACGGGGACATCGAGCGCGCGGGCGAAGGCACGGGAAAGGTCGCGGTGTTCGGCGCGCGCATGGCTCATCGGCGCGATCAGTTCGGGGAACGACCAGTGCGAGCCGTTGATGACGCTGACCCAGTCGGTCAGGCCGCGCGCCGCGAGAAGCTGCATCGCCGCCAGCGACTCCTCGAGACCGTAGTCGTCGGGATCGGACGCGATCGCGTGGGTGGCCGAAGTGCGCAGGCCGACGGCGATCTCGCCGCGCGTGGCGTCGCGGATCGCCTCCAGCGTCTCGGCGACGATCCGCACGCGGTTCTCAAGCGATCCGCCATAGGCGTCGGTGCGCCAGTTGAGCCGCGGCGACAGGAAGGCGCCGTAGAGATAGTCGGTCGCCGTCTGGACCTCGACCGCGTCGAGGCCGGCGCGCCAGCAGCGCACCGCGGCATCGACATGGGCCTGAACGATCTCGCGAATGCCGCGTGCGGTGAGCACCGCCGGGACCTCGCCGGTGCTGGGCGAGGGAACCGGCGACGGCGCGACGGCCGCCTGCCCGTCGACGTAGGTCACGTTGTGGCCACCGTGCCAGAGGATCAGCGACAGCAGGGCGCCGGCGTCGTGGACAGCATCGGCCGCCGCTGCGAGCCCCGGCACGATCCGGTCGTCGTAGACGACGAGCTGGTGTTCGTAGTTGTGGCTGTTGGGGTGCACGGGCGCCGATTCCATGCAGACCATGGCCGCACCGCCACGCGCGCGCGCCGCCACATAGGCCCGCAGCCGGTCGCCGACGGTGCCGTCGGCGTCGCCCAGAAGGAGGCTGTGGCCGGGCTGAATGATGCGGTTCCGGAGCGTCCGAGGCCCAACTTGTAGGGACGAAAACAGGCGCGGATAGCGCGTCAGGCCGGGCAGTTTCGCGTCGCTCATCCCTTCGGCCTCAAATGGTTAACGCGCGGGGTCAAGGGGTCGTGGCCCATGCGCAAGATTCGTGCATAATCGCGGCGGAGAGGCAGAGTTACGAGTCATGGAAGTCGATCTTATCGTCCGGCGCAAGAACCGGAAGGTCATCACTGTGACGCCCGGCACCACGGTCGTCGACGCGGCGCGCACGCTGAGCGAGAACCGCATCGGGCTGCTCATGGTGGTGGGCGAAAGCGGCAAGTTCGTGGGCGTCCTGTCGGAGCGCGACATCGTCAAGGCCGTCGCCGGCGGGTCCGACCTGATCCACGGCATGACGGTCGACGAAATAGCGATCAAGAAGGTCGTCGCCTGCCGGCCGCAGACCACCGTCGTCGACGTGTTCCGCACGATGTCGACGCGCGGTTTCCGCCACATGCCGGTCATCCACGAGGGCAAGGTCGTCGGCGTCATCAGCCTGACCGAGGTGCTGCTGTCGATGGCGCAGGAACCGGGCGCGTACGAACGCGCGATGGAGGACGCGGAGGCCTAGAAGCGCTTCGCGATCCGCTTCCGCCATGGCGCGCAAATCCGCCGGCACCAGCAGGAAGACCACTGGACCGAAGAAGACGAGCGCGAAACGCAGCGAGGGCGCCGCGGATCTCGACGAGTACCGCGCCAAGCGCGACTTCCGCGTCACGCCCGAACCCGAGCGCTCGGCGCCCTCGACCAGCGGCAACATGTTCGTCGTGCAGATGCACGATGCGACGCGCCTGCACTACGACTTTCGTATCGAAATGGGCGGCGTGCTGAAGAGCTGGGCGGTGACGCGCGGGCCCTCGCTCGACCCCAAGGTCAAGCGGCTGGCGGTGCGCACCGAGGACCATCCCGTCTCCTACGGCCGCTTCGAGGGCACGATCCCGAAGGGCGAATACGGCGGCGGGTCGGTCATCGTGTGGGACACCGGCACCTGGGTGCCGATGACAGAAGACCCGGAAGCCGACTACGCGCGCGGCGACATGAAGTTCCGCCTTGACGGCCACAAGATGAAGGGCGGCTGGGCGCTGGTGCGGATCAAGGGCGAGCGCGCGAGCGGCAAGGAGTGGCTCCTGATCAAGGAGCGCGACATCTACGCCCGGCCCGAAGCCGACGGCATCGTTACCGAAGAGCGACCGGAGAGCGTGCTGTCCGGCCTGACGGTGCAGGAGATGGAGGACCGCGCCAATGCCGCGCCCCTGCCCCGCGCCGCCAAGCCCCTGCCGAAGCCGTCCAGGATCAAGGGGGCGAAGAAAGCAGACCTGCCCGATGTGCCGAGGCCGCAGCTCGCGACGCTAGCGGCGCAACCGGCGGACGACGACGGCTGGCTGCACGAGATCAAGTTCGACGGCTATCGCACCATCGCGCGGATCGCGGACGGCGAGGCGCGTCTGTTCACCCGCAACGGCCACGACTGGACCGACCGGTACCGGCCCATCGCCGATTTCCTGGCGCGCCTGCCCTGCAAGACGGCGCTGATCGACGGTGAGGTCTGCGTGCAGACGCCGACCGGGGCCACGAGTTTCGGGCTGCTGCAGGATGCGCTGTCGGAAGGCGCGGCCGAGAAGCTGACCTATTTCGCCTTCGATCTGATGTACCTCGACGGCTGGGACCTCGGCGCCGCGCCGCTCGCTGCGCGCAAGGACGCGCTCGAAGGCCTGCTGCAGGCGGCGGTGACGCCGACCAGCCCGGTCCATTTCAGCGATCACCACGAAGGCGGCGGCCCAGCCTTCTTCGCCCAGGCCGCCAACCTGGGCCTGGAGGGCATCATTTCGAAGCGGGCGGATGCCCCCTACACCGCCGGCCGCAGCAAGACCTGGCTCAAGGTGAAGACGTCGAACGCCGGCGATTTCGAAGTCGTCGGTTTCGCCGACGGCAAGGCAGGCGGCGGGCTTGGCGCGCTGCTGCTGGCCGAACGGCAGAACCACAAGCTGCACTACGTCGGCAAGGTCGGCACCGGCTTTACCGAGCGCGAGGGCGCGCGCCTGCGCAAGGCGCTGCAGGTCATCGCCCGCGAGGACCCGATCGCGAGCCTCGTCATCGACCCGGAGAGCGCCGCCGAGGTCAAGGGCGCGACCTGGGTCCAGCCCAAGCTGGTGGTCGAGGTCGAGTACGCCGAACGCACCGGCAAGGACCACCTGCGGGCGCCGCGCTACAAGGGCCTGCGGCCCGACAAGCCGGCCGGCAGCGGCGACGCGCCGGTCAAGCCGAAGCTCGTCACCGACGCGGTGCTGGCGAGCCTGTGGATCACCAATCCCGAGCGCGAGATGTTCGGCCCCGGCGGGCCGACCAAGGTCGACCTCGCGCTGTACTACGCCAGGGTCGGCGACTGGATGCTGCCCGAGATCGTCAACCGGCCGATCACGCTGGTGCGCTGTCCGACCGGCAAGCTGGAAGACACGTTCTATCAGCGCCACGCGAGCGACGGCATGCCGCCGGAGATCAAGAAGATCGCGATGTATGGCGACGATTCGGAGAAGGAGCGCGACGACTATCTCTATATCGAGGACGCCAAGGGGCTGCTGTCGCTGTCGCAGTTCGGCGTGATCGAGTTCCATCCCTGGGGCTGCCGGATCGACAACATCGAGAAACCGGATCGCATCGTCTTCGACCTCGATCCCGACGAGTCGCTGGGCTGGCACAGCGTCGTCGACGCGGCGTTCCAGGTGCGCGACGAACTGGAGGATCTCGGCATCGAGAGTTTCGTGCGCACGACCGGCGGCAAAGGCCTGCATGTCGTCATGGCGATCGAACGGCGACACGACTGGAAGGAGATGAAGGAGTTCTCTCACAATGTCGTGCGCCTGCTCGCCCGCAAGCACCCCAAGCGCTACACCGACAACCCGCAGAAGCCGGCGCGCAAGGGCAAGATCTTCGCCGACTACTTGCGCAACGGGCGCGGCGCGACGGCGGTGGCGTCCTATTCCCTGCGCGCGCGCGCCGGCGCGCCGGTGGCGACACCCGTTCCGTGGGAAGAACTGGGCACGATCGAGGACCCGCGCGACTTCGACTGGCGCACGGTGCCCGAGCGACTGGCGCAACTATCGCGCGACCCATGGGAAGATCTCGACAAGTCAGCCGTGCGCCTGACGGCGGACATCAAGAAAAAAGTGACTGTTAACAAGTAGGTAGAAAGTCGTATAACAATATTGCTTTAAGAATCACCTTGGGCCGACGCCCCGGAGGTCAGTCATGGCGCCGCGCGCGACATGGAAAGGCTATCTCAAGCTCTCGCTCGTCTCGTGTCCGGTGCGGATGTACAACGCGACCAGCGACACGCATCGCATCCGCTTCAACATGCTGCACAAGGACACGCACAACCGCGTGCAGATGAAGCCCTACGATCCGGAACTGGGCGCCGTCGAGCGCAGCGACCTGGTCAAGGGCTACGAGTTCGAGAAGGACAAGTACGTCGTCATCGACGACGAGGACCTCGACCAGATCCAGATCGAATCGACTAAGACGATCTCCATCGAGAAGTTCGTCGATCTCGCCAACGTCGATCCGATGTATCTCGATTCGCCGTACTACATCGCGCCCGACGGCCCGGTTGCCGACGAGACCTATCGCGTGATGCAGGAGGCAATGAAGGAGCGCAACAAGGCGGCGCTCGCCCGCGTGGTCATTTCCGGGCGCGAACGTCTGGTGCTGCTGATCCCGCGCGACAACGGACTGGTGCTCAACACGTTGCGCACTGCGGCCGAGGTGCGCGGGCACGAGGAATATTTCGCCGAGATCGGCGAGGGCAAGCTCGACGCCCAGGCGGTGAAGCTGGCGAACCAGCTGATCGAGCAATACGAGGGCGAGTTCGATTCGAGCGAATTCGTCGACGCCTACCAGGACGCGCTGGCCGAGGTGGTCAAGGCCAAGGTCAAGGGTACAACGCCGGTCATCGCCAAGGCGCCCGAACGCGGCCAGGTCATCAACCTGATGGACGCGCTGAAGCGATCGATCGACGAGGGCGACTCGAAAAAGCCGCCAGCCAGGAGCCAGTCGCGCAAGACGGCCGGCAAGACCGCGGCCAAGGCGACCCCGGCCAAGAGCGGCGGCCGCAAGAAGAAGGCGGCTGGCGCCGGGGGCTGACGGACGGCACAATGCAAGCACCCGGTCTGGGCCGGTTTTGAGGAAGGACGAGACTTGAACCGGTGACCGGCTTCAACCGCAAGACCATTACCCTGATCGGCCGGCTGGGCGCGATGTCCCAGCGCGCCGCTGCGGAAGCGGTCGCCGCCAAGGGCGGCCGGGTCAGCCGCGGCGTGACGCGACGCACCAGAATAGCGGTCATCGGCCACGGCGCCTACACCCTCATGGATTCGGGCGTGCTGGAGGCGCGCCTGGAACAGGCCCGGCGCATGGGCGCCACCTGCATGAGCGAAAATACCTTCCTGCGGCGCCTCGGGCGCGGCCCGGCGCTGGAGGCGATCGAGCGCGCGATTACGCCCGACCTGCTGGCCCGGCAAACCGGCCTCGACGCCGGCACCATCGACATGCTGCTGCTGTTCGACGTGATCGACACCGACAACGGCATGGGCGGTTTCCGCGACCTGGTGGCAGCGCGCGAGATCGCCCGCCTGCTGACCGAGGGCGCGAGCCTCCCCGACATCATCGCCAGCGTCTTCGCCATGCGCCGGCGCGACCCGCACAAGAGCCTGTCGCAGGTCAAGCTGACGCATTCCGCATCCGACGGCATCGTGCTGCAGATCGGCGACAAACACGCCGATCTCGACGGCCAGATGCAATTGCCCATGCCCGGCGCGGCGGCCAACCCGTCGGTCGACGACCTGTTCGAGGCGGCGGAAATCGCCGAAGAGGACGGCGCCTACGCGGACGCCGAGTCGTTGTACCTGCGCTGCCTCGACCTCGACCGCAACGACGCGGTGATCGCCTTCAACCTCGGCAACGTCGAGCGCGAGCAAGGCAAGCTGCGCGAGGCGCGGTTCTTTTTCCAGCACGCGCTGTCGAGCGATCCGCACTATGTCGAGGCGCTCTACAACCTCGCCGACGTGCTCGACAAGGAAGGCAAGCGCGGCGAGGCCAAGGACCACCTGGCGCGGGCGATCAAGAAGGACAAGAACTACGCCGACGCGATCTTCAACCTGGCGCAGTTGCAGTTCCGCGATTCGGAGTACCAGGACGCCATCGCCGGCTACGAACGGTATCTCACCCTCGACAGCACGAGCGAGTGGAGCAAGATCGCCCGCCAGACGCTGATGCTGTGCCGTCAAATGACGGCGGCCGGCAGCTGACCTTCCCGGCGGCGCGTGTGCGCCGCACTCTATGACCATGGCGCTGTTCTCCCTTCCCCTCACCCTGCTGGCGTGGCTCGGCCGCCAGGGCACCCGGGCCATCGCGGCGGTGATCTTCGTCGCCATCGCGGTGCCGCCGATGGGCGAAATCCTGCGCCCCCTATTGACGCCGTCGATCTTTGCGATCCTGACGGTGGCCTTCGTGCGGGTCGACATCGCCCAGGTGATCGCACGATTGCGCAAGCCGTGGCTGGTGATCGCCGCCGCGGGCTGGTCCCTGGTCGCGGTGCCGGCGGCGATCGGCGGCGCCATGCTGGCGGGCGGCATCGATGCCGGGCAGCCCGAGCTCTATCTCGCCATCATGCTGCAGTCGATGGCCTCGCCGCTGATCTCGGCGCCAGCCTTCGCGGCGCTGGTCGGGCTCGACGCGACGCTGGTGCTGGTCACGCTGGTCACCGCGACGGTGGCGGTGCCGTTCACCGCGGCGCTGTTCGGCGCGATCTACTTCGGGCCCGAGATGGCGCTGGCGCCGATGGCACTGGGCTTTCGGCTGGCACTGCTGCTGGCCGGGGCGGCGGTGACGGCGGCGGTGCTGCGCCGGCTGTTGGGCTACGCAACGATCGTGAAGCGCCGCGCCGAGCTCGACGGCGTCAACATCCTGCTGCTCTACGTGTTCTCGGCCGCGATCATGGAGAACGTGGCGGCCGGCTTCTGGGCGACGCCGCTGCTGATGACGGCGCTTACCGCGCTGTCGTTCGCGATCTTCTTCGTGATGTTCGGCGCCACGACCCTGTCGTTCCTGTGGGCCGGGCGCGACAGCGCGCTGTCGCTGGGCTTCATGGTATCGCAGCGCAACATGGGGCTGATGATGGGCGCGACAGGCGGCGTGCTGCCGGACCTGACATTCGTCTATTTCGCGCTGGCGCAGTTCCCGATCTATCTGACGCCGCAGATGCTGAAACCCGTAATGGGGTTTCTGCGCGGCGTCAGTGCCAGGCCTTCTCCACCGCGCTGAACGCCGCGTCCATCACGTCGCAGGCGAAGTCGACCTCTTCCTCGGTCACGGTCAGCGGCGGCGCCGCCTTGATCGTGTTGGGCATGAAGCCGCCGGCGAAGAGGCCGCGTTCGGCGCAGGCACGGGCGAACACCGCGTTGGGAAACTTCGACGTGTCGCCGACGAACAGCGTGGCGCGGTCGGTCGCGACGATCGGCGTGCCGTCGGGGCCGACCATGTCGATGCCGTAGTACAGGCCGTGGCCCGAGATCCGGCCGATGCAGGCATGTTTGTCCTTGAGCGCGTCGAGCCGCGCCTTGAGCTGGGCGCCGAGCGTCTTCGCTTTGTCGATCATGCCGTCCTCGATCATCGCTTCGAGGTTGCCGACGATGGAGGCGCAGACCAGCGGATGGCCGTCGTGGGTCGAGCCCGACCACCAGCGCGCACGGTCGATGAACTCGCCGATTTCCTTCGAGGTGACGACGGCGCCGACCGGCAGGGCGCAGCCGTTGATGCCCTTGCCCAACGCCATCAGGTCGGGCGCGATGCCGGGTTCGATCTGGTAGGAGAACCATTCGCCGAGCCGGCCGAAGCCGCACAGCACGTCGTCGCAGATCCACAGGATGCCGTGCTTGCGGCAGAGATCGTGCAGGCCCTTGAGGTAGTCCTTGTGCGGCATGTAGGCGGCGCTGCCGAACATCGTCTCGGTGATGATGGCGGCGATGTTGCCGGCGCCGGTCTCGCGGATGATCGCCTCGGTGCGCTCGAGCGACGGCAGGCGGCCGGCGCCGGTCCAGTCGGTATGTTCGGGCGCCGGGATCGCGACGTAGTTGGGACCGGGAAAGCCCGGCACGTCGCGGTTATCGTCGGCGTCGGGACCGGTCGACAGGTTGCCGCGATAGCCCGCGACCTGCGTCGCCCCGGGCACCAGCCCGTGATAGGAGTGCTCCTGCGTCAGGACGATCGGGCGGGCGGTGAAATGGCGCGCGATGGTCATCGCGTTCTCCACCGCCTCGGTGCCGCTCGACAGGATGCGCAGGCGGCCGGCCCAGCTGTCGGTCCCGAGGATGTCCTCGATCACCAGCTTGGCTGCGCGGGCGCGGTAGTCGGTGGCGAAGCCGAAGAAGACGTGGCCGTAGCGTTCCATCGCCCGCTTGATCTCGGCATGCACGCGCGGATGACGGTGGCCCATGTTGTCGGACACGAGCTGGCTCTGGAAATCGAGCAGGCGGTCGCCGTTGGCGGTGTAGAGATAGTTGCCGTCGGCGGCCTCGATGCCGTTGAACGCGTATTCGGCCTGGGCCGCCGTGTTGTGCAGGTAGTAGGCGCGGTCCCAGCGCTCGATCTCGGTCCAGTCGATGTTGGGCTTGGTGTAGGGCAGATCGGTCATGGCGGACTCACGGTTGGGGTTTCGCATAGGCGTGGGGCGCGTGACACAGTTCGAGCTTGAGCCCGTCCGGGTCGGCGAAGAACACGGCGTAGTAGTCGGCGGTGTAGGCGTAGGCCGAGGGCGCATCGAGGATCGTGACGCCGTTGGCGACCAGCAGGTCGTGCAGGGCGTCGACCTCGGCGCGGCTGTCGGCCTCAAAGGAATCGTGGTGCAGGCCGGGGGCGTAGCGGTCGTGCGCCACATCCCGCGATTCGGGCTTGGCGGCGTAGATCAGGACGATGCCGGCGCCGGGCTTTTTCCACTTGGCCTGGCCGGCGACCGCCGGCCAGCGCGCGTAGCCCAAGAAGCCGAGCACGAGGTCGTAGAACGCGGCCGAGCGATCGAGATCGCGGACGGTGAAGGCGATATGGCTGAGCGCGCCAAGGGTCATGGCTCCTCCGGTTGCACCATCGCGGCCAGCCCATCATCATCCGTTCCGGGCAGCGAGGGAAGGTCATGAGCAACGACAAACCGAAGATCGAAGGCACCTGCGATGCGAAATTCGCGGGCGTGAAGGAAGCGTTCGTCGAGAATTTCGCCGATCACGGCGAGATCGGCGCCGGCGTCGCCGTCTATGTCGACGGCGAGCCGGTGGTCGACATGTGGGGCGGGTTCCGCGACGCGGCGCGCACGCAGCGCTGGGACCGCGACGCGATGTGCGCCAGTTTTTCGGTGTCCAAGGCAATCACCTCGACGATGGCGCACATGCTGGTCGACCGCGGGCTGCTCGACGTGGAAAAGCCGGTGGCGCACTACTGGCCCGAGTTCGCCCAGGCCGGCAAGGAGAACGTGACGATCCGCGAGGTGATGACGCATCGCGCGGCGCTGACCTATGTCGATGCCGACCTCAAGCCGGGCGACGTCTACAACTGGAAGACGATGACCGAGGCGCTGGCGAAGAGCGCGCGCCACGCGCCGTTCGGGGCAGAGCCGACTTATCACAACCTGACCTACGGCTACCTCGTGGGCGAGGTGATCCGGCGCATCGACGGCCGCACGCTGGGACCGTTCCTGCGCGAGGAGATCGCCGGACCGCTCAAGGCCGACTTCTATTTCGGGCTGACCGACGCCGAGATCGCGCGCTGCGCCACCGTCGTGCCGGAGAAGCCGCCCGAGGGCGAAACGCCGCCGACGCCGCCGGACATGGCGGCAGTGATGAAGAGCATGCAGGGCCTGGCCGACAGCCCGGACCGCTTCAACCTCGAGGTGTTCCGCAAGGCCGAGATCGGCGCCGGCAGCGGCCACGGCACGGCGCGCGGCACCGCGCGGATCTTCGCCAGTCTGGCCAACGGCGGCACGCTGGACCGCGTGCGGCTGATGAAGAAGGAAACGCGCGACCGCGCCATCGCCTTCGTGTGCGAGAGCGACGACAAGATCTTCGGCGTCCACAACAAGTTCGCGCTCGGCTATCAGCTCAACAACCCGCCGGGCATGCCAATGGGCACGAACCCGCAGGCCTTCGGCCATCTCGGCGTCGGCGGGCGCATCGGCTTCGCCGATCCGGTGGCGAACGTCGCCTTCGCCTATCTGCCGAACCTGATGTGGTGGGGCAACGGCGTGGGGCCGCGCGGCACGCGGCTGATCGAGGCGGTCTACGCGGCGCTCTAGGCCGCGGGGCGATCTCTCGGGATCGACGCCCAGATCAGCAGCGCGACCCAGCCGATCACCGTCCAGGCGAACATGCCGTTGAACAGCGCGACGAGGAACGCGCGCGGATGCTTGCGGCTGATCGCGACCAGCGTCGGCAGGAAGAACACCGGACCGATCACGGCAAAGCCGACCAGCAGGTAGAGCAGCTGGAGGACGGTCATGCGGCGCGGCGCCGCGCGCCGATGATGCTGAGATAGCCGCCGATGCGGTGGCGATAGTCGTCGCCCTTTTCGCCGTCGTCGACGCCGGGGACGTAGAGCGGCAGGTCGCCGTTGGCGAGTTCGTCCTCGGCAAAACCCGCCTCGCGCATCAGGGCGTCGGCGTCGAGGCCGTGCATCGGCCCGACGAAGGGCTCGTTGTTGAAATAGGTGTCCCAGTCGGTCTGCGACTGGTCGAACGGCGACAGCCGCGCGTCGTACATCGGCGTCTCGCAATGCAGTGTCACGCCGCCCGGTTTCAGCAGACGGCGGCATTCGCGCAGAATGTTGCGCAGCGCCTTGTGCGAGGTCTCGTGCACGACGATGTGGGTCATCACGAGATCGAAGTGCGCGTCGGGGAAGTCGGTGCGTTCGGCGTTCATCTGCGTGTAGTGCACCTCGCGCCCGAGCGCCTCGGAGCGCGCGTGCGCATAGCGCAGCATCGGCGCGGCGACGTCGATGCCGTGCACCTCGGCGTCGGGAAAGGCGTCGACGAAAGGCAGCGTGCCGGTACCGATGCCGCAGCCCATGTCGAGGATGCGCCGGGGCTTGAGGTCGGGGAATTCGCGCTTCACGTGATCGACCATCATGTGGCCGAGCGCATCGTTGAGCGGCCCCATGCCGCCCATGATGTAGATATAGACGCCGCGGTCGTAGAGCGCCGCGGCGTAGACGTCGGCGTCGTCGGTCACTTCCTGCTGAAAATTGCCCGGCATGCAGTGAATGTCGACGGCCGACAGGTAGGGCGGAATCCCGATCGCGGGATCGAGCGTCAGCGTGCCGCCCGTCTGGCCGCCGGTTCGCGCCGCCGCGTTGAGCGCGTCGATCTGGCGCAGCGCCGAATGACCGGGCGAATCCCAGATCATTTCCTGGGTCGTGCGGATGATCGAGCTCCACGACTGATGGAAGGGATGGCGCAGCATGGCGCGCCGCACCTCGTGCCGGGTGCGCGGCGCGTGGCCGTGGGCGCGGCGATAGGCGGGCGCGACGTCGCGCTCGTAGGCGGCGCGATTGCCCGGCGTCAGGTTGGCCGAGATATGGCCGCGCATGCTGATGACGAAGGACTGCAGCGCGTCCTCGTCGTGCGAAGCCTGCGGCAGCAGCGGATGCTGGAACTGGCGTGGCATGGCGTCCTCCCTTGCCCGGACTGTAGCGGGCCTAAGCCGCGGGTGCCAAGGCGCGGGTGCTTTGCTATGGTCCGGCGCCTTTTCAGGGAGGAACGACATGCGCGCGATGATCTGCCGCGAATGGGGCGAGCCCACGGTATGCAAGCTGGAGGACGTGCCGGCGCCGGTGCCGCAGGCGGGCCAGTTGCTGGTCGACGTCAAGGCGGCCTCGGTCAATTTCGCCGACATCGTGATGGTCGAGGGCAAGTACCAGACGAAGCCCGCATTCCCCTTCGCGCCGGGCCTGGAATGCGCAGGCACCGTCGCGGCGCTGGGCGACGGCGTCACGAACTTCAAGGTCGGCGACAAGATCCTCGCCAAGATCGCCTATGGCGGCTTTGCCGAGCAGTGCCTGGCCGACGCGCGCAACGCCTACAAGGTACCGGACGGCATGGCATGGGACGTCGCGGGCGCGTTCTACGTCGGCTATGTGTCCTCGCACGTCGCACTGCGCTGGAAGGGCGAACTGCAGGCGGGCCAGAAGCTTCTGGTGCTGGGCGCCTCGGGCGGCACCGGGCTGGCCGCGGTCGAGATCGGCAAGGCGATGGGCGCCGAGGTCTTCGCCGGCGCGAGCAGCGCCGACAAGCTCGCCATCGCCAAGGAGCGCGGCGCCGATCACCTGTTCGACTACGGCAGCGACAACGTGAAGGACCGCATCAACGAGATCACCGGCGGCGAGGGCGTCGACGTGGTGTTCGATCCCGTCGGCGGGGACCTGTTCGACCCGGCGCTGTCGTCGCTGGGCTGGGGCGGCCGCTATCTGATCTTCGGCTTCGTCGGCGGCATGCCGCAGATTCCGGCGAACCGGCTCCTGGTGAAGCATCGCTCGGCCATGGGCTGCTCCTTGCGCTATTTCACCGACCGCGCGCCCGATAAGCTCGCGACCAGCATGGACGAATTGTTCGCGATGTACGCGGCCGGCAAGCTCAGGCCGCTGATCTCGGCGACCTATCCGCTGGAGGAAGCGGTGGCCGCGATGGAAACCCTGCGCGCGCGCACGGCAACGGGGCGCGTCGTGGTGACGATCTAGTCCAGCGCGTGGCCGACGCAGAGGACGGTCGCGCCGCCCTCGCTGACGACATCGCCCTTGGCGAAGCCGACGGCGCTGCCGTTTTGCCAATCCAGGTAGTGCTCCGCTCTTAGCGCGATCTGTTTGCTATCGGCGCGCACGTTGAGGTCGCCGTTGAGGACGAAGAGCCAGCGGTGAGTCTTATCCGACGTGAAGGAAACGTCTTGCTCGGCGCGCCAGCCGGGCGGGACGGCTACGAGAGTCGTCGCCAGCGCGGCGCCTGCTTCCTCAGTGAGCCTCTTAGTACGCCAGCCCTTGCGCGCGGCATCGTCGCGCCAAGGCACGTCGTCGGTCGGGAAGATGCGGGGTGAAGTGAACGGCACGTTGGCCAGGCCCTTTTGGCCGAACGGGACGTCGATGGTTTCCTGCTTGGCGCGCGGGTGGCCCACGAAGGTGCCGCCGCCGGTGTTCCACGCGAGCAGCACGCTGCCCACCTGCGAGCGCGGTTCGGGGAACAGGCCGTGCAGCGTCAGTGGCGGGCGGTCCATGAAGACGCCGCGGTGGAAGGTCTTGAGCTGGCCTTCGTCGTCGTCGAGGCCGGCGAACTCCCAGTGCGGAAAATCGCCCGACAGGCACAGCGCGCGTTCGTAGACGGTGGCGTGGTAGTGGCGGTGGGGCTGGCCGTCAAAGATGTCGGCGCCCCAGTCGGGCGGGACGAAATGGACCTGGATGAAACCGCCGGTGTCGGGATCGACGTGGAAGTTCTTGGCGAGGAAGCCCGGGATGTCGGGCTCGGGCTCCCACGGCATCGCTTCGGTATCGAGGTGAGTGATGGTCATGCGCGTCTCCCTGGCGAACATGATGGTCGCGCGGCACCCCCCGGTCCAGCATCCCTTGCTATAGTGACGCCATGACCGCCGCCCGCGACACCGCCGCCGACGCCACGACGCTGGACGACCTGCTGGCCCGCGCCGAAGACCTGTTGCCGGCGCTGCGTGCGCGTGCGGTCGAGACCAATGCCCTGCGCAAGTTGCCCGAGGCGACGGTGCGCGATTTCAAGGACGCCGGCTTCCTGCGCGTGCAGCAGCCGGCGCGCTGCGGCGGCTACGAGCTCGACTTCGGCGCGCTGGTTCACGTGTCCGCGAAGCTGGGCGAGGCCTGCGCGTCGTCGGCGTGGATCGCCAGCGTGGCGGCGAGCCATCACTGGATCATCGGCATGTTTCCGGCCGAGGCGCAGGACGACATCTGGGGCGACGATCCCACCGCGATGGTGTGTTCGGCCTATGCCCATTCGAACGTGACGGCGGTGCCGGAGGGCGGCGGCTATCGCATCAGGGGCACGTGGCACTATGCGAGCGGCTGCGACCATGCCGACTGGACCATCGTGCTGATCCCGGTCGACGAGGGCGGCGAACGTCCCCGCATGACGACCGTGCTGGTGCCGCGCAAGGACTTCGCCGTGCTCGACACCTGGCATGCCAGCGGCCTCAAGGGCACCGGCACCAACGATTTGCGGATCGACGACGCCTTCGTACCGAAGCACCGCGAGCTCGGCTTCGATGACGCGAACCTGGGCCGCGCACCGGGGACGGCTGTCAACCGCTCGCACATCTATCGCCTGCCGATGATGGGAGTCGGCGCCTTCACCACCGTCGGCCCGGCGCTCGGCACCGCGAAGGGCGCGCTCGACGCCTATCTCGAGTCGCTCGCGGGACGCACCGGGGTGCTGTCGGAGAACAAGCTGGTCGAACACGCGCCGCTGCAGCTCAAGGTCGCCGAGAGCGCGGCCGAGATCGACGCCGCGCGGCTGCTGATCGCCGCCGACCTCGACGACATCAACGCAACGGCGCGGGCCGGCAACGACCTCGACCGGATGCAGCGCGTGCGCTTCAAGCGCAATGTCGCCTATGCCGCCAAGCTGTGCCGCCAGGCCGTCGACCGGCTGGTGATGGCAATGGGCGTGCCGGGCCAGAAGGACGACCACCCGGTGCAGATGCGCGCCCGCGACATGAACGCGCTCGCCTCGCACGGCCTGATGTCGTGGGAACCCAACGCGACCCCCTTCGGGCGCGCGACGTTCGGCCTGGAGCCGGGCACGCCGTACTTCTGAGCGAAAGGACCCCCTCCCCGGCCTTCGGCCGGACCTCCCCCGCGATACGGGGGAGGAGCTGTGACCGCCCGCGCGTTGCCTTTGCTCACCTTGCCGGCAGGGACAGCAGGATGGGCCGGGCGAAGCCCGCGTCATCCAAGAGGATCGTTGTGCGCCCGGACCGCTTCAGCACCATCCCGCAAGGCCCGGACGCTCTGCTACGATGGCGACATGGCACCGCCGCAAACTTTTCGCACCGCGACCCATTGGGGGAGCTACGACGCGACCGTCGTCGACGGCCGGCTGACCGCGCTGACGCCGATCGCCGCCGATCCCGATCCCTCGCCCATCGGCGCGGGCATGGCGCGGGCGATCCAGGACGATTTGCGCATCCAGACGCCGATGATCCGCGCCGGCTGGCTCGACAACGGACCGGGCCATGCGCGGGGCAAGCGCGGCGCCGAGGCTTTCGTGCCGGTGTCGTGGGAGCGCGCGCTCGACCTCGCGGGGGCCGAGATTGAGCGGGTGCGCCAAAACTACGGCAACGAGGCGATCTATGCCGGCAGCTATGGCTGGGGCAGCGCCGGGTGTTTCCACCATGCGCAGGCGCATATGCGCCGCTTCTTCAACCTAATCGGCGGCAACGTGAAGTCGGTGCAGTCCTATTCGCTGGCGGCCGCGGCGACGATCGTGCCGCATGTGCTGGGCGACTGGACCTGGGTCTATCAGAACACGACTTCATGGCCGGTGATCGCCGAGCACACCGACCTGTTCGTCGCGTTCGGCGGCGTGCCGCTGAAGAACGCGCAGGTCGACGGCGGCGGCGTCGGACGCCACCGCATTTCCGGCTGGGTGAAGAAGGCACGCGACAGCGGCGTCGCCTTCGTCAACGTCGGTCCGGTGCGCGAGGACGTCACCGGTTTTGCCGAGGCCGAGTGGTTGACGCCGCGGCCCAATACCGACGTCGCGGTGATGCTGGGCCTGGCGCACACACTGGTCGCCGAGGGCCTGCACGACGCCGCGTTCCTCGCACGCTATTGCACCGGGTTCGACAAGTTCCGGCCCTACCTGATGGGCGACAGCGACGGCACGCCGAAAAGCGCCGACTGGGCCGCCGGCATTTCGGGCCTCGACGCCGAAGCGATCCGCGCCCTGGCGCGGCGCATGGCGGGCGGGCGCACGATGCTGACGGCGGCGTGGTCGCTGCAGCGCGGCGATCACGGCGAGCAGCCGTTCTGGATGCTGATCACGCTGGCCGCGATGCTGGGCCAGATCGGCCTGCCGGGCGGCGGCTTCGGGTTCGGCTACGGCGCGGTGGCGAACATCGGCAACACCGACGCCAAGATCGCGGGTCCGTGGATCTCGTCGGGCAAGAACCCGGTGGAGCGATTCATCCCGGTGTCGCGCGTTGCCGACATGCTGCTGAACCCCGGCGCGACCATCGATTTCAACGGCGGCACGGTCACCTTTCCCGACACGCACCTGATCTACTGGTGCGGCGGCAACCCGTTCCATCATCACCAGGACCTCAACCGTCTGGTGAAGGCCTGGCAAGTGCCGGACACGGTGATCGTGAACGAGCCGTGGTGGAACGCGCTGGCGCGGAACGCCGACATCGTGTTTCCGGCGACGACGGCGCTGGAGCGCAACGACATCGGGTCGGCCTATTCCGACAAGTACCTGTTCCCGATGCAGCGCGCGGTGGCGCCGGTCGGCGAGGCGCGCAGCGATTTCGAGATCTTCGGCGGGCTGGCGGAACGCTTCGGCGTGCGCGAGGCCTATGGCGAAGGGCGCGGCGAAATGGAATGGCTGCGCTACCTCTATAACCGCTTCCGCCAGGCGAGCGCCGAGCGCGCCATCGACCTGCCCGACTTCGACACGTTCTGGAAGCAGGGCGAGATCGAACTGCCCGCGGCCGATCTCGACATCACGCTGATGCGCGCCTTCCGCGAGGACCCCGAGGCCGCGCCGCTGAAGACGCCGAGCGGCCGCATCGAGATCTGGTCCGCCACCATCGAGGGGTTCGGCTACGACGACTGCCCGCCGCACCCGGCGTGGCTGGAGCCGGCGGAGTGGCTGGGCAGCCCGCGCGCGAAGGACTTCCCGCTGCACCTGATCTCGAACCAGCCGAAGACGCGGCTGCACAGCCAGTACGACAACGGCGGCTATGCGCAAGCCAACAAGGTGCAGGGCCGCGAGCCGATGCTGATCCATCCCGACGACGCCGCGGCGCGCGGCATCGCCGACGGCGACGTCGTGCGGGTGTTCAACGACCGTGGGCAGTGCCTCGCAGGGGCGGTAGTGACGGACGGGGTGCAACGCTCGGTGGTGCAGTTGCCGACCGGCGCCTGGTACGACCCGGTCGAACCCGGCGGGCTCGACGCGCACGGCAATCCCAACGTGCTGACACTGGACAAGGGCACCTCAAAACTGGCGCAGGGCCCGAGCGCGCATTCGGCGCTGGTGCAGGTCGAGAAGTTCGCGGGCGACCTGCCGCAGGTGCGCGCCTTCACGCCGCCGCCGATGGTCAGCCGCACGCGCAAGCCGCGGTAGTTCCTCACCGTCGTCCTG
>JAYQVF010000002.1:32633-44100 GCA_038148335.1 Alphaproteobacteria bacterium | reverse complement strand
CGTTTGCCGTGATACGCGGCGTCGAGCAGCGCGCGGATCGCGTCGCGCGTGAGCGGCGCGGGGTTGGGGTAGGGCTTGGCGACGGCGAGGTCAGCGGCCTTGTCGAGGCCGTCCTCGGGCATGCCGAGTTCCCTGAGCGAGGTCGGCGCGCCGAGGTCTTTCGCCAGGTCGAACAGGCCGCCGGCGGCATCTCTGGCGTTCAGCGCGGACGCGATGCGGCGCATCGCCTCGGGCGCCGCTTTGGCGTTGTAGGCGGTGGCGTGGGGCAGGACGACGGTATGCACCTCGGCGTGCGGCAAATCGAAGGTGCCGCCGAGCGTGTGGCACAGCTTGTGGTGCAGGGCGAGGCTGACCGCGCCGAGCGGCGCGGCGCACAGCCAGGCGCCGTAGAGCGCATCGCCGCGCGCGGCGACATCAGTCGGATCGGCCATGACGCGCGGCAGGCCGCGGGCCAGCGCGGCGATGCCCTGTTCCGCCATCAGGTCGGTAAGCGGCGTCGCCTCGACGGCATAGAGCGCCTCGACCGCGTGCGCGATCGCATTCATGCCGCTGGTGGCCGAGACGGCCCGCGGCAGCGCGACGGTGAGTTCGGGATCGTAGATCACGGTGCGCGGCATCACCTTGGGGTCGGTGCCGGTGGTCTTGACCCCGTCCGCGGTGACGCCCCACAGCGCCGTCATCTCCGAGCCGGAATAGGTCGTCGGCACGGCGAGCAGCGGCAGGCCGGCGTCGCGGGCGATCATCTTGCCCAACCCGATGGCCGAGCCGCCGCCGATCGCGACGACGCCGTCGGCGTTCCGGTCGCGGGCGTCGGCGAGCGCCGCCGTGGCGACGTCGGCCGGCACGTGCATCCGCGCGTTGGCGTGAAGCCCCGCGGCCGTATTGCCTAGCAATTGCGCGATGCGTTCGCCCAGCGCGCGTTGGCCGGGCGTCGACACGACGAGGATGCGGCTGAGGCCGAGGCGCGCGGCCTCGTCGGGCAGCGCCGCAAGCCGGCCGGCGCCGAAGACGACGCGCGGGGCGGCGAGATCATGGACGAAGGCGCGCATGGCGGGATGAACATCGGGCGCGCGAGGCGCGCCTGGCCTACCAGCTGTTGCGCAGCTCGCGCAGCTTGACGAAGACCTCTTCCGCCGACGGGTCCTTGGGCAGGTCGGGATAGGCCTCGCGCAGACGCGCGATCACCGTCGGGCTGTGCAGCCGGAAGAAGGTATTGATCTCCTTCTCTAGCTCCAGCGTCGTCACCAGCGGGTTGTCGGGGTTCTGGTTTTCGACCTGGTCGAGCAGCGCCTTGGCGGCGGCATTGTCGGGCTCGCGGTCGAGCGTGAACTGCAGGTTGTTGATGATGTATTCGTGGCCGGGATAGATCAGCGTGTCGTCGGGCAGCTTGTCGAGCTGGCCGGTGAAGGTGGCGTAGAGCTCGACCGGGTGGCCGCCACCCTTGCAGTTGCCGGCGCCGGCGTTGAACAGGGTGTCGCCGCAGAACAGCGCCGGCTGATCGGTGTGCGACAGGAGGCAGACGTGGCTCATGGTGTGGCCCGGCGTGTCAAGCGATTCGAGCTCGACCGTCTTGCCGACCTTGACGACGTCGCCCGCGCCCAGGCCGATATCGATGCCGGGAATCTTGTCCTTGGCGTTCTTGTGGGCGAGCAGTTTCGCGCCGGTGGCGGCGACGACTTGCTTGTTGCCGCCGATGTGGTCGCCGTGTTCGTGGGTGTTGAGCACCTGGGTGATGGTCCAGCCCTTGGACTTGGCGTGCGCCAGGCACTTTTCGTGATCGAGCGGATCGATGGCGAGCGCCTCGCCGGTCTCCGGGCAGACGATCAGGTAGTTGAAGTTGCGGTAGTTATTGGCGGTCCAGATCTGGTCGACGATCACGTGCAGGTCCTGGGTTCAAGGGCGGGTCTGCCGTCCACCTTAGCGGCCCACTCCCGGGCGCGAAACCCGGCGCACTATTCGGCCAGCGTCTCCTTCTGACCCGGCCAGTTGGCGTCGGCGCTTGCGATGTTGCCGGTCTGATCGGCCAGCCACCACAGGTGCACGGCGCGCGAATTGTTGAGATAGAGCCTGCCGTCGACGATCTTCCACGCGGTCGGCGTGATGTCGGCGACGTAGTTGCGCGACATCGCATAGGCGCAGTAGCCGCCGTATTGCGGCGCGTATTTTTCCGGCGCGGCGGCGAAGGCGTCGCGATTGGCCGCTGTCTTGAACAGCCAGGTGGCGCCGTTCCAGACATGGCTGAAGGCGGGATCGCCCTTGATCGCGTCCGATGCGGTGAAACAGGCCACGGCGTCGTAGCCCTTGATCGCGGCCCCGTCGCTCTGGTTGACGATACGGCTCTGGGCGAGGGTACCGGACGCGGTGGCGACAGTCAGCAACAGCGCCAGCAGGACAGTGGCCATCGCCGGGACGGTGCGCATGGGAATCCTCCTGCAATCGGTACGGACAGGAGTTTGCACCGCGATTGTCACGGAACGATCGCGGCAGGCGCCTCGGCGCTAGAGCCCGCCCGCAATGTTGATCACGCCGCCCGAGGTGTAGCCGGCATCGGGCGACACGAGATAGGCGATCAGCGCCGCGACCTCGTCGGGCTGGCCGAGGCGGCCCATGGGCACGGCGGCGACCACGTCCTTCATGCGCTCGGGCGGATGGGCATCGAGCATCGGCGTGTCGATCGGACCGGGCGCGATGCAGTTGGCGGTGATGCCGCGCGCGGCCCAGTAGCGCGCGAGGTTCTTGGTCAACGCCTCGATCGCGCCCTTCGACGCACTGTAGGCCGGACCGGTGACGCGGCTGGCCGCGTGGCCCGCCATTGAACCGAGCAGCACGACGCGGCCGCCGTCGAGGAGCCATTTGTCGGCGGCCTGGGTGCAGACGAACATGCCCGTCAGGTTGATCGTCATGATGTCCTGCCACAGGTCGAGCGTCATGGTGTCGAGGTGCTTGTTCTCGACGATGCCCGAGAGATGGACGTAGGCATCGAGCCGGTCGGCGTGCCGGCGCGCCTCGGCGAACACGCCCGCGGCCGACGCCGGGTCGCGCAGGTCGATATGCAGCGCGACCGCGCCGTGCGCCTTGGCCAAGTCGTCGACGCCCGACGCCGGCGTGTCGATCAGGATCATCGGGCCGTAGCCCTGTTCGGCGAGGCGGGCGGTGGTGGCGCGGCCGATGCCGCCGGCGGCGCCGACGATGCAGACGCTGCGCTTGCTTTTTGCTGTCATGACTATCCGTGAAGTGCGGCGCGAAGGAGACTGGTCCTACTATAGCCCGCGCATCGAGGGAGGGTAGAGATGGCAGCGGCATTCGCCGGATTTCCCAAGGAAGCGACGACGTTCCTCAAGGGCCTTGCGAAGAACAACACCAAGGCGTGGTTCGACGCCCACCGCAGCGACTATGACGATCATCTGATGGAACCGGCGAAACGCTTCGTCGAGGAGATCGGTCCGCTGCTCGCCAAGTTCGCGCCCGGCATCCATGCGGAACCGAAGGTCACGGGTTCGATCATGCGCATCAACCGCGACACGCGCTTTTCCAAGGACAAGACGCCCTACAAGACCTATCTCGGGCTGTGGTTCTGGCAGGGCAAGGGCAAGTCGCGCGAGTGCCCGGGCTTCTACTTCGGGCTGTCGGGTGACGAGCTGACGCTGGGCGCGGGCATGCACATGTTCGGGCCCAGGCAGCTCGCGGCCTATCGCGCGGCGCTGGTCGAGCCTGAGGCCGGCGCCGAGGTGCGCAAGGCGATCAAGGCGGTGCAGAAGGTGAAGGGCCTGGCCCTGCACGGCCAGCACTACAAGAACGTGCCGCGCGGCTTCGACGCCGAGCATCCCAACGCCGCGCTGCTGAAGCACAACGCGCTCTATTTCGGCGCCACGACCAAGGTGCCGGCGGCGCTGCACACCGCGAAGGGCCCGGCGCACTGCGCCGCCTTCTACAAGCAGGTGTGGCCGCTGCAGAAGTGGCTGGTGGCGGCGATCGGCTAAAGCCGGGCTCGTCCGCGGGCGACGGCCCGCCCCGCGCCACCCTGCGGCGCACAACCCCGCCTTGCCTTGAGGCAGGCAGGGGAATCCGCGTATCGTGCCCCGCCTCACCCCACGGAGATGCGCGAGAATGGCCGAAACCCTGAGCACACGGCTCAAAACCCTGTTGAACCGCCGCGCGGGGATGCTGGTGCCCGGCGCCTACAACGCGCTGACCGCGAAGATGATCGCCGATACCGGTTTCGAGGCCGCCTATGTCTCGGGCGCGGGCGTCACCAACGCCTATCTCGGCCTGCCCGACCTCGGCCTGATTTCGCTGAAAGACCTCGCCGACAACGTCTCGGCGATGCGCGACGTCTGCGACCTGCCGCTGATCGTCGACGGCGACACCGGGTTCGGCAACGCGGTCAACGTGCACCGCACGGTCCGCGTGCTGGAGCGCGCCGGGGCCAACGGCATCCAGCTCGAGGACCAGGTATTTCCGAAGAAATGCGGCCACTTCGCCGGCAAGGGGGTGATCCCGCTGGACGAGGCGGCGCAGAAGATCCGCGCCGCCGCCGAAGCACGCCGCGATCCGGACTTCGTCATCATCGCGCGGACCGATGCGCGCGCGATCGACGGCCTACAGGCCGCGCTCGACCGGGCGCACGCCTTTATCGAGGCGGGCGCCGACGTCACCTTCGTCGAGGCGCCGACCTCGCGCGAGGAGATCGAGACCATCGCCAAGCTGCCGGTGCCGCAGCTCATCAACCTGGTGCACGGCGGCAAGACGCCGGTCATCGAACAGGCCGACCTTAAGAAGATGGGCTTCGGTATGGTGCTCTACGCCAACGCGACGCTGCAGGCGGCGATGCTGGCGATGAAACGCACGCTGGAGCATCTCAAGAAGGTCGGCTCGACGACCGGCTGGCAGGATCACCTGATTCCGTTCGACCAGCGCCAGGTGCTGGTCGACAAGGCCAAGTACGACGCGCTGGAAAAGAAATACGCGACCGCCGACTAGAGCGGGCATCAAGGAGGAAGACGCCATGGCACGACCGTGGGACGGCATCATCAGCGAGGAAGAAATGAAGGCCTACGGCGCCGCCGGCTTCGGCAAGCCGGGCGGGCTGGGCACGCGCCCCGGGCTTTTGATCATCGACGTCCAGTACCGCACGACCGGCACGGTGGAAAAGCCCTTCTGGGAATCCATCAAGGAGTTCCCGACGAGCTGCGGCGACGTCGCGTGGAACGCGGTGCGCCACATCCAGCCGATCCTGAAGCTGTTCCGCGAGAAGAACTGGCCGGTGCTGTATCCCCACGTGGCGCCCAAGCTCGCCTTCGACAAGGGCCGGCTGGCGGCCAAGGTGCCGACGATCATGACGATCCCCGAGAAAGGCTATGAGTTCGTCGAGGAGATCGCGCCCGTCGAGGGCGACGTACTGGTGCCGAAGAAGCATCCGAGCGCGTTCTTCGGCACGGCGCTGACGTCGTACCTGATCGACGCCGACGTCGACACGCTGGTGGTCACCGGCTGCACGACCTCGGGCTGCGTGCGCGGCTCGGTGGTCGACGCCTTCGCCTACAACTTCCGCGTCGCGGTGCCGGAGGAAGGCGTCTACGACCGCAGCAAGGTGTCGCACGCGGTGAACCTGTTCGACATGTCGGAGAAATACGCCGACGTGATGCCGACCGAGGACCTCCTCAACAGGCTGTCGAACATCCCGGCGCGGGCGGTCTGATCATGATCGACTTCTACGGCTTCAACACCGCGAACGGGCAGAAGGTCGCGGTCATGCTGGAAGAGACCGGTCTGCCCTATACCTTCAAGTACCTCGACATGATGAAGGGCGCGCACATGTCTGAGGACTACAAGAAGATCAATCCGATCGGCAAGATGCCGGCGATCGTCGATCACGACGGTCCGGGCGGCAAGCCGCTGGCGCTGTTCGAATCGCTGGCGATCTCGGCCTACCTCGCCGAGAAGTCGGGCAAGCTGTGGCCCGCGGACGCGCGCGAGCGCGCGCTGGCGTTGGAATGGGCGACGGTGTCGCCCGCTAACCTGAATCCTGCGTTCAACGTGCACTTCGTGCTGGCCCGCTGGATGAAGGACGACCACCACGAGGTGCGCGACTATTACACCGGCCAGGTGCACCGCATGATGGACGTGTTTGAGCAGCGGCTGGGAGAAGCGCCGTATCTGGCGGGCGAGACCTATTCCTATGCCGATGTGCAGCTCTATCCGGTCGCCGTCGTTTCGGTCGCCGGGCTGGAAGGGGGCCTCGCCCCCTATCCCAACGTCCGCGCCTGGGCCGACCGGGTCGGCGCCCGGCCCGCCGTACAAAAAGGCAGGAACGTCATCGCCGCAGGAACGCCCAAATCATGATCGACCTCTATACCGTCAAGACCGCCAACGGCCAGCGCGCCTCCATCATGTTGGAGGAACTGGGGCTGCCCTACGAGACGCACCTGATCGACCTGACCAAGGGCGAGCACCTGAACCCGGCGTTCCTCAAGATCAACCCTCTGGGCATGGGACCGGCGATCACCGACTGCGACGGCCCCGACGGCAAGCCGATCCACGTCTTCGAGACGATGGCGATCTGCACCTACCTGGCCGAGAAGACCGGCAAGTTCCTGCCCAAGAGCGGCGTCGCGCGGGTCGAGGCCCAGAAGTGGGCGACGATGGTGGCCGCCGACCTCGGCCCGGCGTCGGCCGGGATCTTCTACATGGGCATCTCGCCGAAGGAGCCGATCGCCTATGGCGTCGAGCTGTTCCAAGGCCGGCTCAAGCGCTTCTACAAGGCGATGGATGACCATCTCGCCGACAACGAGTATCTCGCCGGCGGCGACTACACGATCGCCGACATCCTGGCCTATCCCAGCGCGACGACCTCGGCCACGCGCCTGCCGGGCGGCATTGCCGAGTTCAAGAACCTGCAACGCTGGGTCGACGTCCTCGGGGCGCGGCCGGCGGTCAAGAAAGGCATGGCGGTCTCCGCCTAGAAACCGATGAGCGAAATTGAAAACACCGGTCCGCTGAAGGGCTGGAAGATCATCGACCTCTCGCGCGTGCTGGGCGGGCCGTACTGCACCCAGCTGCTGGGCGACCTCGGCGCCGACGTGATCAAGATCGAACCACCGCAGGGCGACGAGACCCGCGAATGGGGCCCGCCGTTCGACGGCCGCGGCGAGGCCGCCTACTTCATGGGGGTCAACCGCAACAAGAAGAGCGTCGCGCTCGACATCCGCACCGACGAGGGCAAGGCGATCCTGCTCAAGCTGCTCGAGGGTGCCGACGCGCTGGTCGAGAACTTCAAGACCGGCTCGCTCGAGAAATGGGGCCTCGGCTACGACGACGTGCTGAGCAAGAAGTTCCCCCGCCTGATCCATTGCCGCGTGACCGGCTTCGGCGCCGACGGCCCGCTCGGCGGCTATCCAGGCTATGACGCCGTGCTGCAGGCGATGTGCGGCTGGTTCACGGTGAACGGCCCGCCCGAAGGGTCGGGCGTGCGCATCGGCATTCCGCTGGTCGACATCGGCACCGGGCTGTTCGCGGCCAACGCCATCCTGGCGGCCGGCCTCGAACGCGAGAAGTCCGGCAAGGGCCAGTCGGTCGAGGCCAGCCTGTTCGACACCGGCATCGCCTTTCAGCATCCGCACGCGCCGAACTGGTTCCTCTCCGGCAAGCCGCCGGTGCGGGTGGGCAATGCCCATACGAACATTGCGCCCTACGACGCATTCCCGAGCGGCACCGTCGACATCTATCTGTCGGTCGGCAACAACGGGCAGTTCCGCAAGCTGTGCGAAGCCTTGGGCGCGCCCGAGGTGGCGAGCGATCCGCGCTTCCTCAACAACGCGGAGCGGGTGCAGAACAAGCCCGCCCTGCGCGAGACCCTGGTCAAGCTGCTCGCCGACAAGGACGGCGAGGCGCTGTGCCTCGAACTTTTGAAGTACGGCGTGCCGGCGGGGCCGATCCTCGACATGAAGGGCATCCTGACCCACCCCCACGCAAAGCACCGCAAGATGGTCGTGGAGAAGGACGGCTACAAGGGCGTCGGCATTCCGATCAAGTTCAGCCGTACGCCCGGCACGGTGCGCAAGCGCCCCCCGACCTTCGGCGAGAACGACCGCGACGTGCTCAAGGACGCCGGCTTTTCCGAGGACGAGATCACGCGGTTCATCGAGGCGGGCGTGGTTCTGGAACAGCGGCGCAAGGCGCAATAGGCTGCGGCGCATGGCCCGGTTCGAGAACTGTCTCTACGCGGACGAGGAACTCGAGAGGAAGCTCGGCTTTCCCCGCTTCGTGAAGTCGAACGGCATCCTCTACATGTCGGGCATGTTGTCGGCGGACGAGAACTTCGAACTGGTCGGGGCCGGCGACATGGCGGCGCAGATCGACCGCATCTACACGCGCATCGCGGAAGCGCTCGCCACCCAGGGCGCGACGCTGCAGCACGTGGTGAGCGAGATCTTGTTCACGACCGACCTCGCCGCGCTGAGCGCCGCGGCACGGGTACGGCGCGACCACTACGCCCGGCACAACGCGTCGATCCCGGCGTCCACCGCGGTCCAGGTCGCGGCGCTGGCCCTGCCGGGCGCGATGCTGGAAATCCATCCGACCGTGGAGGCGCCATGAAGGCTCTGACCGCACTCGCCTTCCTGGCCGCGCTCGTGTTTACCCACCCGGCGGCGATCGCCGCCGAGAAGAGCAGCGCCGACGAGGCCCCGCCGGTCGTGCGCTTCATCGACCTGCCGCCGATGAGCGCAGCGATCCTGCGCAGCAACCGCGTGCGCGGGCTGGTCACCGTGCAGATCACGCTGGAAGTGCTGAAGCCGGAAGAAGCGGCCGAAGTGCAGGGCAAGCTGCCGCGCGTCCAGGCGACGCTGCTCAACGCGCTGCAACGGCACGTCGGGCGGCTGCGCAGCTCCAGCGACCTGCTCGACCTCGAGGAAATGCTGAACGAGATGCAGCGCAACGCCGACATCGTCGCCGGCAACGGCACCGTCCGCCCCCTGCTGCAGAACGTCCAGTACGGCCGCTAGCGCGAATCCGTCGCGAGCCAGTGGTCGAGGAAGCCGTCGAGCCAGCGGCGCACCTTGTGATCGTGCGCGTCGCGTACCGCCTTCATCTCTTCTAGCGGCTGCGCCCCCGGCACTTCGCGCTTGCGCGCATGGCCGGACCAGATTTCCATCGTCTTCGGCGTCAGCTCGGGGTGGAACTGCACGCCGAAGGCGGACGCGCCATAACGAAAAGCCTGGTTGGGAAAGCGTTCGCCGGTGGCGAGGACCGTGGCGCTCTGCGGCGCGTCGTAGCCGTCCTTGTGCCACTGATAGGCATGCATGACCTCGGTGTCGCCGAAGATCTCGGCACCGGCGTCGGTCGGATAGACCGGGAAGTAGCCGACTTCGAACATGCCGTCGGGCCGCATCGCGACCTTCGCGCCGAGAACCTGCGCCAGCATCTGGCAGCCGAGGCAGATGCCGAGAAACGGCACGCCCGACTCGAGGACCGTGGGGAGCCAGTCGAGCTCGCGGCGGATGAAGTCGAACTTCTCGTGTTCGTAGGCGCTTTGCGGTCCGCCGAAGACGACGACGCCGTCATAGTCGTCCATGTTCTCGGGCAGCGGATGACCGAGACACGGCCGGCGCACCTCGACGGTGTAGCCCTTGCGCCGGAGAAAGCGACCGACGCGGCGGGTGCGCGAGTGTTTCTGGTGGACGATGCACAGCACACGGTGAGGCATGGCGGCGAAAGCTAGCCCCCGCGCCCGACGTCTGCAATGCTTGGCTCATGGCCTGCCACCCAGCCGGGTTAGACCGCCGCGTCGCGGGCGCGGGAAATCTGCACCGCCAGCGCGCCCAGCCCCAGCATCAACGCCGCGATCGTGATGAGCGGCCCGAGGAACGGGATCAAACCGGCGATGGCGAGCGCCAGCAGGCCGACGGCCAGCGCCGCGACCCGCGGCCAGAATCGCGAGTCGGCATCGCGCCGGATGAGTCGCGCGAGCACCTGGCCGAGGACCAGCGCGGCCGACAGATAAGCCGCGAACAGCGCCGCCAGGAACGTCCCGGCGAGGAAGATCGTCACCGGGATCCCGACAACGCTGATCGCCAGCAGGAGGGCCAGCACCGGAATGCCGACGAAGACCGCCGCGCCGACCAGCAGCGCCCGCCCCGGGCGGTCGCGCATGTCGCGGGTCACCGCGCGCGCCACGTTCGGGAACAGGAGGAGGTGGATCGCACCGAGCACCACCAGCCCGATCAGGAAGAACAGCGTGCCGGCGCCGAGGCCGGCGAAGGCGCCGCCGAAGAAGGTATCGCTGACGTCGGAACGGATGAAGGTGACGTCGCCGTCGATCCGCGCTTCGGGCGCGATGGTCGCCTCGTTGAGGCTGCGGTAGGTGAAGTCGCCCACGATATGCGCGCCGGGCAGGACGCGGATGTCCTCGCCGATCGCCTCGACGTTGCCCCTGAAGGTGCCGCCGAGTTCGATCCTGCTGCCCGCGACCGTGGCAGCCACTGTTCTTTTCGACCAGCAGCGCGGTGATGCGCACGGTATCGCCGGCGATGCGGATCGAGCCATCGAGCACGTAGTCGGGCGGCGGCTCGGCCGGATCGGTACGGCTGGACACCGCAACGATCCGCAGACGGCGGTCCGCGTCGTTGAGCGACACCATCAGGTCCTGGCGCAGTCCGTCGCCGATCGGCGCCAGGCGCTTATCCTCGCCGATCGATTCGAAGGGATAGACGACCAGCACCGGGGCGGCATCCGCGACCGGCGGCGACGCCCCGCCGAGGAAGAACGCACCGAGCGCCACGACGACGACCGCGACGGCGACACCGGCGGCGACGAAACGTCCGGGACCGTGCGCGCGACGTCCGTGGGCCCGCGCCCGCACGTTGCCTACGCTGTAGACGTGCACCGGCTTGTCGATGTTCTTGAAGGTACGGCGCCCGAGGTCGCGGACCGGCACGTCGATGCGGTTGCGCACCTGTTCGTGGACCGTGGCCGAGATGCATACGCCGCCCGGCGGCGCCAGACCTTCGAGCCGCGCTGCGACGTTGACGCCGTCGCCGAGCAGGTTGTCGCCGTCGACGATGACGTCGCCGAGATTGATGCCCATGCGGAACTGCATGCGGCGGTCCTTGGGCACGTTCTCGTTTGTTTTCGCAATGAGGTCCTGAATGGCGAGCGCGCAGCGCACGGCCTGGACGGGGCTTGCGAACTCGGCGACGAAGCTGTCGCCGGCAGCGCCGAAGATGCGGCCCTCATGGTCGCCGACGGTCTTGCGGACGATGTCGCGGTTGGACGCCAGCGCGCGGACGGTAGCTTCCTCGTCCTGGCCCATCAGCCGGCTGTAGTCGGCGATATCCGCCGCAAGAATGGCGGCGAGCTTGCGTGGCGCGGTGTCTCCTACGGCCCCCCTCGCCTGGTATCAGCCTTTATGTAGGTCGCCCGGCGCGCATTGTTAAGGCGTTTTGGCCCGGCCACCAGCTATATCGGTCCG
>JAYQVF010000002.1:13642-32533 GCA_038148335.1 Alphaproteobacteria bacterium | reverse complement strand
TATCGGTCCGGCACTATCGGTCCGGCACATTGACGTTGCGACCGCGCGCACCGTTTTGTGAGAGGTCGAAACATCACAAAGGGGACGTCCATGGGAATGGGTGCGTTGTTCAGGGGCCGCCGCAAATGGATCGCCGCCGCCGCCGCGGTTGTCGTTGTTGGCGGCATTGCCGTGCTGGCCGGCGGCCATCACCATCACCGCAGTCCGGAAGCGCGCGCCGACTGGGCGACCCGCGTCGCCGCGCGCAAGCTCGATCTCGACGACAGCCAGCGCGCTGCGTTCCGCAAGGTCGCCGACGCCTACGTGTCGGTCGCGGCCGACGACCGGAGCTTTGCGCAGACGGTGGTCCGCGAGGCGCGCGACGCGGTGGGCGCGGCGAACGTCAGCGCGGCGCAGGTGACCGGCATCGCGACGCAGGTGAAGGCGGAATTCGACCGCCGCATCGACGCGGTGACGCCGGCGCTGGTCGCCTTCCACGCCACGCTCAACGGCGATCAGCGCGCGAAGCTGGCCGGGCGGCTGGACCGCATCCTGCGGCGATTGGCTGACTGAGAACGAACGAGGGAAACCAGGGCGCGGTGGAAGCGATCCTGCAAGGCAGGATGGTGGAGCAGAGGGGAATCGAACCCCTGACCTCGGCATTGCGAACGCCGCGCTCTCCCAACTGAGCTACTGCCCCACAGCGCCCTGGGCGAAAACGGGCGGATAATGGTAACGGGGCTTCGCCGGTGTCAAGCTTTTGTCCGACGAGGCCCCTGAGCCCGCCTTGCCGGGCGCATCCCCGTACGGTTTAATGCCTGCGCTTTGCGCCACCGGGCGGCCCAGCCGGCCAGGTCTAACCCCAATCACCAACGTCATTTTTCGCAGCAGATGGACATTCTTTACAACCTGCTCGCCGCCATCATCGACCTCTATACCTGGGCCCTGATCGTCTCGGCGATCTTGAGCTGGCTGGTGGCGTTCAACGTGGTCAACACGCGGAACCGCTTCATCTACATGGTCGGCGACACGCTCTACCGGCTGACCGAGCCGGTGCTGGCGCCGATCCGGCGCATGATGCCCAATCTGGGCGGCATCGATATTTCGCCGCTGCTGGTGATCCTCTTGCTGCAGATAGTGATCAAGCCGGTCCTTGCCCGCATCCTCCTCTAGGCGGCCGTGGCTGCGGCGCGAAGGCGACGGCGTGAGCCTGACCGTGCTCGCCGCGCCGAAGGCATCGCGCAACCAGGTCGAGGGCATCGTTGCCGGCACGGCCGGGGACGCGCTCAAGGTCCGGGTCACGGCGGCGCCGGAGCGCGGCAAGGCCAACCAGGCGGTGATCAAGCTGCTTGCCAAGACATGGCGCGTCCCGGCCGGCACGATTGCCGTGACCGCCGGCGAAACGGACCGGCACAAGACATTGCACATCGCGGGCGACCCCGACACATTGCACGAACGAATGACGGAGTGAGCGACGACACATGGCTGAAGCAACCCTGATCGACGGCAAGGCGATCGCCGCCGACGTGCGCGCGCAGGTCGCGGCGATGGTGGCTGTGCTGAAGGAGAAGCACGGCCTGACCCCGGGTCTGGCCGTGGTGTTGGTCGGCGAGGATCCGGCAAGCCAGATCTACGTGCGCAACAAGGGCAAGATGACGGTGACCGCCGGCATGAACTCCTACGAGTTCAAGATGCCAGCCGACACGACGCAGGAAGCGCTGCTCGCCAAGGTGCGCGAACTCAACGCCGACCCGAACGTACACGGCATCCTGGTGCAGATGCCGTTGCCCGCGCATCTGTCGGAGAACGACGTCGTCAACGCGATCGATCCCGACAAGGACGTCGATGGTTTGCATCCCGTGAATGCCGGACGCCTGTCGCTCGGCGAAAAGAACGCGCTGGTGTCGTGCACACCGCTGGGCTGCATGATCCTGCTGGAACGCTCGGGCGCGACGATCGAGGGCGCCGACGCGGTCGTGATCGGACGCTCGAAGCTGGTCGGCAAGCCGGTGGCGCAACTGCTGCTGGCGGCCAACGCGACGGTGACCATGGCGCATTCGCGCACCCGCAATCTCGCCGAGGTGTGCCGCCGCGCCGACATCGTGGTCGCCGCCGTCGGCCGCGCGGAGATGGTGCGCGGCGACTGGATCAAGCCGGGCGCGACGGTGATCGACGTGGGCATCAACCGGATCGACGATCCCGCCAGCGGCAAAGCGAAGATTCTCGGTGACGTCGCCTTTGCCGAAGCGAAGCAGGTGGCGCGCGCGATCACCCCGGTGCCGGGCGGCGTTGGCCCGATGACGATCGCCTGTCTGTTGCTGAATACCGTGACGGCCGCGTGCCAGCAGAACGGGCTGGCGGTGCCGTCAGTCTGAGTCCGGATCTGCCGCCGGCTTCGCGCCGGGGCGGGCGTATTTCACCAATCCCTTGAACGGCTTGTGCGGGTCGATCGGCTTTCCCTTGCGCAGGATGACGATGTCGCCGCGGCGCGCCAGGTGCAGCGCCTCCTGGCGGACGGCGGTCATGTACTTGCGCCACAGGTCGGGGCCGTCCTTGGGCTTGCGGTAGTGCTCGGCCAGGTGGCGCGCGACGGCTTCGGGCCGCACACCGTGCTTCTCGCCCGCGGTGAGTTCCAGAATCGCGACCGCGGCCGGATCCGGCTTGTCGGCGGGGGGCTCTGGCGTCGCGTCGGACACCTTAGGGCAGCGAGTCGCGGCGCTTCAGCAGCTTGAGCCGCAGCGCGTTGAGCTTGATGAAGCCTTCGGCGTCGCGCTGGTCGTAGACCGAGTCTTCCTCGAAGGTCACGTGCTGCAGACTGTAGAGGCTGTGCGGCGACTGGCGGCCGACGACCGTGGCGTTGCCCTTGTAGAGCTTGAGCCGGACCTCGCCCGTCACGCGCTCCTGCGAGCGGTCTATCAGGGCCTGGAGCATTTCGCGTTCGGGCGACCACCAGAAACCGTTGTAGATCAGCTCGGCGTAGCGCGGCATCAGTTCGTCCTTGAGATGCATCGCGCCGCGGTCGAGGGTCAGGCTTTCCATGCCGCGGTGCGCGGCGAGCAGGATGGTGCCGCCCGGCGTTTCGTAGACGCCGCGCGACTTCATGCCGACGAAGCGGTTTTCGACCAGATCGAGCCGGCCAATGCCGTTCTCGCGGCCGAAGTCGTTGAGCCTGGCGAGCAGCGTCGCCGGCGACATCGCCGCGCCGTTGATCGACACGGCGTCGCCCTTTTCGAAGCCAATGGTGATGTAGGTCGGCTGGTTGGGCGCCTGTTCGGGCGAGACGGTACGCGAGTGGATGTATTCCTCAGGCTCGGTCCACGGGTCCTCGAGCGCCTTGCCCTCGGACGAGGTGTGCAGCAGGTTCGCGTCGACCGAGAACGGCGCCTCGCCGCGCTTGTCCTTGGCGACGGGGATTTGGTGCTGTTCGGCAAACTCGATCAGCTTTGTGCGCGAGGTCAGGTTCCATTCGCGCCACGGCGCAATCACCTTGATGTCGGGATTGAGCGCGTAGTAGCCGAGTTCGAAGCGGACCTGGTCGTTGCCCTTGCCGGTCGCGCCATGACAGACGGCATCGGCGCCGGTTTCGTGCGCGATCTCGATCTGGCGCTTGGCGATGAGCGGCCGGGCGATCGAGGTGCCGAGCAGGTAGACGCCTTCGTACAGCGCATTGGCGCGGAACATCGGAAAGACGAAGTCGCGGACGAATTCCTCGCGCAGGTCCTCGATATAGATCTGCTTGATGCCAAGCATCTCGGCCTTGGCCCGCGCCGGCTCGAGCTCCTCACCCTGGCCGAGATCGGCCGTAAAGGTGACGACCTCGCAGTTGTAGGTGACCTGCAGCCACTTGAGGATGACCGACGTATCGAGCCCGCCGGAATAGGCGAGCACGACCTTTTTGACTTCTTTGCTCATGGCGATCGCGCCTTATGGGATTGACGGCGCGGAGTATAGGGATCGCCGCAGGCGCGGCAACCGGGCGCCTAGGGTGTGCGCCACACCGGCGCGCCGTCCGGCCCGGACAGTTCCACGCCGCCGCCAGCCTCGTCGTCGAAGCGCAGGTCGGCGCGGATCTGGTCGTCGGGGTCGAGCAGGCGCACGCTGCCGCCGTTTTCCTCGCCGACCAGTTCGATCCGCCGCAGCGCGTCCGGCCCCAGGATCGAGAGGCGGTTGAGGAACATCTCGGCAACGCCGTCCTCGACCTGGATCAGCGCCTCGCCGCCGGTGTCGGCGAGCGAGAAGAACGGCACATCGTTGACCATCTTGAGCCCCGCCGACACGCCCGGTCGCATCCGCACTTCCATGCCGAAATCGCCGTCGGTCACGGTCCCGCCGAAGAAGGCGGCGCGGTCGCCGATGCCATAGAGCGCCAGGCGGCCGCCCTGGCTGGGGGAGAAATTGTTGAGGACGGCGACGGGTTCGTCTTCGGAGTTGAACAGCGATACCTGGCCACCGAGCTGGGTGGTCGAGAACTCGCCGCGCAACTTGCCCTTGTCGTTGTGCACCTGGAGCGTCCGGAGCTGCACCGAGCCGGTTTCGCCCGATAGCACGATCGTGGACTCGCCCGCGGCATTGCGCAGGACGATCTCGTCCTTTTCGAGGAAAGGAAGGACGATCGCGACGGCGGCAGCGACGATGGCAGCGGCGGCCACGATCAGGGCGCTGTTGCGCCCGCGTTCGAGCCGCGCGAGGCGGTCTTCAAGGGTGGCGTCGGCGGCGGTCATCGGATCCTCCGTGGTTGCGGCGACCGCAGGGACGGTAGCGCGCACGCCGCGGAGGGTCCAACGGCCATGGTTCAGAAAGCGTTAACGTCGGGTTGCGATGGCGGCTTAAGCGCGCCGGGCAAGAGTGAACGGCTAGACCCGCTCGCTTGCGCGTTGCTTGAGGCTGGCCGACTTGAGCTGGCCGCAGGCGGCCATGATGTCGCGGCCCCGCGGCGTGCGCACCGGCGAGGAATAACCGGCGCTGTTCACGATCTCGGCGAAAGCGTTGATTGTCGGCCAGTCGGAACACTCATAGGGCGCGCCCGGCCAGGCGTTGAACGGGATCAGGTTGACCTTGGCCGGAATGCCGGCCAGCAGGCGCACGAGTTCGCGCGCGTCCGAAGGGCTGTCGTTGACGCCCTTGAGCATGACGTATTCGAAGGTGATGCGGCGCGCGTTGCTGCCCGAGGGATAGGTGCGGCACGCCTCGAGCAGGGCCTTGATCGGATACTTGCGGTTCAGCGGCACCAGTTCGTCGCGCAGGTCGTCGCGCACGGCATGCAGCGAGATGGCGAGACCGACGCCGAGTTCCTCGCCGACCCGTGCGATCATCGGCACGACGCCCGACGTCGACAGCGTGATACGGCGCTTGGAAATGGCGATGCCTTCCTGGTCCATCACGATGCGCAGGGCGGCGGCGACGTTGTCGTAGTTATAGAGCGGCTCGCCCATGCCCATCATGACGATGTTGGAGATCATCCGCCCTTCCTTCGGGGACGGCCATTCGCCGATGTCGTCGCGGGCGTTGAGTACCTGGGCGACGATTTCGCCGGGCGACAGGTCCTTGACCCAGGCCTGGGTGCCGGTGTGGCAGAAGCGGCAGTTCAGCGTGCAACCGACCTGAGAGGAGACGCACAGCGCGCCGCGGTCCTCCTCGGGGATGAAGACGGTCTCGATTTCCTGGTTGGCGCCGTAGGACACGAGCCACTTGCGGGTGCGGTCCTGCGACACCAGGCGGGTCTCGACGTGGCCGCGGTCGAGGCGGAAGCGGGCCTCCATCTCGGCGCGCAGGTCCTTGGAAATGGTCGTCATCTCGGCGAAGGTCCGCGCGCCGCGATAATAGATCCAGTGCCACAACTGGTTGGCGCGCATGCGCGTGGCGCGCGCGGGCACGCCGATGGCGGCGAGTTCGGCCGCGAGTTCGTCACGCGACAGGCCGATCAGCCAGCGCTTTTCCGCCACATCGGGCGCGTGCGGCGCGGTTTCGGTCACAGCGGCAATGGTCATGGTCAAGTTCTAGCGCGCCCTGCGGGCGCGCGGAAGCGGCCTAGCGGATGCGGCAGGCCTTGTTGATGGCGTCACGGGCGGCGGTGAAGCCGGACAGCGAGTAGGTATCGATGGTCAGCGACCCGCGGCTCGAGGTGCCGCGGATCACCATGGTGTTGCCACGAACCATGGCCTGCACCAGTTTCCGGTCGGAATCGGCGTCGTAGGCCCAGGCGGTGTCCTGGTCGGTGAACAGCTTGAACTGCTGGCCGTCGATTTCGACGGTGACTTCCGAGCCTTCCTTGTAGGGATAGCCGGCATAGACCGAGATCTCGTCACGGATCTTCGCGCCGGGGCGATGGGTGACCAGCATGTAGATATCGCCGCGGTTCACGCCCTTGGGCTCGGAGGTCCATTTTTCCGGGGAAGACGACATGAAACAGACGTCGTCGCCGCGCTCCTTGTACTGGAGGGCGGTCCAGGCGCGGTATTCACCGAGGGTTTTCGGGGTGCTCTGGGCAAGTGCGGGCGTAGCCAGCAGCAGCGCAGCCCAGGCCGCGAGAATGAGTCGACCGACGCGTTGCATGGGCACCATACATAGCGGGCGCGGATTCCGATTTCAAATGGCGATCCGTCAGGCAGCGCTCATGGCCAAAGCCGCGGACATGGGCTAACCCTTAGCGCCTACACGGGATCACGCGGTTGTCATGACGAAGGACCGAGCAGGCAACGACCGGGTCAGGGCGCATTACGAGGCGCTGCCCTACCCGAGCCGCGATCCGGCGGACGAGGCGAAGCGCCTGATCACCGGGTCGCCCAGCCATCTCGACGAGATCAACCACTACGTCTTCGCCGGCCGGCTCGATGTCGCGGCGCCGTTCCGCGCCCTGATCGCCGGCGGCGGCACCGGCGACGCCGCCATCATGCTGGCGCAGCAGCTTGCCGACCGCGTGCCGCAGGGCCGGGTCGACTATCTCGACCTCAGCGCGGCCTCGCTCGCGGTGGCGAAGGCGCGCGCCGAGGCCCGCGGCCTCGGCAACATCGCGTTTCACCAGGGGTCGATCACGGAACCGCCCGACTTCGGCGCGCCGTTCGACTACATCGACTGCTGCGGCGTGCTGCACCACCTGCCCGATCCCGACCGGGGGTTGCGGGTCCTTGCCGGGCTGCTGCGCGAGGGCGGCGGCATGGGCCTGATGGTCTACGGCAGCTACGGCCGCACCGGCGTCTACCCGATGCAGGCGGCGCTGCGGGCGCTGGCCCCCGAGCCGGACATGCGGCGGCGGCTCGGCGTGCTGCGCACGCTGCTGGCTGAGACGCCCGACACCAACTGGCTGAAGCGCAATCCGTTCCTGTCCAGCGTGCGCGACGACGATGCCGCGCTCGCCGACCTGCTGCTGCACCCGATCGACCGCGCCTACACGGTGGCCGAGGTGGCGGCGCTGGCCGACCAGGCCGGCCTGACCCTGTGCGCGCTGCTGGCGCCGGCGCGCTACGACCCGGCGACCTATCTGGACGACAAGGACCTGCGGCGCCGCGCCGCCAAGCTGTCGTGGCTGGAGGCGGCGGCATTGGCCGAGACCCTGTGCGGCAATCTCAAGACGCACATCTTCTACGTCACCAAGGGAACCCCGCGCGCCGAGGCGGTGGCGCGCATCGCCGACGACATGGCGCCGTTGCTCCTGCGTACCGATCCGGCGGCGCTGGCGGCGAGCCTGCGGCGCAAACCCGAGATTCGCACGCAGTTCGAAGGACTGTCCGTCGCCTTTCCGGTCGACCCCGGCGCCGCCGAAATCGCGGCACTGATCGACGGCCGGCGCACGATCGCTGACCTGAGGGCGGCGGCCGGCGGCGGCGGGTTCGACACGCGGTTCCGCGCGCTCTACCGCGTTCTCAACGGGCTCAACCTGATGCTGCTGCGGCGCGCGCCATGACCGCCGCAGAGGGTCCGCTGCCGGACGCCCCGGGTGGCTGGCACCGCCTGGTGTGGCGGCTGGCGATCCCGATCATCCTGTCGAACCTGTCGGTGCCGCTGCTGGGCATGGTCGACACCGCGGTGATGGGACATCTCGACGCGCCCTACTACATCGGCGCGGTCGCCGTCGGCACGCTGATCTTCACCTACATCTACTGGGGCTTCGGTTTCCTGCGCATGGCCACTACCGGCTTCACGGCGCAGGCGATGGGCGCCCGCGACCACATCGAGGTGCGCGCCACGCTGCAGCGCGGCCTGATTATGGCCGGCGGCATTTCCGTGCTGGTCATCGCGCTGCAGGTGCCGATCCTGCTGCTGGGGCGCTGGGCGATCGACGCCGGCGATGCGGTCGAATCGCTGGCCTCGACCTACTTCCACATCCGGGTATGGGGCACGCCGGCGGCACTCGCCAACTTCGTCGTCCTCGGCTGGCTGCTCGGCCGCCAGCAGGTGCGCCTCGCGCTGTTGCTGCAGGTGTTCATGAACGGCCTCAACATCGTGCTCGACGTCGGCTTCGTAGTCGGGCTGGGCTGGGACGTCGAGGGCGTCGCCATCGGCACGCTGATGTCTGAATACGCGACCGCCGCCATCGGCCTGTGGCTCGTCGCGCGCACGTTGCGTCGCATTCCAGGCGTCGTACCACGCGAGCGCCTGCTCGACGCGGCGCGGCTGCGACGCCTGATCAGCGTCAACGGCGACATCTTCATCCGCACGCTGTGTCTGATCTCGGCAGTCGCCTATTTCACCGCACGCGGCGCCGAACAAGGCGATGCGGTTCTGGCCGCCAACGCCATCCTGATGCAGCTGTTCATGCTGGTGTCGCACGGCCTCGACGGTTTCGCCCACGTTGCCGAAACGCTGGTCGGCAGCGCCGTCGGCGCCCGCGAACGCGCCAGCCTGAACCGCGCCGTCGGCGCGACGACCCTGTGGGCGGCCGCCGTCGCGATCGTGTTCGCCGCCGGATTTGCGCTGCTGGGCGGCGCCTTCATCAACCTGATGACCGTCCTGCCCGAGGTGCGCGAGACGGCGCGGACCTATCTGCCGTGGATGGTGGCGATGCCGGTCTTCGCCATCTGGGCGTTCCAGTTCGACGGCGTGTTCCTGGGCGCGACCCGGACCAAGGCGCTGCGCAACGGCATGATCGCGTCGCTGGCCGTGCTGGTCGGACTGACCGCGACCTTCATGCCGGCGTGGGGCAACCACGGGCTGTGGCTCGCCCTGCTCGGCTTCATGACGGCGCGCTCGGGACTGCTGGTGATCCGCTACCCGGCGCTGGCGCGCGACCTGACCGACTAGGACTGCAGTTCGGGGATATTCTCGAACAGCTTCAGCGCTTCCGGATTGGCGAGCGCGTCCTTGTTCTTCACCGGGCGGCCGTGAATGATGTCGCGTACCGCGAGTTCGGTGATCTTGCCCGAAATGGTGCGCGGGATGTCGGCGACCGCGACGATGCGGGCCGGAACGTGGCGCGGCGTCGCGTTGGCGCGGATGCTGGCGCGGATCCGGGCCTTCAGGTCGTCGTCGAGGGTGAAGCCCGCGCGCAGCTTGACGAACAGGACGACGCGCACGTCGTTGTCCCATTCCTGGCCGATGCACAGGCCTTCCTCGATTTCCTCCATCTGTTCGACCTGGCGGTAGATCTCGGCCGTGCCGATGCGCACGCCGCCGGGATTGAGCACCGCATCCGAGCGGCCGTAGATCACCATGCCGCCGTGGCCAGTCAGTTCGCAATAGTCGCCGTGCGTCCAGACGTTGGGGAAGACCTCGAAATAGGCGGCCTTGTACTTGGCGTCGCCGGGGTCGTTCCAGAAGCCGATCGGCATCGACGGGAAAGGTTTCGTGCAGACGAGCTCGCCCTTCTGCCCCTGCACCGGTTCTCCGTGTTCGTCGAAAACCTCGACCGACATACCGAGCGCCCGGCTCTGGATCTCGCCGCGATAAACCGGCAGCACAGTTGCGCCGGCGGCGAAACAGCCGAGCAGGTCAGTGCCGCCCGAGATCGAGGACAGGCGCACATCCTGCTTCACCGACCGGTAGACGAAGTCGAAGCTGGCCGGCGCGAGCGGCGAACCGGTCGAAAGGATCGTGCGGATGCGCGACAGGTCGTGGGTCTCGCGCGGCACGATCTCCGCCTTGTTGCAAGCGTCGATGAACTTGGCCGAGGCGCCGAAAATCGTGACGTCTTCCTGTTCGGCCAGCGACCACAGCGCGTTGGCGTCGGGCACGAAGGGAGAGCCGTCGTAGAGCACGATCGTCGCGCCGCAGGCGAGGCCCGAGGCCAGCCAGTTCCACATCATCCAGCCGCAGGTCGTGAAGTAGAACAGCCGGTCGTCGCGCCGCAGGTCGGTGTGGAGCAGATGTTCCTTGAGATGCTGCAGCAGCGTGCCGCCGGCGCTATGGACGATGCACTTCGGCACGCCGGTCGTGCCGGACGAGTACATGATGTAGAGCGGATGGGCGAACGGCAGCCGGGCGAAATCGATCTCGCCCGCGGCGTGCGGCGCGAGGTAATCGTCCCATGACACTGCGTTGGCCAGCGCCGAGAGATCGGGCGAAGTGTCGGCGAAGGGCACCACCACCAGTCGCCTGAGGCTCGGCAACTGGGCGGCGATGTCGCGGATGCGGGCCAGCGAGTCGTGCTGCTTGCCGTTGTAGAAATAGCCGCCGGCCGTCACCAGGACTGTGGGCTCGATCTGACCGAAACGGTCCATGACGCCCTTGATGCCGAAGTCGGGCGAACATGACGACCACACCGCGCCGATGCTGACCGCCGCCAGCATCGCGGCCACGGTCTCGGGGATATTGGGCATGAAACCGACCACCCGGTCGCCCGGTCCGACGCCTTCGGCCCGCAGGGCCTGGGCCAGGCGCGACACGGTGTCGTAGAGGTCGGCCCAGCTCCAAGCGCGCCGGGCGCCGTTTTCGCCGCGAAAGACAATGGCGTGTGCCGCATCGCGACGGCGCAGCAGGTTTTCCGCGAAATTGAGCCGGGCGTCGGGGAACCACCGGGCGCCCGGCATCCGGTCGCCGTCGACGAGGATCCGTTCGCCTTGCGTCTCGGCGACAATGCCGCCGAAGCGCCAGACCGACCGGAAGAACGCTTCCTGGTGATCCCGCGACCAGTCGAGCAGCGCCCAGTAGTCCGGCAGATCGGCATTCCAGTCCTGCTCCACCTGACGCGCGAACGCGGTGAGATTGCTCTCCGCGATCGTCCGGTCGTCGGGGGTCCACAGGGGCGCGTCGCTGTTTCCGGTCATGCACTCTCTCCCATCGGCGGGACGGTAGTCGGGCACCGCCACGCGCGCAACGCAGGCATGCGCGATTGGGTTTGGTGCCCGTCGCCGGCAGGGATCATAATCGCCCATCTTGCGCAGTCACTCCGCCTTCACGACAGACCTGGCCCCGGCCCCCACGGACGAACGCCGATGAGCGACTCCGCAGCGCCGCGTGTCATGCCGCCCCAGGTTCAGGCGGCGCTGTACATGCTCGCCGCCACGGTCTTCTTTTCGATCATGGTGACGTCGATCCGCCACGTCTCGGCCGAGGTCGATTCGTTCATCGTCGTGTTCTTTCGCAACCTGTTCGGCGCGCTGATCATCGCACCGATCGTCGCGCCGCGCGGCATCGGCTACCTACGGACCTCGAAGCTCAAGCTATACGGCTGGCGCACGGCGCTCGGCCTCGGGTCGATGATGATGTGGTTCTACGCGGTGTCGGTGACGCCCGTCGCCGAGGCGGTGGCGCTGAGCTTCACCTCGCCCCTTTTCGTGACCGTGATCGCCGTGTTCCTTCTGGGCGAGAAAGCGGGACTGCCGCGCTGGATCGCGACGGCAGTCGGCTTCGGCGGCGCGATGCTGGTACTGCGGCCCGGAATCGTCGATATCACGCTGGGGCATCTCCTGCTGCTCGCCTCGTCGGTACTGATGGCGGGCTCGATCATCGCCATGAAGATGCTGTCGCGCACCGAACCGCCGGAGCGCATCGTTGCCTACATGATCCTGCTGTTCACGCCGGTCGCCCTGATCCCCGCGCTGTTCGTGTGGGAATGGCCGTCGTGGTCAGCGATGTTCTGGCTGGTCGTCATCGCCAGTGCCGGCACCGTCGCGCACATCATGTTCACCCGCGCGCTGAGCAAGGCCGACGCCTCCGCCGTCATGCCGCTGGATTTCATGCGCCTGCCGTTCACCGCCATCATCGGTTATCTCGCCTTTTCCGAGGTGCCGGACGTCTTCACGCTCACGGGCGGCGCGATCATCTTCGTCAGCTCGATCTACATTGCGCGGCGGGAAAATCGCGACCGCGCGGCCAGGCAGCGGATCGCCGCACCGGCCGCCGGTCAGGACTGACCCGGCAACACCACGTGCTTCATGTAGAACAGGCGGCTGTGGCCCGCCGGGTAGTCCGCAATCTCGCCGCAGCGCCGGTAGCCGAGTTGTTCGTAGAACGCCGGGGCCTGGAAGGTAAAGGTGCTGAGCCACACGCCGCGGCACCCGGCATCAGCGGCGATGCGCTCGGCCTCGTGCATCAGCTGGCGGCCCCAGCCCTGACCGCGCAGGTTCTCCTCGACCGCCAGGATCTCGACATAAAGCCAGTCCCACTGGATGAACCCCATCAGGCCGCCGCGAATGCCGCCGGCGTCCTCGAGCGCGAGCGCGACGTACTGCGGATTCCACGGCAGGTCCTGCGCCGCGGCGTGGGCGCCGAGCGGCGCGACGATCGCCGCGCGCTGCCGTTCGGTGACGTTGTCGAGACGCTGGATGGCCGTCATGTCCGTTCCTCTGCCGGGCCCGCGCGGTGAACGATCTTCAACAGGCGTGGCGGGGGCTGGCGCCGAACACCCGGGGCGTGATCTGGGCGCTACTCGCCGCCGTCTTCATGTCGGTGATGAGCGTGCTTATCAAATACATGAGCGGCCAGTTGTCGAGCTTCGAGGTGGCCTGGTTCCGGGCCAGCTTCGGGCTGATGGTGGTTCTGCCGTTCGTCTGGCGCTATGGCGGTTTGCGGGCAATCCGCACCCGGCGCCTGCCGATGCACCTGCTGCGCGGTGTTTTCGCCGCCTTCGCCATGACCTCCGGATTCTACGCCGTCTCGGTCCTGCCGTTGGCGCTGGCGACCTCGCTCAGCTTCGCCCGGCCGCTGTTCATGGTGCCGCTGGCGATCATCTTCCTGCACGAGATCGTCCGGGCGCGGCGCTGGACCGCCACTATCGTCGGGTTTGTGGGCGTCGTGGTCGCCGTCCATCCGACCGGCGACGTCGATCCGGCGGTCCTCGCGTCGCTGTTCAGCGCCCTGATGGTGGCGTGCAGCCTGGTCGTGACAAAGCGCATGACCGACACCGAAGGGCCGACGACGCTGATGTTCTACGCCGGCGTCTTCGGCACCGTTTTCACCCTGATTCCGGCGCTTCTTGTGTGGCAAACGCCGACCGTGACGCAGTTCGGGTTTCTTCTTGCGATCGGCGTCGTCGGATCCATCTCCAACAATTTCATGATCCGTTCACTTACCGCCGGGGAAGCGACGATCGTCGGCCCGATCGAATACCTGCGAATCATTTCGTCCGCCGCATTCGGTTTCCTGATTTTTGCCGAGGTTCCGACATGGTGGATGATCGGCGGATCGCTGATCATCGTCGCGTCGACGCTTTACATCGCCATTCGCGAAGCGCGACTGGGCGCTGCGCGCAGAAGAAAAACGTAAGGAACCGTTTCACGGCTTCTGCTAACGTTCGTCGCGAGGGAGGCAAGAACACGATGAACGATGGCATGCCGCGTGCGCAGGAAAAAGCGCCGACGATCGGCGACATCGAAGCGCTGGCCGCGTCGGCCTACGACACGATTCCCAAGGCGATGCGCGATCGCATCCAGGACCTGATCATCCTGGTCCACGACTTCCCCGACGAAGACATCATCGACGACATGGAACTGGAGACGCCGTTCGATCTGCTCGGCCTCTACAGCGGCGTCGACCTGACCGCCAAGAGCATGGACGATGCGCCGCAGGAAATGGACATGATCTTCCTGTACCGGCGCGCGATTCTCGACTATTGGGCGGAAATCGACATTGCACTCGGCGACCTCGTTCGCCATGTCTTGATTCATGAGATCGGCCACCACTTTGGCTTTTCCGACGCCGACATGGAGGCGATCGAAGAAGCCTCCTGACGAGCGCCAGATCACCGTCCAACGATGAGCGAGGCTCCGCCATGCCCGTGACGCCCCTGCCCGCCGACAAGCTGCGCGCCTGTTGCGACCTGTCGGACCTGACCTTCGAGACGACCGACGACCTGATCGGCGGCGAGGAGGTGCTGGGCCAGGACCGCGCCTTCGAGGCCATCGAGTTCGGCCTCGGGATCAACAACCGCGGCTACAACATTTTCGTCCTGGGGCCGACCGGCGCCGGGCGGCACCGCTACGTTCGCCGCCTGCTCGACGTCCGCGCCGCCAAGGAGCCGAAGCCGTCGGACTGGTGCTACCTCCACAACTTCGACGAACCGCGGCGGCCCAAGGCCCTGGAACTGCCGGCCGGGATGGGCCGCCAGCTGCGCAACGACATGACGCAGCTGATCGAGGATCTGCGCGCCGGTCTGCCGGCAGTCTTCGAGGCGGAGGAATACCGCAACCGGCGCCATGCCATCGAGCAGGAGTTCCGCGAACGCCAGGAAAAGGTCTTCGAAGGCATCCAGGAAAAGGCGACCGCCCGCAACATCGCCCTGATCCGCACACCGACCGGGTTGGCCCTGGCGCCGGTGCGCGACGACGAGGTGATCGAGCCGCAGGAATTCCAGAAGCTGCCCGAGGAAGAGCGCAAGAAGATCGAGGCCGACATCGAGGAACTGCAACAGGAACTACAGCAGAATCTTCGGGAGGTGCCGCGCTGGGACAAGGAGCGGCGCGAGCGGGTCCGCGAGTTGAACAAGCAGACAACGCGCGGCGCCGTCGCCTACCAGATCATGGCGTTGCGCGCGAAATACATGGAGTTCGGCACGATCGTCGCCTATCTCGATGCGGTCGAGAAGGACATCATCAACAACAGCGCGCAGCTGTTCCTTGAGAGCGAACAGGAAACCCCGGCGATGCCGATCCTTGCCGCGCTGCAGCACGAGCAGGAAGGACCGCGGCGACCCGAACTGCAGTTCCGCCGCTATGAAGTGAACCTGCTGGTCGACAACGGCGCCGACACCAACGGAAAGGGCGCGCCGGTCTATCACGAAGATCACCCGGCGCTTCCGAATCTGATCGGCCGCGCCGAACACCAAGCCGAACTCGGCGCCCTGCTGACCGATTTCACCATGTTGCGGGCCGGGGCGCTGCACCGCGCCAACGGCGGATATCTGATCATCGACGCCCGCAAGCTGCTGATGCAGCCCTATGCCTGGGAAGAACTGAAACGCACACTGTTCGCGCGCGAGATCAAGATCGAATCGCCCTTCCAGGCCTATGTCTCGACGGTGGCGCTGGAACCGGAACCGATTTCGCTCAAGGTCAAGGTGGTGCTGATCGGCGACCGCGAGCTGTATTACATGCTGGCGGCGCTCGACCCCGAATTCGACGAACTGTTCAAGATCGCGGCCGACTTCGAAGACGACCTCGCGCGCAACGACGACACCGTCAACCAGTACGCCGGTATGGTCGCCGCCCTCGCCAGACGCCTTGGCGTCGCACCGCTCGACCGCAGCGCCGTCGCCCGAGTGATCGACTACAGCTCGCGCGAGGCCGGCGACAGCGAGAAACTGTCGGCACGGGTCGGCACGGTCAGCGACCTGCTCACCGAGGCGAGCCACATCACCGGCCAGGCGGACCGCCGGACCATGACTGGCGAGGACGTGCAGAAGGCGATCGACCTGCGCATCCGCCGCTCCGACCGGATCCGCCTGCGCAGCCAGGAACAGATCACCCGCGGCACCGTACTGATCGATACCGAGGGCCAGCGCGTCGGCACCATCAACGGCCTGTCGGTGCTGCAGATTGGCAGCTATGCCTTCGGACGCCCGACCCGAATCACGGCGCGGGTGCGGATGGGACGCGGCGAGTTTGTCGACATCGAGCGCGAGGTCTCGCTGGGCGGCCCGACCCATGCCAAGGGCGTCCTGATCCTGTCGTCCTACCTCGGCGCGCACTATGCCGTGGACCGGCCGTTGTCATTGCGCGCGAGCCTGGTCTTCGAGCAGAGCTACGGCGGGGTGGACGGCGACAGCGCATCCTCGACCGAGCTCTATGCCATCCTGTCGGCGCTGTCGGACGCGCCGATCCGCCAGGACCTCGCGGTCACCGGGTCGGTGAACCAGTATGGCGAGGTCCAGGCGATCGGCGGGGTCAACGAGAAGATCGAAGGATTCTTCGACGTGTGCCGCGAGCGCGGCCTGACCGGAACCCAGGGCGTCTTGATTCCGCGCTCCAACGTCAAACATCTCATGTTGAGAGAGGATGTTGTGGCCGCCGTGGAGGCGGGCAAGTTCACGATCTATCCGATCGCGACGATCGACGAGGGGATCGAGACCCTCACGGGCGTGCCGGCGGGCGACCGCGACGACAAGGGCCAGTTCCCGAAGGGCAGCATCAACGCCCTGGTGGAGAACCGCCTGATCGAGCTGGCCGATGCGCGCCGACACTTTGGGTTGCCGGCGGAAGGGACCGGTTCAGGGTGAACCACATGACGCGCACGATTCGACGTATCGTGGTGGCATTGGACGACTCGGCGGAGAGCCGAAGCGTCCTAGAAGCGGCAGTCTCGCTGGCCGCGCGCATGAAGGCCGAACTCGCGGGCCTGTTCGTCGAAGACGCCACCCTCATCAGCGCCGCGCAATTGAACTTCATCCGTCAGGTCAGCCTGAGCGGCGAGGCCATCGAGGCCATGGACAGCCAGTCGCTCGAACGGTCGCTGCGCGGCCAGGCCGAGGCCATCCGCGCCGAGATGCAACGCGCCGCCGGACGACACAACCTGACCTGGTCGTTCCGGGTCGCGCGGGGCAAGGCATCGGTGCAGATTCTGGCGGCCGTGGCCGAAGCCGATCTCGTGATCATGGGCAAGACGACGCCCGCCGTGACCCGGCGCCACCATCTCGGCGCGACGGCGAAGATCGTCGCCACCCAGCCACGCGGCAGCATCCTGTTCTCCGAACCGCGCCTGCGCCGTGTGCTCGGCGGGCCGGGGCCGATCACCGTCGCCTACGGCCAGGGGCCGACCGGCGGCGACGTGCTCGACATGGCGGTGCTGCTGGCGCGCGCCTCAGAGGGCGAGCTGCTGATGCTGATCCCGGCCGACACACCCGACGACGGCGCGGCGATCCAGCGGGCTTTGAGCGAACGCATGGCGCAGGAAAGCCTGCGCGTCAGGTTCCGGCGTTGCGCCCAGCGCGGCGCCGCCGCCCTGACCCACGCGCTGGCCGCCCAGCGCGGAAACCTTCTGGTCATTGCGCAGGATTCGCCGCTGCTCGGCGACGACACCATCGCCGACCTGATCGAGGCCCTGGATTCGCCCGTACTGGTGGTGGCGCCGAACGGCGCTAGCTGAGCAGGCTTTCGACGTAGGGCGGCAGCACTTCGGCGGCGCGACCGTAGATTTTCTCCGCAAACAGCGAATGGCCCTCGGAAGGCTCGAGGTTGATCTCGACGGTATGGGCCTGCCCGCGCTGACGCACCTCGGCGACGAAGCCCGCCGCCGGATAGACGTTGCCCGAGGTGCCGATCGACAGGAACAGGTCGCAGGCGTCGAGCGCCTCGGCGATGCGGTCCATCGCAAACGGCATTTCACCGAACCACACGACGTGCGGCCGCAGATGGCCGACGACGCCGCAGGCGGGACATGCCGTCGCCACGGTCACGTCGTCGGCCCAGTCGAAGACGCGTTCCTGTTCGCACAGGCAGCGCACCTTCGTCATCTCGCCGTGCATGTGGATGACGTTGCGCGACCCGGCGCGCTCGTGCAGATCGTCGACGTTCTGGGTGACGATCAGGACCGAGCCGTCGAAGTCCTGCTCGAGCCGCGCGAGCGCGGCATGGGCCGGGTTCGGGGCGACCGTCGCCAGACCGGCGCGCCGCGCGTTGTAGAACGCGTGCACACGCGCCGGATCGCGGGCGAAACCTTCCGGCGTCGCCACCTCCTGCCAGTCGTACCGCGACCACACGCCGTCGGAATCGCGGAAGGTATCGACGCCCGAGTCCGCCGAAATGCCGGCGCCGGTGAGAACGACGATATTGCGGTAGCGCGCCATGCTCCCATGTAGGCCGGGCACGCGGCCTGTGGCAAGCTGGGCGCCATGACCCGCGTCCTGTTCGTTTGCCTCGGCAACATCTGTCGCTCGCCGATGGCGGAAGGCACGTTTCGCGCCCTGGTGGCGGAGGCGGGCCTCGGCGATGCGATCGACATCGACTCCGCCGGCACCGGGTCGTGGCATGTCGGCCAGCCGCCCGATCCCCGCGCGCGCGAGACCGCGGCCCGGCGCGGCATCGATATCTCGGCCCAGCGCGCACGACAGGTCACGCTGAAGGACTTCGCCGCTTTCGACTACGTGCTGGCGATGGACCGCGACAATCTGGGGAACCTGATGCGCGCCGCGCCGCGCGATGCGCACGACCGCATCGGCCTGTTCCTGCGCTTTGCCACTACGCCCGCCCTCGAGGACGTGCCGGACCCCTACTACGGCGGACCGGAAGGGTTCGATCATGTGTTCGACCTGGTGCACGACGCGTCGGGCGGCCTGTTGCGCCACATCCGCGCCCACCATCTCGGGCGCTAGTCCATGGCGCCGCCGCCGATGGTGTAGCGGTTCCTGATCCGCGGCGTGTAGGCGTCCGAGCCCATGCGATACTCTTCGGCGCGCTGCCGGTTGGTCAGCCCGCAATGGCCGAGACACCCCGAGCGCCGCGGCGCGACGCCGATGCGCGTCGCATTGTTGCAGTCGTGACAAAGAAACTCGTAGCCCAGACGGGTCTCGATCCAGCGCGAGATGCGCTGCGCCAGCGGCAACCGGCC
>JAYQVF010000002.1:0-13542 GCA_038148335.1 Alphaproteobacteria bacterium | reverse complement strand
AGCCCAGACGGGTCTCGATCCAGCGCGAGATGCGCTGCGCCAGCGGCAACCGGCCAGCGTCGAGAGATTCGTCGTCGCGCCTGTCGTCGCTCATGTCGTCGCTCATGGGATCATGCCGCCAGGGGATAGCTCTCTTCGATCCGGTAGATCGACCCGTTGTGCGAGAGCTGGCTGGAATAGAGGTGGAAGGCATCGACGCGAAACGGATCGGAGCGGAACATGGCGTTCTCGGTCAGGAAGCGGCGCACGCGGTCCATGTCGGGGTTCTTGAGCCGCGCCAGGGTGACATGCGGTTTGAACTTGCGCTGTTCGGGTTCCAGACCGGCGCGCACAAGGACCGATTCGATCCGCGCCTGCAGCGCCGTCAAAGGCGCGCTCTCGAGCAGTCCGACCCAGATGGCGCGGGCGCGGCGGCCTTCGCCGAAGTTGCCGACCCCGCTCAACTGCAGATCGAAGGCGTCGCCGCTGCCGGCGCGGGCCAGCGCATAGCGTACGTCGTCGAACATCCCGCCGTCGACGTTGCCGATGAAGCGCAAGGTCAGGTGCACCTGTTCGGGCTGCTGCCAGCGGGCGCCGGGGACGCCGCCGCCCAGGCCGACGAGCCGCGCGATGACGGAGTCGGGGAGCCGAAGTCCGGCGAAGAGGCGATACATGGCACCGGCCTCCCTAGCGCGCGACGCGCGCCAGCAAGGCGCGCACCGACGGCAGCATGCGCGACACGATCGCGTCGACGCCCTGTTCATTGGGATGAATCATGTCCGCCTGATTCAACGCGGGGTTCAGTGCGACACCGTCGAGAAAGAACGGAAAGAGAAGAATGTCTTGCGCGGCGGCGAGGCGCGGGTAGATCGCATCGAACTCCTCCACGTATTCGCGCCCGAGATTTCGAGGCGCCATCATACCGGCCAGCATGACCGTCATGTCGCGCGCCTTCAGCGCAAGCACGATCTTCTCCAGATTGGCGTAGGTATCCGCCGGATCAAGTCCGCGCAGGGAATCGTTGCTGCCGAGTTCGACGATCACCGCGTCCGGTTCGTCGCCCAGCACCCAGTCGAGCCGGGCGAGCCCGCCGGCCGAGGTATCGCCCGACACGCCGGCATTGATGACCCGCACGTCCTCGCCCGCCGCCCGCAGCGCGGCCTCGAGGCGGGCCGGAAACGCCCGGTCCGGCGCCAGGCCGAAGCCGGCCGTCAAACTATCGCCCAAAACCGCAAGGATGATGGGCTCGGCGGCACGGGCCGCCGGCGCTGCCGCCAACGCCAACGTGATCCCGAGAACGGCAACCAACCGGTTGAAAACACGGTGTTTTGCCCGATATTGGGAAGACGCGCGGGGGGCGAGCGGCGCCTGCGTTTCCGTCGTCTGCAAAAAGTTGGATACCCGCCCCGTCATGACCGCCGAACCTGCCACCCCCGATATCGCCCGTAAAGAACTGGTACGCCTGCGCGGCGTCAAGTTGACGTTGGCCAGCGCCGCCGGTCCCGTGGAGATCCTCCGCGGGGTCGACCTGACGATGAGTGCGGGCGAAGCCGTCGGCATCGTCGGGCCGTCGGGCTCGGGAAAGTCGACGATGATGTCGATCGTGGCCGGCCTGGAAAAGCCCTCCGCCGGCGCCGTCGTCGTCGCCGGCACCGATCTCGCGACCCTGGACGAGGACGGCCTGGCGCTGTTCCGCCGCCGCCATGTCGGCATCGTTTTCCAGTCGTTTCACCTGATCCCGACCATGACCGCGCTCGAGAACGTCGCGGTGCCGCTGGAACTGGCCGGAAAGGACGATGCCTTCGGGCGCGCCGAGGAAGCGCTGACCGCCGTCGGGCTCGCTCATCGCCTGGGCCACTACCCGGCGCAGATGTCGGGCGGCGAGCAGCAGCGCGTCGCCCTGGCGCGCGCCTTCGTCGGCGACCCCGACCTCATCCTTGCCGACGAGCCGACCGGCAATCTCGACGGCGATACCGGACGCGCGATCATCGATTCGCTGTTCTCGATCCGCGCCGACAGGAACACCGCCCTGCTGCTCATCACCCATGAGGCGCGGCTCGCGTCGCGCTGCGACCGCGTGCTGCGCATGACCGATGGCCTGCTGATGGCCGACGCCGGCGCCGTGGCGGCGCAATAGCAATGCCGAACAGCCAGGACTGGCGGCTGGCCTGGCGTTTCGCCCTGCGCGAAGCGCGCACCGGGCTGCGCGGGTTTCGCGTCTTTCTCGCCTGCCTCGCCCTCGGCGTCTTTGCGATCGCCGCCGTGGGGTCGCTGTCGGCCAGCATCGTCGAAGGCCTGGAACAGAACGCCCGCGCCATCATGGGCGGCGACATCGAGGTGGGACAGTCGGCCCAGGACATCCCGGTCGCGGCGCGTGCTTGGCTCGACGACAACGCCGTCGCCGTCTCGAAGGTACGCGAACTGCGCGCCATGGCGCGCGGCGCCGACGACCGCACCATCGTCGAACTGAAATCCGTCGACTCGCCCTACCCGCTCTACGGCGCGATGACGCTGAGCACCGGCGAGGCGCTGCATCGCGCGCTCGAGGCGCGCGACGGTGTTTACGGCATCGTCGTCGAACCCGAACTGCTGGCGCGCATCGGCGTCGCGCTCGGTGACCGGGTAAGCCTCGGCGACAGCAGCTACGAGGTCCGCGCCATCATCACCCACGAGCCGGACCGCGTGGCCAACGCCTTCAGCCTGGGTCCGCGCGTGATGATGAGCGAGGACGCCTTCGCCACCACCGGGCTGGGACGCGAGGGCAGCCTGATCCGCTTCCGCCACCGCGTGCAGCTGGAGCCCGGCGCCGACTACGCCGCCTTCACCGAACGGCTCAATGCGGCGTTTCCCGACGCCCTGTGGCGGGTGCGCAATGCGACGGACACCCAGCCGTCGATCCGGCGGTTCATCGACCACCTGGCCGTGTTCCTGACCCTGGCCGGCGTCACCGCGCTGACCGTCGGCGGCATCGGCGTCGGTATCGCGGTGCAGGCCTACCTCGCCGGCAAGACGGCGACGATCGCGACACTCAAGTGCCTCGGCGCACGGGGCGACACCATCTTTCTGACCTACATGATCCAGATCGGGCTTCTTGCCGTGGTCGGCATCGCCGTCGGGCTCGGGCTCGGCATCCTGTCGCCGTTCGTCGGCCTCGCGCTCTATGCCGAGGCGCTGCCGGTGCCGACCGAGGCCGGGATCTATGCCGGGCCGCTGTTGCTGGCGACCGCCTTCGGCATCCTGACCGCACTGGCGTTCTCGGTCTGGCCGCTGGCGCGGGCGCGCGAGGTGGCGCCGGCGGCGCTGTTCCGCGACATCGTCGCGCACGCCCGGCGCTGGCCGCGGCGCGGCTACGTCGTGCTGACGGTGCTCGCCGCCGCGGCGCTCGTCGCCCTCGCGGTCTTCGGCACCGGCCAGCCGTCGATCGCGCGCTGGATGGTGGTCGGCATTATCGCGGCGCTGATCGGCTTTCGCGCCGCGGCGGGCGGCATCGTCGCCCTGGTCAAACGGCTGCCGCGGGTACGCAACACGACCCTGCGGCTGGCGCTCGCCAACATCGTACGGCCGGGCGCGCCGACGGCAAGCATCGTCGTCGCGCTGGGCGTGGGCCTGACCGTGCTCGTCACCACGGCGCTGGTGCAGGGCAACATTGCGCAGCAGGTCGACAGCCGCATTCCCAAGATCGCGCCGTCATTCCTCTTCATCGACATCCAGCCGCAGCAAGCGGACGCCTTCGACGCCACGGTGCGCGGCGTGCCGGGTTCTCAGGCGCTCGAGCGGGTGCCCAACCTGCGCGGCCGCCTCGTCAAACTGAACGGCGTGCCGCTGGAGGAGGCGGCGATCCCCGCCGACATGAACTGGATCAAGCGCTACGAGTTCGGCGCCACCTATTCGGGCACGGTGCCGGCCAAGAGCCGCATCGTCGCGGGCGAATGGTGGCCGGCCGACTACAGCGGGCCGCCGCTGATCTCGGTCGAGGACTATGTCGTGCGCGATCTCGGCATGCAGGTCGGCGACACCATGACCTTCAACATCCTCGGCCGCGAGGTGACGGCGACGATCGCCTCGCTGCGCGAGATCGACTGGAACGACTTCGGCATCAACTACATCGTCATGTTCGCCCCCGGCACGCTGGAGAACGCGCCGCAGACCCACCTCGGGACCGCCGCCTTCGAACCGGCGCAGGAGGAAGAGGCCTACCGGCGGGTCACCGACGCCTTCCCCAACGTCTCGGTGGTCAAGGTCCGCGAGGTGATCGAAACCGCGGGCCAGCTGCTGCGGCGTATCGCGACCGCGGCCAACGGCACCGCCGCCATCACCATTGCTGCCGGCATCCTGGTCCTGGTCGGCGCAGTGGCCGCCGGGCACCGCCGGCGGGTGTACGACGCCGTGATCCTCAAGGTGCTGGGCGCGACCCGGCGCGACGTGCTCAAGGCCTACATCCTCGAGTTTCTCATGCTCGGGCTGCTGACCGCGGCCGTGGCGGCGGCGCTCGGCACGCTGGCGGCTTGGCTGGTCATCACCCAGGTGATGCAGGCGGAGTGGCTGTTCCTGCCGGTCTCGACGCTGGGAACGGCGGTTGCCGGGATCGCGATCGTGACCGCGCTGGGCTACGTCGGCACCTGGGTGGCGCTGTCGCAGCGCCCGGCGCCCGTCCTGCGTACTGAATAGCGCCCCGGCGCTTACATTTGCGTCAGAATCGGCCCGCGATGCCGGGAAAACCTTGAATTCGGGCCCGCGACTGCCATATTACCCGCGACTCATTTGCAACCGCTGGAACCTTCGAGGACACCAATGGCTGAACCGAACATCCGTCTTGGCGCGACCACCCAGACCGCCGCCGTCGACGAGGGCCTGCGCGCCTACATGCTGCGGGTCTACAACTACATGGGCGTTGGCACGGTCATCACGGGCGTCTCGGCCTGGCTGGTGGCGAACACCTCGCTCAGGGACGTCTTCTACAACACGACGCCCGAAGGCTTCCTGACGCCGAGCCTGCTGGGCTGGGCCGCGGTCATTTCGCCGCTTATCTTCATCCTGGCCATGAACTTCGGCGTCAACCGGATGAAAGTCTCCACGCTGCAGCTCCTTTTCTGGAGCGTGACGGTGGTGTTCGGCGTGTCGTTGTCGAATATCTTCCTAACCTTCACCGGCGAGAGCATCGCGCGGGTGTTCTTCATCACCGCCGGCCTGTTCGGCGCGATGAGCCTCTACGGCTACACCACCAAGCGCGACTTGACGAAGTTCGGCACGTTCCTGTTCATGGGCCTGATCGGCATCATCATCGCCTCGGTGGTGAACCTGTTCATCGGCTCGACCATGATGCAGTTCGTGATCTCGGTGATCGGCGTGCTGGTCTTCACCGGCCTGACCGCCTGGGACACGCAGCGGATCAAGAACACCTACGACGCGGTGAGCAGCAGCGGCGAGCTGATGGCCAAGACGGCCGTAATGGGCGCCCTGAACCTCTACCTCGACTTCCTGAACCTGTTCGTCATGCTGATGCACCTGATTGGCAATCGCGAATAGCCGCAAGTTTACGACCCTCGAAAGCCCGGCCCTTGCGCCGGGCTTTCTTTTTGCCTGCTAGTTGATAGGGCGGCTGCGCGACAGCGGCGCTGCGACACGGCGCAGGACCTGCGGCGTGATGCTGGTCGCCACGATCGATGTCAGAACGAGCGCCGAGAACAGGGTTGCGACGTGCGGGTCGTCCGCGCCGTCGATGAACAGGCCGGCCTGCAGCGCAATGCTGGCGACGACGAAATCGACCGCGCCCCGGCCCGACATCCCGAGGCCCACTGCCGCCGATTCGCGCGCGGTCAGTCCCGACAACCGCGCCGCAGTACCGCAACCGACCAGCTTGCCAAGGATCGCCGTCATGATGAGCAGGAGCAGGAATCCCGGCACGTGCCATAGGGCCGAGAGATCGAGGCGCAGGCCGATCGAGGCAAAGAACACCGGGGCGAGCAGGCCATAGGTGAAGATGTCGACCCCTTGCTTGATGTCCTGATATGCCCGGTCGCCAATGAGGCGTGGCTCGAAAAACAGGCCGGCGACGAAGGCGCCCATGATGAAGTGCATCCCCATCGCCTCTGCAAAGACCGCAAAGGCGAAGGCGACCACCAGGAGCGTGGTGAAGCCGGCCGCCCTCGACTCGGCGGCACCCAGGACCCGCGCGGCCCAGGGGTAGAGATACCGGCTGGCGCCGATCGTCGCGACGAAGAAGATGGCAACCTTGGCCAGCAGCCAAAGCAGTGCGCCGGCTGGCGGCACATGCCCGGTGGAGATCACCGCCGTGAGAATGGCGAGCAGCAGCAGCCCGAGGATGTCGTCGAAGACGGCCGCCGCGATGACGGTACGCCCAACCCGGTGATGCAACAGGCGAAAGTCGGTCAGGACGCGCCCTGCGACCGCCACCGCCGTGATCGACATGGCGACGCCGATGAACAGCGCCTGCGCTGGCCGCGACGCGGTTTCCGGCAGGAACAGATAGCCGAGCGCGATACCGACCGACAGCGGCACGACGACGCCGCCGAGCGCGACGAACAGCGACGTCCGCGAGGCCTCGCGCAATTCGCCGGGCCGCATTTCGATCCCGACCGCGAGGATGAGAAAGAAGATGCCGAACTCGGACACGAGATGGACCGGCTCGCTGTTGCCGAGATCGGCCAGCAGCGGCACCCGGTCCGCCACGAAGGGCGCGAGGAGCGCGATGATGATCCCGGCCACGACCTCGCCAAGAAGCTGGGCCTGACCCAGGCGAAGACTGACCTCGCCCGCCAGACGCGCAAGGATCAGTATCAGAAAGAGCGGCAGAAAAAGTTCCACGACGGATTACCCCGGTCGGCGTCCATCATGCCGCAACGGCGCCGCGGCGCCGCTGCGTCAAATCAACCGGTTCAGACCAGGCGCAGTTTCTTCTTGCGACTGAGCGGCGCCAGTACGAGGGCCAGTTCCGCGCCCATCCGCAGGACCTGCCCGCCGGAATCGAGCAATGCGTAGGGGGCCTTGCCGGAGCGCCGCTTGATCACCCGGAAAACCGGTACCCGCGACTTCTTCTTGTATATGGCGAAGACCGACTCGTGGCTGCCGGCGTTCATCGCATAGTCGCACCAGTCGCCGGCGATGACGCGGCGGCTGTAGACCGACAGGATCTGGTTGAGTTCCCCCCGGTCGAAGCAGACCGGAAATGAAAAACGGGAGAGGGTTAAGTTCGACCCTTGCTCCCGTTGGCGGATTGAATGGACCTCTGCCATCAGCGGCGGTCCTGGCGTTTGAAACGCAAGAGCGGCAATTGGCTCATCGTCGCGGTTCTCCCCGGACTTGTTGTCGACCCTCCGGATGGAGGGCTCTTCCCCAAGGAAATGATAGGCACGGCGCCACGCCGAGGGCAACGTCGCCGAGGGCATAGTCCCCGTACGAAATCACAAAAATGCCCAGATTCGGCCCTTCGTCCGCCCCATTGCCCCCCGATATTGCAAGGCGTCGGCCCTCCTGACCCGGCCGCGGACACCAGGCCAGTGTTCCCCCAGACCTGATGTCAGTTTGCGGCCGGGTCAACTCTCCCGCCGGCGACCAACGTCATTCTCCTCATCTCAGCGCGAACGGCCCCAACGGGGTCGTTGGTGCATCGGGCTATTCCGCCGCCTGGCGCCCCGGCGACGGTTTCGCGTAGGCCGCAGCGCGCTCGATGTAGAAGGCCGGTTCGTTGGCGATCTCGCGGACGTGCGGCAAGGCCTTCATGGTGTCGATCCAGGCCACGAGGCGCGAACACGACGCCGGCATCGTGTAGTTGCGATAGTGCTCGACGTTGCAGAAGCGTTCGAAGAACGGATAGTAGCTGTAGTCGACGAGCGTCGGCGTCTTGCCGAACCAGAACGGCCCGGCGCTCGCCTTGCGCATGCCCTGATCGATGAAGACCAGGCATTCGTCGAGTTCCTCGCGCAATTCGCCCTGCTTGTCGGCCTCGTTCTCGCGCAGAAACCGGTAGCTCGCGACGTTGAAGCGGGTGTTGCCGTAGTCGACCCAGATCCGCGCCATGGCGCGTTCGTGCGGCGTCGCCGGCATCAGCGGCGGTTCGGGGAACACCTCGTCGAGGTATTCGTTGATGATCGCCGATTCGTAGACGATGCGCCCGTCGTGGCGGATCGCCGGCACCTTGCCGTAGGGCGACACCTCGGCAAACCAGTCCGGCTTGTTCTTGAGGTCCACTTCGGTAAGCGTGAAGTCGACGCCCTTGTGCATCAGCACCAGCCGGCTGCGATGGGCATAGGGGCAGACTTCGGCGCTGAAAATCTCGACGGTAGCCATGGTCTCTTCCTTCCGGTGGCGGGATCGGCACCCTAGGATCGGGCACGCAAAATGAACTGGTCGCCGCAAGGCTAGCGCGGCGGCATCGGACGTGGCGACTCGAATCTGGGTGAGGACGCAATGACCCTGACGCTCTACGAACTGACCGGGATCGAAGACCGGCGCTTCAGCCCCTATTGCTGGCGCATCCGCATGGCGCTGGCCCACAAGGGACTGGCGGCCGACTACGTACCGGTGCGCTTCACCGACAAGGACGCCATCGCCTTTTCCGGCCAGGACAAGGTGCCGATCCTGGTCGACGGCGCGGTCACGGTGGTCGACTCGTTCGCGATCGCCTGCCATCTCGAGGACAACCACGCCGACCGGCCGGCGCTGTTCGGCAACGAGATCGCCCGCGGCGAGGCGCGGCTGATCAACCACTGGACCAACACGACGCTTCACCCGTTGATCCAGCCTCTGGTCATTGCCGACATCTACGATCATCTCGACGCGGCAGACCGGCCCTATTTCATCGAGACCCGAAGTGCCCGGTTCGACCGGCCCTTCGCCGCGGTGCAGGCCAACCGCGAGCGCGACGTCGTCGCCCTTCGCGCCGGGCTGGCGCCGCTGCGCCTGACGCTGGCGGAGCAGCCCTTTCTTTCCGGCGGCGCGCCGGCGTTTGCCGACTACATCGTGTTGGGTGCGTTCCAGTGGGCGCGCAGCATCAGTCCGTTCCGGCTGCTGGAAGAGGACGATCCGGTGAAGATCTGGCGCGACCGTCTGATCGCGGCGTTCGGCGGCGCCGGCAATGCGACGACGATGTACGACGCGTGACCTAGCCCGGCATCGAGCGGAGGCATTCGGCGAGCTGGTCCTGCCACGCCGGCAGGTCGATGCCGAAAGCCTTGCGCGCCGACCGGCTGGACAACGCGGTATAGACCGGGCGCAGCGCACGGAACGGATAGGTGTCCGACGGAATCGCGCGCAGCGTCGGCCGGTGCGCGCCGTCGTAGTCGAGATAGGGGCTGCCGGGCGCGCCATCGAGGATCGTCTCGGCGAAGGCGTGCCAGCTGACGGCGCCCGAGGCCGCGAGGTGGTAGATCCCGCTGTGCGCGCGAATGCCGGACGGCGAACGCGGACCGTCGAGATCCTTGATGATGCCGCTGACGGCAACGGCAACGGCGCGCGACCAGGTCGGGCTGCCGAACTGGTCGTCGACCACGTTGATGTCGTCGTGCGCGCCGGCGAGCGTCACCAGATCCATCAGGAAATTGCGGCCGCGCAGGCCGAACACCCGGCTGGTGCGGAAGATCAGGTGCGGCGGATCGGTATAGCGGACCGCCGATTCGCCGCGCAGCATGCTGCGCCCGTAGACGTTGAGCGGATTGGGCACGTCGCGTTCGCGGTAGGGGTCGGGCTCGTGGCCGCGGCGGCCGTCGAACACGAGGTCGGTCGAAAAGTGAACGAGGCCGATGTTGCGGTCGAACGCCTCTTCCGCGAGCATCAGCGGCAAATGCGCATTGACCGCCATCGCCGCCTCGACGTCGTCCTCTGCCGCGTCGACGTCGGTATAGGCAGCGGCGTTAACGATCAGGCAGGGGCGCGCAAGGCGCAGGTAGGTAGTGACTTCTTCCGGGCGGGCAAGATTGACCTGGGTCCGTGGCGGCGCGAGAACCGGCCACCACGCCCCGAGCTGCAGGCGCAATTCGCGCCCGATCTGCCCTGTCCCGCCGAAAAGAACGATCGGTCGTTCCACGTTGGCCCCGGTTTCAGGTTGGCTCGAGAAAACTCTTCGACAACAAATGCAAGACACGCGCCGAAATCGCGCGCCGATATGCTTAACGCGTTAACCCTGATGCGCACCGAAACGGCACGGCGATGGGCGTGATCTTGCGCATGGCTGGCCGCGTCGCACGTGTCGCCGCCGTCCTGATCGTCGTTCTCGTCGCCGTTGTCGTAACGATCGGCCTGTGGCTCAGCGCCTCGCTGCCGGCTTGGAACGGCGCGCAGATCGCTGATGGCATCGCGGCGCCGGTCGAGATCGTGCGCGACAACGTCGGTGCGACGCACATCTACGCCGCGAACGACGACGACGCCTATTTCGCACTGGGCTACGCGCATGCGCAGGATCGTCTGTGGCAGATGGATATCTATCGCCGGATCGGCGCGGGACGCGTTGCGGAAATCGTCGGACGGCCGGGCCTCGTCGCCGACCGGTTCACCCGCACGCTTGGGCTCTATCGCAGCGCGGAACGCCAGTACGAGGCGCTGCCGGCGCCGGTTCGCGGCGCGGTCGATGCGTACGCCGACGGCGTCAATGCCTACATCGCCGGACACGAGGGCCCGTGGCCGCCGGAATTCACGCTGCTCGCCTACCGGCCGGAGCGCTGGCGGCCCGCCGATTCGCTGGTGCTGGGCAAGCTGCTCGCACTCATGCTGGGCGGCAACTGGTTCGATGAACTGCGCCGCGCCGCACTGCTGGATCGCCTGACGCCCGACGAGGTCGAGTTCCTGCTGCCGACCGACCTCGACGACGCGCCGGTGACCCTTGCCCAGGGAACGCGCCTGCCCGTCGATGCCGCCCGGTTGCTGGCGGCGACGCCTGCGCTCCTGCAGCCGCGCCGGGCGTCCAACGCGTGGGCGGTCGACGGCACACACACCGGGTCGGGCAAGCCGATCCTGGCGAGCGATCCGCATCTCGGCCTGACGGCGCCCGGCATCTGGTACCTGGCCCGGATTGAGGCGCCGGGCCTGCGCATGACCGGCGCGACGGTGCCGGGCATGCCGGTGCACCTGCTGGGCCACAACGGCCATATTGCCTGGGGCCTGACGACGACCTACGGCGACCTGACCGATCTTCTGGTACTCGACATCGCGGGCCCCGACGCCTACCGCGTCGGCGACACGACCGCGGCCTTCGCCGTGCGCGAAGAGCGGATCGCCGTTCGCCTGGGCGAGGACGTCACGCTGCGGGTGCGCGAAACGCCGTTCGGACCCGTCATCTCCGACGTCATCGACAGCGCGGCAACGCATGCCGGCGAGACTGCGGTCGTCGTGCTGCGGGCATCGGCGCTCGACGATGCCGACCTGACACCGGCAGCGATGTTCGACCTCAACCGCGCGCGCGATTGGGCCGGCTTTCGCGACGCGCTGCGCCGTTACGGCGTGCCGCAGCAGAACATCGTCTATGCCGATGCCGACGGCACCATCGGTTTCTTCGCGCCCGGACTGGTGCCGGTCCGGCGCGACGGCCGCGGGCTGGTGCCGGGACGCCTACCCGACAACGACTGGACCGGCTACATCCCGTTCGACGACCTGCCGCAGCGGCGCGGCGATCCGCGCGGCATCATCTTCAATGCCAACAACCGTATTGTCGGCGATGACTATCCGTACTTCATCAGCGCCGACTGGGAACCGCCGTTTCGCGCCGAGCGGCTGGCGGAAGTACTTCTCGGCGACGACGCGCCGGCGACCGTCGATGGCCACGTTGCATTGCAGGGCGATACGCTGTCGCCGATGGCGCGCCTTCTGCTGCCGGCGATGCTGGCGCGGTTGCCGACTGCCGACCGCAGCGCTGCCGCGATCCGGGCCGTGGCCCTGCTGGCGGCGTGGGACTACCGGATGGACGCGGACAAGACGGCGCCGACGGTGTTCGCAGCCTGGTACGCGCGGCTCGACGATCTCGTTTTCGGCGACGACCTCGGCGAACAGAGGGGGCGCGTCGACCCGCGCCGCCTGCACCAGGTCCTGCGCGACGATGGGGGTTCCTGGTGCGACGATCGCAGCAGCGCGGTTGGCGAGACCTGTAGCGAGATGACGGGCCGGGCGCTGGACGAAGCGCTGGCGGCGCTGGGCGAGCAGCATGGCGAGGACGCCCGCACGTGGCGCTGGGGCGCGGCGCACCCCGCGCGCTTTGTCCACCCGGCGCTGAGTTTCCTGCCCGGTGTGCCGCGCTGGCTCGGGATCACGGTCGAATCCGGCGGCGGCAACTACACCCTGCGGCGCGGCGGCTATGGCGGCGGCGGCGATGGCCAGTTCGTCAACGGCCATGGCGCCGGCTACCGCGCCGTCTACGACCTCGGCGACCTCGACCGGTCGGTGTTCATGGTCGCGCCCGGCACGTCGGGGAATCCCTACAGCCGCTTTTTCGCGGAACACACGACGGACTGGCGGAACGCGACGCTGGTGCGCCTGCCCGCGAACCGGGCGGCGGCGCAAAAGGACGCCCGGGGCGTTTTCACACTGATTCCCGTGGAATAGTCTGCGCCGAGCACACTCAAGTCCGCCAGGAGGGCTCATGGCGACGGACGTAACCGCGTTCTTCGACGAAGCGACATTCACGGTGACCTACGTCGTGGTCGATCCGCAGACCAAGCGCGCCGCGGTGATCGACCCGGTACTGGGCTACGACGCCAAGTCGGGATGGACCAATACAGGCAGGGCCGACGAGGTCGCCGCCTTCGTGACGGAACGCGGCCTCACGGTCGACTGGCTGCTCGAAACGCACGTCCATGCCGACCATCTCACGGCCGCGCCCTATCTCAAGGAAAAGCTCGGCGGCCGCACCGGCATCGGCGATCGCATCGGCGTCGTGCAGGACACCTTCAGGAAGGTGTTCAACGCGGAAGCCGACTTCGCCGCCGACGGCAGTCAGTTCGACCATCTGTTCGCCGACGGCGAGACGTTCCATATCGGCGGGATCGAGGCGCGGGTGATGCACACGCCGGGGCACACGCCCGCCTGCGTGACCTATGTCGCGGGCGATGCCGCGTTCGTCGGCGATACCCTGTTCATGCCGGACTACGGCACAGCGCGCTGCGACTTTCCGGGCGGCGATGCGCGGACGCTGTACCGCTCGATCCGCCGCACCTTGTCCCTGCCGCCGGAAACCCGATTGTTCATGTGTCACGACTATGCGCCGAACGGACGCGACTATGCGTGGGAGACGACCGTCGCCGCCCAGAATGCCGGGAACGTCCACATCAATGCTGCAGTCAGCGAGGACGAGTTCGTGCGCATGCGCACCGAGCGCGACGCGAAACTGGCGGTACCGGTCCTGCTGTTGCCGTCGGTGCAGATCAACATGCGCGCGGGTGTATTGCCGCCGCCGGAAGGGAACGGAATCTCCTACGTGAAGATTCCGCTCAACACCTTCCGCTAGAGGAACTCTTCAGGTCCAGGATAGGCGCCGCGTCGGCTAGGCGACGTCCGGCTTGTACTGGGACTTGCGGCTGGCGACGAGGTCGGAGAAGGCGATCATCTGAACCCGCGGGTCGG
>JAYQVF010000001.1:0-94178 GCA_038148335.1 Alphaproteobacteria bacterium | reverse complement strand
CGCTTTGGAATGGGCCGGCCTGCTCTCGACAACGGGCGTCTACGGCGACCGCGGCGGGGCCTGGGTAGACGAGGAGACGGATCTGGCGCCGACTGCCGAACGAAGCGCACGCCGCGTCCGGGCCGAGGCGCAGTGGCTTGACCTCCATCGCAAGCATCGGGTTCCGGTTCACGTATTTCGGCTCGCGGGCATCTACGGACCGGGGCGCAATCCGCTCGACGCGATCCGGGCCGGCACGGCACGCCGTGTCATCAAGCCGGACCTCGTCCTCGGGCGCATCCACCGTGACGACATTGCCGGCGCGATCCTCGCCTCCATGGAAAGGCCCAATCCAGGAGCGGTCTACAACGTTACGGACGATGAACCGGCGCCGCCGCAGGACGTCGTGTCTTTTGGATGCTCCTTGTTGGGAAAGGAGCCTCCCGCAGAGGTAGGTTTCGACGAAGCCGAAATGTCGCCAATGGCTCGCAGCTTCTATCTCGACAACAAGCGCGTGCGGAACGACCGGTTGAAGTCCGAACTGGGCTATCGGCTGAAATTTCCGACGTATCGGGACGGATTGCGGGCGTTGCTCAGCGAGCCGCCGCAGGTACCGCGTCGGCGCTAGGACTGTGGCACAACTCGTCGACCGCTCGGCAGATCAGGTCGAGCTGGGCGGGCGAGGACAATACGATGGTCTCCGCCCTTCACGAGCGTCACCGTAACGTCTTCGCTGATCAAGGCATCGGCAAGCCGCAGCGCGTGTTGCCAGGGCACATCCGGGTCTGCGGTTCCCTGAATCAAACGGACCGGCCCGAAAAAAGGAATCCGGTCTGAAAGAACGAGGTGCGCCCTGGCTTCCGTGATCAGTTTCATGGTGATCGGCGTCGGCTCGGGGTCGTAGGGGGATGGTTCGAGATAGAGACCTTCGGTCTCGAGTTGTCGGCGAACGGTTTCGTCGAAAGACGGCCACATCAGGGTTTCGGTGAAATCCGGGGCGGCTGCGATGCCGACAAGACCGGCAATGCGCTCCGGTCGCGCGATAGCGAGCAGTAGCATGATCCAGCCACCCATGCTCGACCCGACAAGAACCTGCGGTCCGGTTGTCAGTTCGTCGAGAACCGCGAGGGCATCCTCGCGCCAGCGACCGATGGTGCCGTCGGTGAAGTCGCCGCTCGATTGACCGTGGCCGAAATAGTCGAAGCGGACGAAGGATCGCCCGGCGCTTCTGCAGGCGCTTTCAAGTGCCTGCGCCTTGATGCCGGTCATGTCGGAGCGAAAGCCTCCGAGAAAAATGACGCCCGGCGCACGGCCTGTCGTAAGATGAAATGCAACGTGCTGGTTGTTTCCCCGCGCGAGCGTTGCGGGGGACGTGCTTGCACCGGGGGGATCGTTGGTCACATATACCTGATCGCATGAACCGTACCCACTTCACAAGCGCACATGCCCCTGGCAGCGACCGCAAGCCGGTGATCCTGCAGGTAGTGCCCGCGCTTGTCACCGGTGGCGTCGAACGTGGCACTATCGACATCGCGGCGGCCGTCGCCGCGGAAGGCTGGACGAGCCTCGTTGCCTCCTCGGGCGGCCCCATGGTGGCCGAACTGGATCGTGTAGGGGCGCAGCACATCACGCTGCCGTTGGCGAGCAAGAACCCGTGGATCATGCACCGCAACGCGGGTGCGCTGACCGAACTACTCTATGACCGTAAAGTCGACATCGTTCATGCACGAAGTCGTGCACCTGCCTGGATCGCATTTGTGGCAGCGAAGCGGATTGGCTGTCACTTCGTGACGACCTATCACGGGGCCTACAACGCGGCGAATCCGATCAAGAACTTCTACAATTCGATCATGGCACGAGGCGCGCGGGTCATTGCGATCTCCGACTTCATCGCCCGCCATATCGCCAGGCGGCACGGAGTCAGCGGCGCCAAGATCGTGACCATCCATCGCGGGATCGATCTGTCGCTCTTCGATCCGGGACATGTGTCGGCCGAACGGATGATCCAGCTTGCGACCGCATGGCGTTTGCAGGACGGCATGCCCGTGATCATGCTGCCCGGGCGTCTAACCCGCTGGAAGGGACAGACGGTGCTCATCGAGGCGCTCAAAGTCCTGGGGCGGGACGATGTTCGGTGCCTCCTGATCGGATCGGATCAGGGGCGACACGGCTATCGGGGCGAGCTTGAGAAAATGGTGCGCGATCGCGGTCTTGAGAACGTCATCCATGTCATCGACAACTGCCGCGACATGCCAGCGGCATACATGCTTGCCGATGTGGTGGTTTCCGCTTCCACCGACCCCGAGGCATTCGGCAGGGTTGCCGTGGAGGCGCAGGCGATGGGGCGCCCGGTCATCGCCAGCAATCACGGTGGCGCGCGGGAGACCATTTTGGCCGGCGAAACCGGGTGGCTGGTACCCCCGGACGACCCACAGGCCCTCGCTGAGGCGATCAGGAAGGCGATAGCGCTTTCCGGCGGAGACCGGCAAACGATGGCGATGGTGGCGCGGGCGCATGTCGAGAGGCACTTCTCGGTGGAACGGATGCGTGCCGCTACGCTCGATGTCTATCGTGGCGTTCTGTCCGGCACGTAGCCGGTTCCTTGACTTGAAGGACGTTCGCCGGAAGTATCCGGGCCACGTTCAACAACGGTCAGTACTCTCGCAGACATGCCTGCCATAACCCTCCCCGACGGGAGCAAGAAATCGTTCGATTCTCCGGTTACCGGGGGTGAGGTTGCCGCTGCCATCGGGCCCGGTCTGGCCAAGGCCGCGCTATGCGTACGCGTCAACGGCGCGCTCTGGGACCTGACCCGGACGATCGATGCCGATGCGTCTGTCGAGATCATTACTGCCAAGAACGAAGACGAGGCGCTGGACATCCTGCGTCACGATGCGGCGCACGTTCTGGCCGAGGCGGTGAAAGAACTCTATCCGGAAACCCAGGTGACCATCGGACCCAATGTCGAGAACGGGTTCTATTACGATTTTGCACGCGAAGAGCCGTTCACGCCCGAGGACCTCGAAAAGATCGAGGCGCGGATGCACGAGATCGTCGATCGCGCCGAGAATATCGCCCGTGAGGTCTGGAATCGCGAGGACGCCATCCGCCATTTCGAAGAACTCGGCGAGAAGTACAAGGCCGAGATCATTCGCGATCTTCCCGAGTCAGAGGCCATCAGCGTCTACAGGCAGGGGGCTTTCCTCGACCTGTGCCGCGGCCCCCATCTACCGTCCACAGCCAAGCTGGGTCACGCCTTCAAGCTGATGTCCGTGGCCGGCGCCTATTGGCGCGGAGATTCGCGCAACGCGATGTTGCAGCGGATCTACGGCACGGCGTGGCGCGACGAGAAGGAACTAAAGGCCTACCTGCACCGTTTGGAAGAGGCGGAAAAGCGTGATCACCGGCGTCTCGGCCGGGAACTGTCGTTGTTCCACCTCCAGGAAGAAGCCGTGGGCAGCGTTTTCTGGCATCCCAAGGGCTGGACCGTCTACCGGGCGGTGGAGCAGTACATGCGCCGGCGGCTCGACACGGCGGACTACCAGGAGGTCAAGACACCGCAGCTGATCGACCGAAAGCTGTGGGAGGCTTCGGGTCACTGGGAAAAATTCCGCGACAACATGTTCACGGCGGCGGACGAAGGTGATCGCGTCCTCGCGCTCAAGCCGATGAACTGTCCCGGTCATGTCCAGATTTTCCGGCAGGGTCTGAAAAGCTACCGGGACTTGCCGCTTCGCCTGGCCGAGTTCGGATCGTGCCACCGCAGCGAGCCCTCGGGCGCGCTGCACGGCTTGATGCGCGTGCGGCAGTTTACCCAGGACGACGCACACATCTTTTGCGAGGAGCGCCAGATCAACGCGGAGACCGTCGAGTTCTGTGCCCTTCTGCAGACGGTCTACAGCGACTTCGGCTTCGAGAACGTGAAGGTCCTGTTTGCCGACCGACCGCCGGTACGCGCCGGCTCGGACGAGGTCTGGGACCGCGCCGAGGCGGCGTTGCGCGAGGCGGTCGACACCGCGGGTCTCGATTGGGCGCTGAACTCGGGCGAGGGCGCCTTCTATGGTCCCAAGCTCGAATTTCATCTGACCGATGCCATTGGCCGGTCCTGGCAATGCGGCACGTTGCAGGTTGATTTCGTCCTGCCGGAGCGGCTCGATGCGTCATATGTGGGCGAAGACGGTGCCAAGCACCGGCCCGTGATGCTTCACCGGGCCATTCTGGGCAGCTTCGAGCGGTTCATCGCAATTCTGATCGAGCACCACGCCGGCCGCATGCCGCTGTGGCTGGCGCCGGTACAGGCTGTCGTGGCGACCATTACCGAGGCCGCCGACGAGGCGGCAAAGGCCGCGGTAGAACGGCTGAATTCTGCGGGCCTGCGGGCCGAACTCGACTTGCGGAACGAGAAGATCAACTACAAGGTCCGCGAACATTCGCTGGCGAAGGTGCCCTATATCTTCGTACTCGGCGAACGGGAAGCTGCCGAGGGAACCGTGTCGCTGCGCAAGCTCGGCGACAACCGGCAAGAAGTCCTTGCGCTGGAAAAGGCAGTGGATATCCTGCGCGAGGAAGCTGCGCCGCCCGATTTGCGGCACTGAACGTTTCTCGTGCCGGCGTCAGAGCCGTGCACGGCATGTTTCAACAAATGATGGAGTACACGCATACCTCGTAGACCTCATAACGCGCCGCCCCCCGTCGCAAAGCAAGGGCCGCGCGTCAACGACGAGATCAAGGTTCCCGCTGTCCGGCTGGTTGCTGCCGATGGTGAGGTTGTCGGCGTCGTTGGAATCGAAGAGGCGTTGGCTATGGCCGAAGAGGCCGGTCTCGACCTCGTGGAAGTCGCCCCCAATTCAAGCCCGCCCGTCTGCAAGCTCCTCGACTACGGCAAGTACAAGTACGAGGCGCAGAAAAAGGCAAACGCCGCGCGGAAAAAGCAGAAGGTCATCGAGGTCAAGGAGATCAAGATGCGTCCCGGCATCGATGAACACGACTACGACGTCAAGATGCGTTCGATCAACCGGTTCCTCGAAGAAGGGGACAAGGTGAAAGTCACTTTGCGTTTCCGTGGCCGCGAAATGGCGCACCAGGAACTTGGCATGAAAGTCCTCGAACGCGTTCGCGACCAGGTCGATGAAATCGCGAAGGTAGAGCAGTTTCCCAAGATGGAAGGGCGCATGATGACCATGGTCATCGCGCCGCGATAGCTAGGCGGCCGCCGACCTGAGCTCCCGCCTCGCCTGACCTACGACGGTGGCGGCGCTGTGCAGGGCCAGCAAGCCCATGGCGCCGCCCACCACAAGATCGGGCCAACCGCTCCCCAGCACAAAGACCAAGGCGCCGGCGGCGACGACGGCGATGTTTCCGATCGCGTCGTTGCGGGTACAGAGCCACACCGAGCGCCGGTTTGAATCGCCGCCGCGATGACGGAACAGGACCATGGCGCTGGCTACGTTGGCGGCAAGCGCGGCCATGCCGTTGCCGCCCATGAGCGGTGCCGACGGTACATGACCGGCCATCGCGTGCGCGACTGCGTTGCCAAGGACCCAGAATCCAAAGAGACCCATGGTCGCGCCTTTGAGCAGCGCTGCACGCGCGCGCCAGCGCAGCGCGAGACCCAATACCGCGAGACTCACTCCGTAGGTCGCGGCGTCGCCAAGAAAGTCCAGCGCGTCGGCCTGGAGCGCGACGGATCCTCCGATCACGCCAAAGGTCGCTTCGACCAAGAACATCCCGGCGTTGATGGCGAGGACGATCCAGAGTGCGCGGCGATAATCCCGGCTGTGCGCGCCGGCGCCAGCCTCGTCGTGATGATGATGGCAGGCCCCGCTCATCCTGTGGTGTCCTCATCGTGTGGCTCTTCGAGATGGTCGCTCAGGTCGCGGAGAACGCGGTCGATGTGGGCATCCGCCAGGGCGTAGTGCATCTCTCGGCCCTTGCGCTCGGCACGGACCATCCTGGCGGCGCGCAGGAGGCGGAGATGATGGCTGACGAGCGACGGCGACAGACCTGTGTTGGTCGCAATGGTCCCGACGGCCCTGGGCCCGCCACGACATTGATCAAGGACGCGGAGGCGACTGGGATCGCCCAGAAGCCGGAAGATCTCGGCCAATTCCTGCACATGCTCAATCATCAAATATATGAATATCTATTCATATATTTGATGTCAACGTTGATCCAGAAAAGCTCGGGAATGCTTGTTTTCGCCCCTGCCTGTCGGTATAACGCGCGCCTTGACTGGCGGCCGGGCCCAAAGGGCATTGCCTATCCGCCTCGCAGCTTCAGAGCACAGAAAGGAAGCAAAATGCCCAAGCTCAAGACCAAGAGCGGCGCCAAGAAGCGTTTCCGCCTGACCGGTACGGGCAAGGTTCGGATGAACCAGGCCGGCAAACAACACGGGATGATCAAGCGGACGAACAAGCAGATTCGTCAGCAGCGCGGCACCGCGATTCTCAGCGAATCCGACGCCAAGATCGTCAAGAAATTCCTCCCCTACGGCTAGGCGAATCCGATGGCACGCGCAAAACGGGGCGTAACGACTCACGCCCGTCACAAGAAAGTCATCAAGGCCTCGAAGGGCTTTCGTGGCCGCAGCAGCGCGAACTTCCGGATCGCGACCGAGCGGCTCGAAAAGAGCCTGCAGTACGCCTACCGCGACCGTCGCGCGCGCAAGCGCAACTTCCGAGCGCTGTGGATCCAGCGAATCAATGCCGCGGCGCGGGAACACGGGCTGACCTATGGTCGATTTATCAACGGCCTCAAGCTCGCCGGCGTCGACGTCGACCGCAAGGTTTTGGCCGATCTCGCCGTCAAGGAGCCTGGGGCCTTTGGTAAACTCGCCGAAGCCGCCCGGACTGCTCTCGATAACGCACCGGCGAAGGCTGAGGCCTAGTCCAGGCCCTTCCGGAAGTCAGTCTCGAAGGGCCCCTTCAGGAGCCCTCACGTGATGACTATGCAGAATCCGCAGGAAATCCAGGACGAGCTGATCGCCGCGGCCGCCGGCGCCGACTCGCTCGATCAACTCGAGCAGGTGCGGGTTGCCGCGCTTGGACGCAAGGGGCGCGTCACCGATCTCATGAAGTCACTCGGCAGTATGTCGCCGGATGAACGCCGTGCTGCCGGACCGGCCTTCAATCAACTGAAAGACGCCGTCACGGCGGCGATCGAAGCCCGACGCGAGGCCCTCGAGGCCGCTGCCATCGACGCCCGGCTGCGCTCGGAGCGCATTGACGTCACACTGCCCGCGCGTCCCGAACAACAGGGGACCATCCACCCGGTCAGCCAGGTCACCGAAGAACTGATCGCGATTTTCGCCGACATGGGCTTCGAGCTCGCCGAAGGTCCCGACATCGAGGACGATTTCCACAACTTCACGGCCCTCAACATGCCGCCCGAACATCCGGCGCGGCAGATGCACGACACGTTCTACCTGTCCGAGGGCGGCGAGGATCAGCGCCGGCTCCTGCGAACGCACACATCGACGGTGCAGATCCGCGCCATGACCTCGCGCCCGCCGCCACACCGTCTCATCGTGCCGGGACGAACCTATCGTTCCGACTCCGACATGACGCATACCCCGATGTTCCATCAGGTCGAAGGCCTGGTCATCGACAAGACCACGCACATGGGACATCTCAAGGGATGCCTCATCGAGTTCGTGCGCGCCTTCTTCGGTGTCGACGATCTGCCCTATCGCTTCCGGCCGAGCTATTTCCCCTTCACCGAACCGAGCGCGGAGATGGATATCGGCTGTTCGCGCGATGGCGGCGAGCTGCGCATCGGTGCCGGCGACGACTGGTTGGAAATTCTCGGATGCGGCATGGTCAATCCGCGTGTCCTCGAAAACTGCGGGATCGATTCGACCGAATACCAGGGCTTCGCCTTCGGCATGGGAATCGACCGCATTGCCATGCTCAAGTACGGCATTCCGGACCTTCGCGCCTTCTTCGAGTCGGACCTGCGTTGGCTTCGCCACTATGGCTTCAGCGCCCTCGACGTGCCGACGCTTTCCGGAGGACTGGCGCGATGAAGTTCACACTGCGCTGGCTCAAGGAGCATCTCGACACCGACGCCTCGCTTTCGGAGATCACGGACAAGTTGACCGCCATCGGCCTCGAGGTCGAAAGCGTCACCGACCCGAGTCAGGTCCTCGCTCCGTTCATCATTGGTGCCGTCACAAAGTGTGGTCCCCACCCGGATGCCGACAAGCTTAAGGTCTGTCAGGTCGACACCGGCGCGGGAACGGTTCAGGTCGTCTGCGGCGCGCCCAATGCGAGAACCGGACTCAAGGGTGTGTTTGCGCCACCGGGCACGGTCGTGCCCGGAACCGGCCTTCATCTCAAGAACGCGAAGATTCGCGGTGTCGAAAGCAGCGGCATGCTTTGTTCCGAGAAGGAACTGGGCCTTTCCGAAGATCATCAGGGTATCATCGAACTGCCGGAGGATGCGCCGGTCGGATCGGCCTACGCGGCTTATGCCGGTCTCGACGATCCCGTCATTGAAATCGCAATCACGCCTAACCGGCAGGATTGCCTTGGCGTCCATGGCATCGCACGGGACCTTGCAGCCGCCGGCCTAGGCCGCGTCAAGACGCCGGCGCCAAAGGTCGCTGCCGGTTCGTTCAAGAGCCCGATCGGCGTCGAGCGGCGGCTGGGCGAGAACGACGATGCTTGTCCGCTTTTCGTCGGCCGCTACATCCGGGGCGTCAAGAACGGCCCGAGCCCGCGATGGCTGCAGGATCGGTTGCGCGCCATCGGTCTGCGCCCCATCTCGGCCCTGGTCGACATGACCAATTTCATCACCTTCGACCGGGGTCGACCGCTTCATGTGTTCGATGCCGACACGGTCGCGGGTGGAATTCATGTTCGACTGTCGCGCGGCGGCGAGTCCCTTCTCGCTCTCGATGGCAAGGAATACGACCTCGACGATTCGGTGACCCTGATTGCTGACGACGATGGGCCGCTGGCGTTGGGTGGCATTATTGGCGGCGAATCCTCCGGATGCAGTGACGACACGGTTAACGTCTTCATCGAGGCGGCTCTGTTCGACACCGTGCGCACGGCGATGAGCGGCCGGCGCCTTGGAACTCTCAGCGATGCCCGCTACCGGTTCGAGCGCGGCGTTGACCCCGATGCAGTATTTTCCGGTATGGATCTCGCGACGCAGATGGTCCTGGAGCTTTGCGGCGGCGAGCCGAGTGAGATCGTCGTGTCGGGCGATGTCCCGCAGTGGGAAAAGAAGGTCGATTTCAGGCCCGCGCGCGTCCATGCCCTGATCGGTCTCGACGTTCCCGAGGACGAAAGTCTGGCGATTCTCGAATCCCTCGGTTTCGAGGCGCAGCGTGACGGTGCGCGCCTGGTCATGAGCGTGCCCTCCTGGCGGCGCGATATCGACGGCGAAGCCGATCTCGTCGAAGAGGTTGCCCGGATCAGGGGCTACGATTCGATCCCGATCACGCCGCTGGCCAAGGAGCGGGCGGTCACCCGCCCGGCCCTGACGCCGGAGCAGCGCCGCCGCGTCACAGCGCGTCGTGTTCTGGCAGGTCGCGGCCTGAACGAATGCGTCACCTGGTCTTTCATGCCCAAACGCTTTGCTGAGCTTTTCGGCGGGGCCCAGGCGGAACTCACGCTTCTCAACCCGATCAGTGCCGACCTGGATGTGATGCGCCCCAGCCTGTTGCCGAACTTGGTCAGTGCCGCCGCACGCAACAGCGATCGCGGTCTTGGTGATCTCGGGCTCTTCGAGGCAGGTCCTCAATACGCCGGCACCCGGCCCGAGGATCAGTCGATGGTGTTAGCCGGGCTGCGCCGGGGGCAAGCGGTTCCACGCAACTGGCATGGCAAGGCGCGCGACGTCGATGCCTTCGACGCCAAGGCGGACGTGATGGCCATACTTGAAGAACTGGGCGCGCCGGTTGCCAAGTTTCAGGTTTCGGCCGATACGCCGGTCTGGTACCACCCGGGACGTTCAGGTGCCGTGAAACTTGGACCGAAAACGGTTCTTGCCGTATTCGGTGAACTTCACCCCCGGATTCTCCAGGCACTCGACTGCGCTGGCCCGTGCGTTGGCTTTGAGGTCTATCTCGATGCGCTGCCGCAACGCCGCCGCGACGGCTCGGCGAATCGGGGTGCGCTCGAATTGAACGCGTTTCAGCCGGTTGATCGCGATTTCGCCTTCTTAGTCGACAGTGACGTCGAGTCGGCAAGGCTTGTCGCTGCGGCTCTTAGCGCCGACAAGAAGCTCGTCGTCGATGCCGTAGTCTTCGATGTCTTCGCCGGTGCCGCTCTCGGCGATGGCAAGAAATCCGTCGCGCTACGCGTCACACTACAACCCGCCGGCCAGACCCTGACCGAAGCCGAAATCGATGCCGTCGCAACCAAGGTTGTCGATGCGATCGCCAAGGCAACGGGTGGCGCATTGCGAAGCTAGGACGGGGCGAGACGCATCGCAATGACCGATCTCGCGCATATCAGGAACTTTGCCATTATCGCCCACATCGATCATGGCAAGTCGACTCTTGCCGATCGCCTGATCGAGCGCTGCGGCGGCGTCGAGGCGCGCGAAATGAAGGCGCAGCTCCTCGACTCGATGGAGATCGAACGCGAGCGCGGAATCACGATTAAGGCCCAAACCGTACGCCTTGGGTACACGGCAAAGGACGGTCAGTCCTACGAACTCAACCTCATGGACACGCCGGGCCATGTCGACTTCGCTTACGAGGTCAGCCGCAGTCTGGCGGCATGCGAGGGCTCGATCCTGCTGGTCGACGCCAGCCAGGGCGTTGAGGCGCAAACTCTGGCCAATGTCTATCAGGCGATCGACGTCAACCACGAGATCGTCGTTGCGCTCAACAAGATCGATCTGCCGGCCGCCGATCCCGACCGCGTGCGTCAGCAGATCGAGGACGTCATCGGCCTGGATGCGAGCGACGCCATTCCTGTTTCGGCAAAAACCGGTGCCGGAATCGACGACATCCTGGAAGCGCTTGTCACCCGCCTGCCGCCGCCCAAGGGAGATGGGAGTGCACCGCTTTCGGCGCTGCTCGTCGATTCATGGTACGACCCCTATCTTGGCGTCGTGATCCTGACCCGCGTCTATGACGGGCACCTCAAGAAGGGCATGCGAATCCGCATGATGGCGACCGACGCCGAGTACCATGTGGAACGGGTCGGTTTTTTTTCGCCCAAAGGGGTCCTTGTCGAGGAACTCGGGCCTGGCGAAATGGGCTTCATAACCGCCGGCATCAAGGAGGTCGCCGACACTAACGTCGGTGATACGCTGACAGACGCCAAACGCCCGGCGGCGAAGCCGCTACCCGGCTTCAAGCCCAGTGTCCCTGTGGTGTTCTGCGGCCTGTTTCCGGTCGAGGCCAACGATTTCCCCGAGCTCCGGGAAAGCCTCGCCCGCTTGCGCCTCAACGATTCCTCGTTTCATTTCGAGCAGGAATCGTCGCCAGCACTTGGCTTTGGATTCCGTTGCGGCTTTCTCGGGTTGCTGCACCTGGAAATCGTTCAGGAGCGCCTGGAGCGCGAGTTCGATCTCGACCTGATCACGACTGCGCCCAGCGTCGTTTATCGCGCCCATCTGACCGACGATACCGTGCTCGAGTTGCACAACCCGGTCGACTGGCCGGACCCGACGCGCATCGCCGAGGTCGAGGAGCCCTGGATCAAGGCGACGATCATGGTGCCGGATGAATATCTGGGCGCCGTTCTTAAACTGTGCGAGGAACGCCGCGGGATTCAGCAGAACCTCACCTATGTCGGGGCGCGCGCGGTCGCGGCATACCGTCTGCCGCTGAACGAGGTTGTGTTCGATTTCTATGACCGCCTCAAGTCGGTCAGCCGCGGCTACGCCAGCTTCGACTACCAGCTCGACGGGTACGAGGCTGGCGATCTTGTCAAGATGTCGATTCTTGTCAATGGCGAACCGGTGGATGCCCTGGCGATGATCGTTAACCGCGCCAATGCCGAGGCGCGTGGCCGCGCCATCTGCGAGCGCCTGAAGGACCTGATCCCGCGCCACATGTTCAAGATTCCGATCCAGGCAGCGATCGGAGGCAAGGTCGTGGCGCGCGAAACCATCAGTGCCCTGCGCAAGGACGTTCTCGCCAAGTGTTACGGTGGCGACGTTTCCCGCAAACGCAAACTGCTCGAAAAGCAGAAGAAGGGCAAAAAACGGATGCGCACCATCGGCAAGGTGGACATCCCGCAGGAGGCGTTCATCGCCGCGCTGAAGCTCGGTGAAAGTTAGGAAGATTCCCGCAGAATGCGGGTTTCGCGGTCGTTGGACAGGCCGGTTTCGCTGGTTAAGATGCGCCTCCCATCGTGAGGAGGGGTGGCCGAGTGGCTTAAGGCGCACGCTTGGAAAGCGTGTTTACGGTAACTCGTAACGTGGGTTCGAATCCCACCCCCTCCGCCAGATCGTACGATGCGGCGGCGAACGGTACGGCGTTGGAGATTAGGACCGTCGAATGAGCGGCAACGAACAGGTTGAGTGGGAAATCCCCGTCGAGGCGCGTCCGCGCCCCGAGGATCATAACTACGACCTGGAGCGGGCTCTTTCCGCCGCCGTCTTCATCCGTTCCCAGGTCCCCGAGGACGCTTTCACCGCGCAGGTGCTGGGCACCGAACGGGCCGGCAACGGCATTCTGATCTCCGATAGCGGCCTCATCGTCACGATCGGCTATCTCGTCACCGAGGCTGAATCCGTATGGATCGTCGCCAACAACGGACAGACGGTCGCGGGCGATGTCATCGGTTTCGATCATGAAACCGGATTGGGTTTTGTACAGGCGCTGGGTCGTCTAACGATCCGGCCCCTCGAGATCGGTTCGTCCGCCGATGCGAGAATCGGGGACAATATTGTTCTGGCTGCCGGCGGCGGTCGGCGCCACTCGCTGTCGGGGCGCATCGTCGATCGGCGAGAATTTGCGGGTTCCTGGGAATACCTCCTGGACGAGGCCCTGTTCACAACGCCGGTGCATCCCAACTGGGGCGGCACCGGTCTGATCGATCGTCAGGGGCGTCTGATCGGCATCGGTTCGCTTTTTGTCCAGGGCGTCGGCCCCGACGGTGCCGACGGCAACATGATCGTACCGATCGACCTGATGAAGCCGATCCTCGCATCGATGACCAGCACCGGGCATAGCGGCCGGCCGGCGAGGCCCTGGATGGGTCTCTATGCCGCCGAGAACGAAGATGCGATCGTCGTGGCTGGCATGGCCAGTACCGGCCCCGCCAGCCGGGCCGGGGTCCAGATCGGCGACGAGGTGCTTGACGTGGGCGGAGCCCACGTCGGGAGCTTGTCGGAGTTCTTCCGCAAGGTTTGGGCGCTCGGGCCCGCAGGGGTCGAGGTTCCGTTGACCATACGGCGCGAAGACGGCCAGACCCTAGAGGTGGTGGTCCGTTCTGCCGACCGCGCCGATTTCTTGCGCAAACCCCGACTGCATGCGTGAGCAGGCCTGAGATGGCCGATGTTGCTCTGCCACAGAAGTCGGGAACGCGCATCATTGCGCTGGTTTCTGCGGGCCACTTCTTCAGCCACTTCTATGTCCTTGTCCTGCCGCCGCTCTTCCCTCTGCTGAAGGACGAACTCGGGGTTAGTTACGCGGCCCTCGGCATGCTGATGACCGTCGCAAGCCTGGCGACGGGCATCGGGCAGACACCGGTGGGTTTCCTGGTGGACCGTATCGGCGCCCGTTGGATCCTGCTGGCCGGTTTAGTCCTGCACAGCCTGTCGGTCGCGGCGATCGCTCTGACCTCGACCTATTGGGCGATCTTTGCGCTATTTGTCTTGTCGGGTCTGGCCAACACGGTCTACCACCCGGCCGACTACGCCATTCTCAACGCAAGAGTGCCGCGCGAACGTCTGGGGCGCGCATTTTCGATTCACACGTTCTCGGGAAACATCGCTTGGGCGGCCGCGCCCGCCGTCATGATTGGTCTCACCCTGGTCTGGGATTGGCGTACCGCGCTGGTGATTGTCGGGTTTTTCGGTTTGGTCGTCGCCCTGTTCCTCTGGGCCGCGGGTAGCGAGCTGTCGGTAGGAGATGAGGATGCTTCCCCCGGCGCGGGCGCGTCCGACTCTGCGCCGGCGCTTACCGGAATGCGTCTCCTGCTGTCGCCGCCCATTCTCATGGCCTTCCTGTTCTTCATGTTCATTGCCATGGGAACCGGTGCAATACGCGTCTTTTCGGTCGCCGCGCTGGTAGCGATCTACGACACGCCCTTGGCCGCGGCCAACGGTGTTCTCACTGGCTTCGCCATCGGTGCATCGACAGGGATCCTCGCCGGCGGTCTCATTGCGGACCGGCTGGGACGGCCCGAACTGGTTGCTACCCTAGGCTTTCTTGCCGGCGCCGTGCTCTTGGGCCTGGCCGGCACGTTTTCTCTCCCGATCGCGGGGATGGTCGCTGTGCTCACGGCAGCCGGCTTCGTGACGGGGATGGTGCAGCCCTCGCGCGATATGCTGGTGCGCAGCGTGACGCCGCCCGGCTCGATGGGAAAAGTGTTTGCATTCGTCTCGACCGGTCTCGCGGTGGGCGGCATGCTCATGCCGGTCGTTTTCGGCTGGATCATGGATCATGCCGATCCGCGGTGGATTTTCTGGCTATCCGCGCTCATCGTGCTGTCGACGATCCTGACCGTCGGCGGCCTGAGAGCCGTCAAGAGAACCAGGTCGGCCTAGTCCGGCAACTCGTACTTGACGATCATGGATTCGGCAGCCGCGGACTCTATCCACGTCCGTACGGCCGGTGCGTTCATCACAGCGTCAACATAGGCAGAGATGACCGCATCGGTCTTCACGCCATAGGTTACGAAGCGCGATACGACCGGTGCGAACATCGCGTCGGCCGCTCCGAAGTCGCCGAACAGAAAGTCCCCCCCGGTCGGGATTCCGTAGCGATTGCGGGCATCGCGCCAGATCTCGCAGACGCGCGCGACGTCTCGCGCCGCATCCGCGCCGACCTGGAAGCGGGCGTAGCGGCGCCGGCAATTCATGGGCAACTCGCGTCGAAGCGCCGCAAAGCCGGCGTGCATCTCCGCCGAAATCGAGCGAGCGAATGCGCGGGCGTCCGGCGCAGTTGGCCAAAGACCCGCGTCGCGATGCTTTTCTGCCAGATACTCCATGATGGCGAGGCTGTCCCATACTGTCGTCGGCCCTTCCTGCAGGATGGGGACAAGTCCCGCGGCGGAGTACCGGAGGATGCGTTCCCGCGTGTCGGCGAGCCCAAGCGGTATCACCACTTCGTCGTAAGGGCTGCCGATGTGGTTCATCGCGACACCGGCCCGCATCGACCAGGATGAGTAGTTCTTGCTGCCCACGATCAGCGTCGTCGCCATGGTTCTCCCCTTGCTCAGAAGGCGGCCAAGATGCGTTAAACTTGGCGACCTGACAATTGGGATACGTGGTTCCACATGAATGAAGCGTTTGCAGGCCGGCGCACGGCTTCGACGACATCGATCGAACTGATTGCCGGCAAGACGTTTCCCGCCTGGCGGGATAAACAGTCGAAAGCCGTCCAGGCATGGTTGGTGCGTAGCGGTTTCGAGCCGCGCCCCGGTGCGGTTGCCGTTCTCCCTGCGCAAGGCAAGGCGCAGCCACGCGTGCTGGCTTGTATCGGCGAGCAGGTCGACCTGTGGTCCGTCGCCGGCCTGCCGGGCCAACTGGCAGCAGGCACCTACGAAATCGTCACGAAGCCGACCGCCGATGAAGCGACCCAGCTTGCCATCGGCTGGGGCCTGGGCAGCTACCGCTATCGCGCCTACCTAAGCGGCGCGGACCGCAGGTGGCCGAAGCTGGTCATGCCGCAATCCGCCGATGGAGATGAGGTCCGTCGTCAGGTCGCCGCGGCCACGCTCGTGCGCGATCTGATCAACACGCCGGCAGCCGATTTGGGGCCTCCCGAGCTTGCCGCCGCCGCCGCCGCGCTCGCCAGGAAGTTCGGCGCAAAGGTGACCGTCGTGTCAGGGAAAATCCTCGAGCGTAATTTTCCCGCGGTCCATGCCGTCGGCCAGGCAGCGGAAAAGAAGCCCCGACTCATCGACTTCAGGTGGGGCCGGACAAGTGACCCCAAGGTGACGTTGGTCGGCAAGGGTGTGTGCTTCGATACCGGCGGCCTCGACATCAAGCCGGCGCAGGGCATGCGCCTGATGAAAAAGGACATGGGCGGCGCGGCGGCGGTTCTCGGCCTCGCCCATCTCATCATGGACGGCGGCCTGCCGGTTCGCCTGCGGGTGGTCATCCCGGCAGTCGAGAACAATATCGCCGGCAATGCCTATCGGCCGGGCGACATCATCCGTACGCGACACGGGACGACTGTCGAGATTGGCAATACCGATGCAGAGGGTCGCGTCATCCTTGCAGACGCGCTGGCCCTGGCGGACGAGGAATCGCCCGATTTCCTTCTCGATTGTGCGACTCTGACCGGGGCTGCCCGGGTTGCCTTGGGGCCGGACCTGCCCGCATTGTTTTGCGGGGACGATGATACTGCGATGGGGCTTCTCGGCGCCGGCGATCGGACTTTGGATCCGCTGTGGCGCCTGCCGCTCTGGCAGCCCTATCGCCGCTACATCGACAGCCCGATCGCCGACATCAACAACGCAGGCACCAGTGGGTTTGCCGGCGCCATTACTGCCGCGCTCTTTCTTTCTACGTTCGTTGCCAACGCCAAGGTATGGGCGCACATCGATCTTTTCGGATGGAACGAGGATAGCCGCCCGGGCCGCCCCAAGGGCGGCGAAGCCATGGCGATCCGCGCGGTCCTGGAATTTCTGCGGCATCGGTTTGGCGCATGACAGCGCATCCGGGCTCGCTCCTGTTCGTCTACGGCACGCTGCGACGTGCTGTGGGCGCGCCGGTCCATGCCCTGTTCCAAAAGCACGCTCGGTTCTTCGACGACGGTCACATCGGCGGATCGTTGTACGATCTTGGAAATTATCCCGGGCTGGTACCCTCGACGGCAGGTAGCGACTGGGTTCGAGGCGAAGTCTATGTCCTCAGGACGCCGCAGCCTTCGCTCAGGCTGCTGGACCGCTACGAGGGCGTGGAGGGCACCCGGTCGGGTGAGCCGGCGCAGTACGCGCGCCTTCAGCTGCCGGTCACAACGCAGCGCCACGGCCGCGTTTCGGCGTGGACCTACGTCTATCTCTTGGAGGTCGCCGATGGTGCCCGGATCGTGTCCGGCGACTATGTGCTGCATCTCCGGGGTCGTCGCGGCGTCCGCTTGCCCAACGTACCCTGAGCGGCCGCGCCCTGTCTTGCCGCGGCCGGCGCCCGCGAGTTATCCACAGGACCCCTAAACACTGCCGGGTTAGGGCTGGGCAAAGCTCCATTGCGGACAAGAAAAGCTCTGATAAAACAATATGTCAGCGACGCATCTTCAGGTTTAGACGCTGGGCCACCTTCTCCTGCAGGTTGTGGACAAATCTGGGGATATCCGGGTGGCCGGTATTGGGGGTTCGGTACGGGTTGTGTCGGTTACTGGCGCAGTACTCATTGTCGACGGAGCAGGGAAGATCGCGCACGCCAGCGATCCTTTCTGCAGGGTGACGGGCTTCGAGGCACAGGATCTCGTCGGCCAGCCGATGCGGTCGCTTGGTCTCGATCAGCGATTGGCGGGCGAACTCACCCCCGGCACCTCGGCCGGCGAAATCAAGACCCGCAACGGGCAGATGCTCGCGGTGTCGCTGCGTGTACAAGCCGCCACGATCAACGGCGCCGTCGCCCAGATCATCACGATCGTCAATGCGACGCCGTCCCAGCCGCTGTCGGGACCGGTGTTCTACGACGTTGCCACACAAGGGGGCGACAGGTCGGCGCTGGCGGCGCCGGCACTCGGCATGATTGCCGGAGCGTTGCGCACGGGCGGACGCGTTGCCTTCGCAAAGATGCGGCTTGATCGGCTTCAGGATGTCAACCAGACGGTGGGCTACGAGATCGGTGACGCTATCCTGCATGAAGCCATCGAGAGGATCCGCGACCTCGCTCCACCCGATGCCATGGTCGCCCGGCTTGCGACCAATCAGTTTTCATTGGTCGCCCAGGTCGGTGGCATGCGTCCGGAGGTCGATGCGCTGGCGCAAGGCATTCACCAGGCCCTGAGCGAACCCTATCGTGTACGCGGCGCGACCTATCGCCTTCCGGCCAGCGTTGGCGTTGCGGTGTTTCCTGTTCACGGATCCGATCTCGTCGAGCTCGAACATGCGTCGGATCTTGCCCTTCGCGAGGCGCGCCAACGCGGCGGCGACCGCATCGAACTGTTCAGCACGGCGTTTCATGATCGTCTTGGTCGGGAACTCCGGCTCGATCGTGCGCTCACCGAGGCCCAGCGTCGCGACGAGTTCGACGTGCACTACCAACCGGTCATGAATCTGGAAGACGAATCGCTGCTCGCGGCCGAGGCGCTTCTGCGCTGGAATCACTCCGAGCTTGGCAGAGTCAGTCCGGCCGAGTTCATCCCGCGGGCCGAGGCGACCGGCCTCATTCTGCCGATCGGCAACTGGGTCCTTCATCGGGCGTTCCGGGACGCCAAGAACTGGGAAACCCTGAAAAAGGATCCGCCTCGCGTCGGCGTCAATCTCTCGGCAATCCAGTTCGGCCAGGACAATCTCGTTCAGACCATCGAAGACGCGCTGAGCGATACCAAGCTTGCTCCGGAACGCGTCGATATCGAATTGACCGAGCATTCTCTCGCCGGGGATCCGGTCACGCGCAACGAGGCAATTGCGAAACTGCGCAGCATGGGTCTGACGGTGTCCATCGACGACTTTGGTACGGGCTATTCATCGCTGTCGCAACTTGTCGACTGTCCGGTCGACCGGCTGAAGATCGACCAATCCTTCGTTTCCGGCCTGGTTCACAATCAGCAATCGGTCACCATCGTGCGCACCATCATCGAAATGGCGCGAAGCCTGAACCTCGATCTCGCCGCCGAAGGAACGGAACGCAAGGAGCAGATCGATTTTCTCCGGGATGCGGGCTGCAGCCATGCCCAGGGACATTATTTTTACCCCGCACTTCCGGTAATGGACTTCAAGGCACTGCTCGGCGGCTGACATTCGCGCGGCGTGCGCTAGACTCGGCGCCGTGCAACCGACCCCAGACGAAGCTCTCTCCCTCCTGAAAGGCATGCTCGCCGCGCAGGCACGCGGTCAAGGCCGCGATCTGACTCTGCGCCAGCTTGCGCTGCTCGCCGCCGTGTACCAGTGTGAGCAGCCGCCGACGGTGCGCGCCCTGGCGGCCGAACTCGGGCTGTCCAAACCGGTGATCTCGCGCGCCATCGACGCGCTCGAAGGGCTCGAACTTTGCCGCCGCCTCCCGGACCCGAACGACCGCCGCAGCGTCGTGGTGCAAAAAACCGTTCGAGGCTCGGTCTTTGTCGACCGCCTGGTCGGGAGCTTTCGCGGGCTAAACGCCCCCGCCTAAGTCGCGATAGCCTGCTCGTAGGCGACTTCGAGATCGAAGGCAGCCGCCATCAACGCCTTGGTGTAGTCGGTGCGGGGCCGCTCGAAGATGTCCGCCGCCGGGCCTGCTTCGACGACGCGGCCGTCGCGCATGACGATCACGTCGTCTGCCATGGCCCGGACCACTTTGAGATCGTGGCTGATGAACATGTAGGCGAGGTTGTGCTTGCGTTGCAGGTCGCGCAGCAGGTCGACGATCTGCGCCTGTACCGACATGTCGAGTGCCGATGTCGGTTCGTCCAGCACGACGAACTTCGGCTTGAGGACCATGGCGCGTGCGATGGAGATGCGCTGACGCTGGCCGCCCGAAAACTCGTGCGGATAGCGGTCCTGGCTCGCCGGGTCGATGCCGACTTCCTCGAGCGCGGCGCCGATGATGGCGCGGCGCTCGTCGTAGTCCCGCACCTTGGTGTGGACAAGGAGACCTTCCTCGACGATCTGGCCAATCGACAAACGCGGACTCAGGCTGGCGAACGGATCCTGAAACACGATCTGCATTTCCCGGCGCAACGGGCGCACCTCGCGAAAGCCGAGTCCCTGGATCGGTTGGCCGGCGAATTCGATGTCTCCGGTGCTCTTGATCAACCGCAGGAGTCCAAGTCCAAGGGTCGTCTTGCCAGAGCCGCTCTCGCCGACAACACCGACGGTGTGTCCTTCCCGGATCGATACGCTGATGTCGTCGACCGCCTTGACGTAGCCGACGGTCCGCCGCAAGACGCCCCGCTGGATCGGGAAATAGACCCGGACATTGGATCCCTGCATCACCATCGGCGCATCGGACCTTGCTTTGTTCGGCATGCCCTTGGGTTCGGCTTCCATCAGCATCCTTGTGTAGGCGTGCCGGGGGCGCTCGTAGATCTGCTCGGTCTCCCCGGCCTCCACGATCTCGCCGTCTTTCATCACGCAAACCCGTTTCGCCATCTTCCGCACGATCCCGAGATCGTGCGTGATGAGCAGCATCGCCATGCCGAGCTCTTTCTGGAGCTTTCGCAGGAGCCGCAGGATCTGCGCCTGGATCGTCACGTCGAGCGCGGTCGTGGGTTCGTCCGCGATCAGGAGGCGCGGGTTGTTGGCCAGAGCCATGGCGATCATGACCCGCTGCCGTTGGCCGCCCGAAAGCTGGTGCGGGTAGGAATGAATGCGCTGCTCGACGTCCGGCAGGCCGACCATGCTCAGGAGCTCCAGCGTGCGGGCCCGCGCCTGCTGCTTGTTCATGCCCTGGTGCAGGAACAGCACTTCATTGATCTGCTTCTCGATCGTGTGGAGCGGATTGAGCGACGTCATCGGCTCCTGGAAGATCATCGACACCTTGTTGCCGCGGATCTTGCGCATCTCGGCATGCGGCGCGCCGATGACTTCCTGGCCGTCGACGGTAACCGAGCCCGACGGATGGGAGGCCAGCGGATACGGCAGGAGTTGCAGGATCGACAAGGCGGTCACGGATTTTCCCGACCCGCTTTCGCCGACCAACGCAACGGTCTCGCCGGCATCGATCGAAAACGATGCTTCGCGGACGGCGTGCGTGGTCCGTCCCGCGGCACGGAAATCGACCGAGAGGTCTTTGACTTCGACGAACGCCATCAGCGGAACGTCTTTCTCGGGTCGAAGGCATCGCGCACGGCCTCACCCGCAAAGACGACCAGCGTTAGCATAATCGACAGGGTGAAGAAGGCGGTTAGACCGAGCCAAGGTGCTTGGAGATTTGACTTGCCCTGATTGAGCAGCTCCCCCAAGGACGCCGAGCCCGGAGGCAGGCCGAAGCCGAGGAAATCGAGACTGGTCAGCACCGTTACGGAGCCCGCCAGGGTGAACGGCAGAAAGGTAATCGTTGCCACCATCGCGTTGGGCAACAGGTGCTTGAACATGATCGTGAGGTTCGTGACCCCCAACGCTCGTGCCGCGCGCACGTAGTCGAAGTTGCGGGCGCGCAGGAACTCCGCGCGCACGAGTCCTACCGGCCACATCCAGCTGAACAGGAGCATGATGCCCAGCAGCCACCAAAAGTTAGGGGTGACGATGCTGGCCAGAATGATCAGCAGAAAAAGCGTCGGCAGACCCGACCAGATTTCGATGAAGCGCTGGAACAAGAGGTCTGTCCACCCGCCAAAGTAACCCTGTAGCGCGCCCGCGAAGACGCCGATCGCCGAAGAGATCGCGGTCAACACGAGACCGAAGAGCACCGAGATCCTGAAGCCGTAGATCAGCCGCGCCACAACGTCGCGCCCCTGATCGTCGGTGCCGAGCCAGTTGTCGGCGTTTGGCGGCGCCGGCGCCGGCTGCGTCAGGTTGTAGTTGATGGTGTTGTAGCTGAACTCGATTAGCGGCCAGACCGTCCAACCGTCCTTTTCGGCGATGAGTTCCTTCACGTAGGGGTCGCGGTAATCGGCCGCTGTCTCGAAGTCGCCGCCAAACCTGGTTTCCGGGTAGTCTACGAATACCGGAAACAGGTAGGCGCCGTCGTAGCGGACGATCAAAGGCCGGTCGTTGGCGATGAACTCAGCGAACAGGCTGAGGAGGAACAGCAGAAGAAACAGCCAAAGCGACCAGAACCCGCGCCGGTTACGGCGAAAATTGGCAAGCCGGCGCCTGGTCAACGGCGTGATGCGAATACCGAGCACGCGGGTGGCGGTATCGCCGGTCGGGGCTGTCTCGGTAGCCCCGGTCGCTGCGTCAGACATCGCGGCCCTCGAAATCGATTCGCGGGTCGATGACGACGTACATCAGGTCGCCGATCAGGTTGAAGACGAGGCCCAGTAGCGTGAAGAAGAAGAGCGTTCCGAACATCACCGGGTAGTCGCGATTGATGACGGCCTCGAAGCCCAAAAGCCCCAGGCCATCCAACGAGAAGATGATCTCGATCAGGAGGGAGCCCGTGAACAGGATACTGACGAAAGCGCTGGGGAAGCCGGCGATAACGATCAGCATGCCGTTGCGGAACACGTGGCCGTAGAGCACGCGGCGTTCCGTAAGACCTTTGGCCCGGGCGGTCAGGACGTATTGCTGGTTAATCTGGTCGAGGAACGAGTTCTTGGTCAGCAATGTCAGCCCGGCGAAACCGCCGATGACGAGCGACACGATAGGCAACGTGATGTGGTGGAAGTAGTCAGCGATCTTGTCGAACGCCCCCAGCTCCGAGAAGTTCTCCGAGACGAGACCGCGCAAGGGAAACCAGTCGAGATAGGATCCGCCCGCAAAAACCACGATCAGCATGATCGCGAAAAGGAAGGCCGGGATCGCCTGGCCGACGATCACGACCCCGCTGGTCCAGACATCGAACGCGGAGCCGTCGCGGACGGCCTTGCGGATGCCGAGTGGGATCGAGATCAGATAGACCAGCAATGTCGTCCAGAGGCCGAGTGAGATGGAGACAGGCATCTTGTCGATGACCAGGCCGACCACGGTCTCGCTGCGGTAGAACGATTCGCCGAAATCGAACACAAGGTAGTTCTTCATCATGTCGATGAAGCGGATGTGCAGCGGCTTGTCGAACCCGAATTGTTTCTCAAGGTCGGCGATGAACTGTGGATCGAGGCCCTGGGCGCCGCGGTAGCGTGACTCGAGGTTGCCGGCCGCGGTGGCTCCTTGCTGTTGCTGAGACTGGGCGGCATCGCCGCCGCCGGCGCCGCTGATCCGTGCCGTGGCGTCGACGGCGGTACCGGTCACCTGGGCGATGATCTGTTCGATCGGCCCGCCGGGCGCGAACTGCACGACCGCAAAATTGATCACCATGATCCCGAACAGCGTCGGGATGATGAACAGAAGCCGGCGAACGATATACGCAGTCATCGCGGGGCGGAGTCTAGCGCAATTCTATGGAGCAGTGCGATTGAGGCGCGCGGCTTTCGCCGGATCGATCCACCACGTGTCGAGAAAGCCGAGTCCGTACTTGGGCGGCGTATCGCTGGGCCGGCTGAACATGTCCCAATAGGCGACCGTGTAGGTGCTGCGGTACCACTGGGGGATGATGTACTGGTTGTAGAGCAGGACCCGATCGAGCGCGCGGGCGGCGAGCGTCAGGCCCTCGCGGTCCTGGGCGCTGGCCAGCCGCTCGACGAGCGCATCGACCGCGGGATCCTTGATGCCGCCGTCGTTGTTGCTGCCCGGTTGATCGGCGAACGCCGAATTCCAGAACCCGCGTTCGCCGACCCCCGGCGTGGCGGAAACGCCGAACGCCGCCGTGGTGATGTCGAAGTCGCGATCCTGGTCGACTCGCTGGGCGTACTGGCTGGAATCGACGATGCGGATCGTGGCATCGACCCCGAGGCGCTTCAGGTTCTGGACGATCGGCGCGAAGACCCGCTCGAACGACGGCGAAAACGTCAGGATTTCTAAGCTCATTTGTTGGCCCACGGCGTTGACAAGGCGGCCGCCCTGTACGGTCCAGCCCGCTTCGGCAAACAGATCCTGGGCGCGTCTCAGATTGCGCCGATTGTTGCCGCTGCCGTCGCTCTGTGGCTGCTCGTATACCTCAGTAAAGACTTCCGGCGGGAGCCGGTCCCGGAACGGGGCAAGCAATTCGATCTCCGGCGCCGTCGGCAGGGCCCGGGCCGCCATGTCGGTGTTCTGATAGATGCTCTCGGACCGTGCGTAGACGTCATAGAACAGGTTCTTGTTCGTCCATTCGAAATCGAACGCCAGGTTGATGGCGCGCCGCACGCGACGATCCTTGAACTTGTCGCGCCGCAGGTTGATCACGAAGTATTGGCGCGATGCGGGGCCCCGGTTCGGCAGGGCCTCCTTGATCACGCGCCCGGCCTGCACCGCCGGGAAGTCGTAGCCGGTGGCCCAGATGCGCGAGGTGAACTCCTCGTGGAAGTCGAACGCGCCGGCTTTGAAGGCTTCGTGCTGCACGTCGCGGTCGCGGTAGAACTCGAGCACGATCCTGCCGAAGTTGAACCGGCCCACGTTGACCGGCAGGTTCGCTGCCCAATAGTCGGGAACCCGCTCAACGGTAATCGAGCGTCCCGGATTGACCTCGGCGATCCGGTAGGGACCGCTGCCCAGGGGCGGATCGAAAGTGGTGTCGCCGAAGGTTCGACCCGCGAAGTGGGCCCTGGACAGGATCGGCAGACCGGCCACCGCCAGCGGTAGATCACGCAGGGCCACCGCATCGGGATCGAACATGTAACGGACCTGCCGCTCGCCCACGGCCTCGGCTCCAAGGACGTCGCGCAAGGTAATGCGGTAACCGGGGAAGGCGCCCGGATCGTTCTTGAGCGTTTCGAAGCTGAAGAGGACATCGGCGACGGTGATCGGCGTGCCATCGTGCCAGCGCGCCTCGGGACGCAGCGTGAAAGCGATGGAGCGGCGATCCGGTGCCAGTTCGGCCGACTCGGCGACCAGGCCGTACAGCGAGTCCGGTTCGTCGCCACCCCCTGTCATCAGGGATTCGTAAGGCAGCGCGACGACGGAGGCAGAATCGCCGCGAAACCGGATTCCCTTGAGCGTGAACGGGTTGACCGTATCGAACGTGCCCTCGCCGCCGGCCAGGCGCAGGGTGCCGCCTTTCGGCGCATCGGGGTTGACGTAGTCGAAGTGCGAAAAGCCGGGGCCGTACTTGAGATCGCCGAAGGTCGAGATGCCGTGCCGCGGTTCGGCCGCGGCGGCGCCCGCCATCAACGTGGCGCCAAGCGCGATGGCCGTCGCGCGCCAACAAACGCGCAGGTATCTCGGGCGGACCATGGTTATTGCCTCTCTGTGCCCTGCTCCGCGAGACGCCGCTCTTTCTCGGCGTCGACCCACCAGGTCAGGATCGGGATGCCGAACTTCGGTCTCGTTTTCGGTTGTCCGAACTTGTCCCAGTAGGCGATTCGGTAGGTGGCCACGTGCCATTGCGGCACGACGTAATAGTTCCACAGCAAGACCCGGTCGAGCGCGCGGGTCGCGGCGACCAGGTGTTCTCTATCCGGCGCCTCAATGATTTTGTCGATCAGATCGTCGATCACCGGGTTGCTCACGCCGATGATGTTGCGCGATCCTTTTTCTTCCGCACGGTCGGAGCCCCAGAAATCGCGCTGCTCGTTGCCCGGTGAGAACGACTGCCCGAAGCTGCCGACCACCATGTCGAAGTCGAAGTCGCGCAGGCGATTGATGTACTGGGAGGTGTCGATCGTTCTGATCCGGACGGCAATTCCCAGCTTCTCCAGGTTGGCCCGGAACGGCTGGACGATGCGCTCGAAATCCGGCTGAACCAACAGCACCTCGAACTCCAGTTTCAACCCGTCTTTTGTCAGGGCGCCGCCCTCGATCCGCCACCCGGCATCCCGCAGGATGCGTGTTGCCTGGCGCAGGTTGTTGCGGTTTTCGCCGGCGCCGTCCGTCGAGGGCACCACGAACTCTTCTGTAAAGAGCTCTTTCGGCAGCGCAGCGCGGTGCGGCTCGAGGTAGGTGAGCTCGAGGCCGTCGGGCAGACCGCGCGCTTCCATGCCGGTCCCCTGGAAATAACTCGTCGTTCGGGTGTACTGGCCATAGAACAGGTTTCGGTTGGCCCACTCGAAGTCGAAGGCCAGGTTGATGGCTTGTCGGACGCGTACATCGCTGAAGATCGGCCGGCGAACGTTGAACACGAAGGCCTGCATGCCCTGCGAGCTTCGGTCCGGGCGCTCCTCCTTGATGATCAGGCCTTCCGTCACCGCCGGTGCGTCGTACGCAGTCGCCCAGTTCTTGGCAGAGCTCTCTGCGCGATAGTCGTATTCGTGCGCCTTGAACGCCTCGAGCGACACCGTTGTGTCACGGTAATAGTCGTAGCGAATCTCGTCGAAGTTGTTGTGACCGATGTTTACTGCAAGGTCTTTGCCCCAGTAGTCCTCGACCCGCTCGAAGGTGATCGTGCGACCGGCCTCGAATTGCTTGATTCGATAGGGTCCGCTGCCAATGGGCGGCACAAGGCTCGATTCCTCAAACGGAGCGGTCTCAAAGAAATGTTTCGGCAAGACCGGGATCTGCCCCATGATATGCGGCAGTTCGCGGTTGTTCGTCGTATTGAACGAAAACCGGACCCGGTGAGTATCGAGCTTCTCCGCCTTGGTCACGTTCTGGTAGTAGGCGCGATAGAACGGGTGCGCTTTCGTGGTCAACGTTTCGAAGCTGAAGACGACGTCGTCGGCTGTCACCGGCTTGCCGTCATGCCAACGCGCCTCGGGCCGAAGATTGTAGATGACCCATGACAGATCATCGGGGGTTTCGACGCTTTCGGCGAGGAGGCCATACTCGGCGCTGGTATCGATCTCGTCGAGCGAGCCGGACATCAGGGTCTCATAAAGAAAGCTGATGCCGGCCGCCGCGTTGCCCTTGATGATATAGGGGTTGAACGAATCGAACGTTCCAATCGCCGAAAGGACCAGAGTCCCGCCCTTGGGCGCATCGGGATTGACGTAGTCGAAGTGGGCAAACCCTTCGGGATACTTCAGTTGACCGAACAGTGTCTGGCCATGCGATTGGGTGATCTGCTGGCCGAGGGCCGGGTGACCTGCCGTCATCGAGCCAACCAGCAGGACGGCTGCAATCAGTTTGCGCATCTTCGGAGTTCCCTTTGTCAGGCTTGAGCCATCATAGCGAAACATCGCCGACGGTCGCGATTCTGTCTCTGCGATTCCCACGGGAACGTGAGGCTAGTTGCCGAGAATATCTCTTGCCTGTTGGTGCACCCGCACGTCGCCTGCGGCCAGCACGTCACCGGCGGCGCCGGGTCGCAGGGGGCGTCCGCGCCAGTCGCTGATGATACCGCCAGCCTCTTCGATGATCGGCACGAGTGTCGCGTAGTCCCACAGCTTGAGCTTCCGTTCGACCACCAGGTCGAGGTGCCCGGAGGCGAGCATCGCATAGGCGTAGCAGTCGCTGCCCCAGCGGTTGCGCGCGACCTGGCGGCGCAGCGTTTCGAAGGCGGGCGCATCCTCGAACATGTGCGGGTCGGTTGCCTCGAGAAAGGCCTCGTCCAGGCCACCACAGGCGCGGACACGGACGGCCGTTCCGTTGAGGGTCGTCCCGTGGCCGACGGCGCCGATCCAGCGTTCTCCCGAGATGGGCTGGTCGATCACGCCGAGCAGCGGCTTCCCGTCACGCCACAAGGCGATGAGCGTGCCGAAGATCGGTTTTCCGGTGATAAAGGAACCGGTGCCGTCGATCGGATCGAGGATCCAGGTAAGCGCTGCGCCATCGTTGTGCGCGCCGAGTTCCTCGCCAATGACTCCATGATCGGGATAGGCGTCGGCGATCATCGCGCGAAGCGTCCGTTCGGCTTCGCGATCGGCGATCGTGACCGGGCTTTCGTCGGCCTTGGACTCGACGGCGAACCGCTGACGGAAATACTGCCGTATCACCTCGCCCGAGCGATCGGCGAGACGGTGTGCGAAGGCGACGAATTCCTCGGGGCAGCGCTCGGCCACCCTGGATGGCCGCTCTAGTTGGAGGGCAGCGGGAGCGGCGAGTCGCTCTGCTGACGCATGTAAAGAAGGATCGCCGCGCGTTCCTCGGCACTGCGAAGGCCGGCGAAGCTCATCTTGGTGCCTGAAACGGCATTTCTCGGCGAGGTGAGGAAGGCGTCCATCTCGGCGAAGGTCCAGGTGCCGCCCTTCTCGGCCATCGCGCCGGAATAGGCGAAATCCTTGCTGCCAGGGGCAGCGCCAAGAACGTTGTAGAGGTTCGGCCCGACCTTGTTGGCGCCGTCCTTCTCGAAGGTGTGGCACGAGGCGCATTTCTTGGACACGCGCTCGCCGGCTTCGACCGTGGCATTGGCCAGCAGCACCGGCAGCGACGGGGTCTCCGGCGCGGCCTCGGCCGTGGCGCCGTGGCTGTCCTCGGCAACGGCGATTTCGCCGAAGGCCTGGCCTTCCATTTCGTGGGGCTTGAAGACGGAGTCGCTGATTTTCGCAACCACCAGAATGACCAGAATGGTCCCCAGCATCGCGCCAGCGTACTTGTTGATTTCAAAGCTATTCATCGACCACAACCTCGGGCTTGCCTTCGGCGCCGAATATTCCCGATATCGGTGCCAGGTGCAACGAATTGACGGCGGCATGAGTACCCGAAATCGCCCTTGTCTGCCAGCCCCTGGAGACAAAAAACGGATGATTTTCATTAGCTTAGGTCCTACGATCCGGCGGCCGGTGCCCCCGCGGCGATTTGACCCACGGCGCATCGCGACAGCAGGCCCCGTCCCATGAGCCTCCACCCCCTGACCATCATCCCCGCCCGCATGGCGTCGACCCGCCTACCCGGCAAGCCGCTCGCGGATATCGCCGGCAAACCGATGATCGTGCAGGTCCTGGAACGGGCGCTGGAGGCCGACATCGGCCCCGTCATCGTGGCCTGCGCCGAGCAGGAAATCGCCGCCGCCGTCGTGGCGGCCGGCGGGACCGCCGTCCTGACCCGCCCCGACCATGCGTCGGGTTCCGACCGCGTGCACGAAGCCCTGGGGCTCCATGCCGCGCCGTGCGACCTGGTCGTCAACCTTCAGGGCGATGTTCCGACGATCGAGCCGCAGACGATCCGCGATCTCGTGGCAACCATGGCCGGAGCGCCTGCCGGCGTCGATATTGCAACCCTGGTCGCGGAAATCAGGAATCGGGACGAAATCGACGACCCCAACGTCACGAAGGCGGTCGTTGCGTTCGAGAAGGGCCACGACACGGCGCGGGCGCTGTACTTTTCGCGCCTTCCGGTCCCTTACGGCGAAGGGCCGCATTACCATCACATCGGCGTCTACGCCTACCGGCGTGAGGCGCTCGAACGCTTCGTGACGTTGCCGCCCAGCCCCCTCGAAAGGCGCGAAAAACTCGAGCAACTGCGCGCCCTCGAAGCTGGCATGACCATTCTCGCGCGGCGCGTTGACAGCGTACCGCTCGGTGTCGATACTCCGGCGCATCTCGCCGAGGCGCGGCGAATTTTCTCCGAAAAATCAGAATCTTAGAGCAACATGGCGGCAAACCCGGAAAACCAGATCGCGTTCCAGGGCAACCTCGGCGCCTATTCGCACCTGGCCTGCCGCGAGGCCTTTCCTGACATGGAAGTGTTGCCCTGCAGCTCCTTCGAAGACGCGTTCGATGCGGTCAAGACCGGCAAGGCGCGGCTTGCAATGATTCCGATCGAGAATTCCGTTGCCGGCCGCGTCGCCGATATTCACACACTGCTGCCTGATTCCGGCTTGTTCATCATCGCCGAGCACTTTCAGCGCGTGAACCACTGCCTCCTGGCCGTCAAGGGCGCGACGGTAGGCGACGTGAAGTTCGTACACAGTCATATCCAGGCGTTGAGCCAGTGTCGCAATCTCATCCGCGATCTCGGGCTCAAGGCGGAGGTCGAAGCCGATACCGCCGGTTCGGCCGAGGCAATCGCGCAAACCGGCGACAAGGCCCATGCGGCGATCGCCTCGGAGCTGGCCGGCGAGATTTACGGTCTGGATATCCTGCGCCGCGACATCGAGGACGCCGACCACAACACAACGCGTTTCGTCGTTCTGTCACGGACTGCCAAACGACCCGCAGCGGGCGAGGGGCCTGCCATGACGTCGTTCGTCTTCCAGGTCCGCAACGTGCCGGCGGCGCTCTACAAGGCCATGGGCGGCTTCGCAACCAATGGCGTCAACATGACCAAGCTGGAAAGCTATCAGGTCGGCGGCAGCTTCAACGCGACCCAGTTCTATGCCGACGTCGAAGGCCATGCCGACGACAAGAACGTGAGCCTCGCGCTTGAGGAACTCCACTTCTTCACGTCGAAATTGAAGATCCTTGGCGTCTACCCGGCCCATCCGTTCCGCGGCCTGGGCTAGCGCTTCGATCTCTACTCGTAGGCCCAGGTCCGCATCAACTGGTGGGCAATGGCCATCGGCGCGGGAACTTTCAGTCCCATCGTCCCGACACCTTCGAGCTTCGTGTCCTGCGACAGCGGGTCGACCGGCCGCGCCGTGACCCGCTCTACGGCCTCTCGCACCGTCGCGCGGTCGACCCAGCGCGCGTCCTCAAGTTCCAGATCGTCGACCGAGATCCTGTCGTGAAGTGCGGTGCCGATGCAGCCGATCATCAGGGACGATGGATACGGCCATGGTTGTGAAGAGTGGTAACCCACGTCGCCGACCGGAATCGCCGCCTCTTCCCAAACTTCGCGACGCACGGCCTCCTCGATCGATTCGCCCGGTTCCATGAAGCCGGCGAGGGTCGAGTAGAAACCCTCCGGGAACCACTTTTGCCGCCCGAGAAGGCAGCGCTCGCCGTGGTGGATCAGCATGATCACCACGGGATCGGTGCGAGGGAAGTGCTGGGCGCCGCAACCCTCGTCGGTACAGCGCCGTACGTAGCCACCGTCGTGGGCTCTGGTTGGGGCGCCGCAAACGGCGCAGAAGCCATGCCTGCGGTGCCAATCGACGAGCGAGCGCGCCTGGGCGAGCAGGGCAGCCTCGCTGCGTTCGACCGCAGGTGCCACCGTGCGGACTTCCTCGAACCTTGCGACGCCGTCCAGTGGCGCAAGGTCGCCGGCCGCTGACGCTTCGAAAGCGAAATAGGGCACGCCGCCGTCGTCGACGCCGAGGAGGATCGGGGTCTCCAGCGCCGAAACGGCTTCGGCTTCCGGCCGGGACAGCCACAGAAGGTGCGGCGTCCCGCTGGCGGCGATCGGCGCCTTCAATTGCCAGATTGGCAAGAACCGTGCTTCGGGTGCCGCAAGGCGGCCGCGCAGCCAATCGGGGTCGCGCCGGTTGTTTCCGGCGCGGTCCAGGTGGCTGCCCGAAAACACGTTGCCCTCGAAGGATTTCCACAAAGCCATGAGGGGCGACTTATATCGCGATTGCGCCCGATAGCGCGAGCGTGCCATTCGACCCGCAGGTTCTATGCGATATAGTGCGCCCGGGAGGTTGGCGGTGGACGGGAGCGCTCGCCAACCCGGTCAGGTCCGGAAGGAAGCAGCCGTAACGGGATGCTGCCGGGTCACCTAACCAACCTCCCGCCTGGGCCGGTTCGGCTCGGGTCGCCTCAGCAGACATAGGATCAATGCCCCAGAACGCCAAGGAACAGGCCTATCGGGTCCTAGCCCGCAAATACCGTCCGACGACGTTCTCGGACATGTTCGTGGGCCAGAGCGCCATGGTCCGGACCCTGGCCAACGCATTTCAGACCGGCCGCATCGCGCAGGCGTTCGTGCTGACCGGCGTGCGCGGCATCGGCAAGACCACGACCGCGCGCATCATCGCGCGGTCCCTCAACTGTGTTGGCCCCGACGGCACGGGCGGGCCGACGATCAATCCGTGTGGTGTCTGCGAGCACTGCAAGGCCATCAGCGAGGACCGTCACGTCGACGTCATCGAGATTGACGCCGCCAGTCATACAGGCGTCGACAACATACGCGACATCATCGACAACGTGCGTTATCTGCCGGCGTCGGCGCGCTACAAGATCTACATCATCGACGAAGTGCACATGCTGTCGAAGCAGGCCTTCAACGCGTTGCTCAAGACTCTCGAAGAGCCGCCGCCGCATGTGAAATTCGTCTTCGCGACCACCGAGATCCGCAAGGTCCCCGTGACCGTGCTCTCGCGATGCCAACGCTTCGACCTCCGCCGACTCGAGGCGGAGGAACTGATCGGGCACCTGGAGAATATTCTTGAGCGCGAAGAGGTAAAGGCCGAAGTCGGCGCTCTTGCCATGATTGCACGTGCGGCCGAAGGATCGGTGCGCGATGCCCTGTCGCTGCTCGACCAGGCGCTCGCGTTCAGCGACGGCGAAGTCACCGAGGCTGGCGTTCAGAGCATGCTGGGGCTGGCCGACCGAGGGCGGCTGATCGACGTGTTCGAGAAACTGCTCGGCGGTGAGGTTGGAGAGGCGCTGGCGATCTCGCGGCAGCTCTACGAGTTGGGAACGGATCCCCTGACGATGGTGCAGGATCTCCTCGAATTCGTTCACTGGCTGACGCGGCTCAAGGTTACCCGGGCCGCGGCGGACGATCTGGCGGCAAGCGAGGTCGAACGCGTGCGCGGCCAGGACATTGCCGAGCGGTTGTCGATGGGTGAGCTGACGCGCACCTGGCAATTGCTCCTCAAGGGCCTGCAGGAAATTCAGGTCGCGCCGACGCCGTATGCAGCGTGCGAGATGGTGCTGGTCCGCGTCGGCTATGCGTCTTCGTTGCCGCCACCGGCCGAGCTGATCCGAACCCTGGAATCCGACGCCGAGACCGCGCCGCAGCCCCCTCCGTCGAGGCCCGCACCCAAACCGGCGAAGGCTGGGCATGGCGCGGGTGCCGTGTCCGGTACGACGGCGGTAGCCCGTCAGCAGGCGGAACCGGAAACAACGCCGGACAGCGCGCCGGCGATCACGAGCTTTATCGATATCGTGCATCTGGCCGAGGCGAAGAACGAATACCTGTTGCGTAGCCACCTCGTGACGAATGTCCATCTCGTGCGTTTCGAACCCGGCCGCATCGACATTCGGCTCACGGACCGCGCGCCGCCGCGCCTTCCGCAGCAGCTCAGCAAGATGCTCAGCGATGCGACGGGAACGACCTGGCTGGTCTCGCCGTCGCACGAGCCGGGCGAGCCCAGTCTTCATGAACAGCATGAGACGGCCGCCGCGCGACGCCGCGACGAAGCGGAGCGCCATCCGTTGGTGCGCGCCACTCTGGAACAATTCCCTGGAGCCGAGATCCGCGAAGTGCGCGATCTCGTACCGGGCGCGGTCGCAACGGAAGAACCGGTTGCGGCCGACGAAGTCGAGCCCGAATCGATGGAGCAGGAAACTTGAAGAATATTGCTCAGATGATGAAGCAGGCACAGCAGATGCAGGCGCGCATGGCCGAGATGCAGGAGCAGCTTGCGACTGCCGAAGTGACCGGAAGGTCGGGAGGTGGGGTCGTCGAAGTGACACTCAACGGCAAGGGCGAGATGCGTCGGGTGCGAATCGACCCTTCGTTGCTCACGGGCGATGTCGGCATCATCGAGGATCTCGTCGTCGCGGCGCACAACGATGCCAAGGCCAAAGTTGAAGAATACGTTGCCGAGGAGATGAAGAAGGTGACCGGCGGCATCGAACTGCCGGCCGGAATCAAGCTCCCTTTCTGAGGCTTGCCACATGCAAGGTCCCGAGATCGAAGGCCTGGTTCAGCTTCTTGCCAAATTGCCCGGTCTTGGCCCGCGCTCTGCGCGCCGCGCGGTACTGCAACTGCTGAAGAAGAAGGAGACCTTGTTGCGGCCGTTGGCCGATGCGTTGCTGAGGGCCGCCAACGCGGTTCACGAATGCAGCGTCTGCGGCAATCTCGATTCGCAACAACCCTGTCATTTCTGTACCGATCCCAAGCGCGACGACACCATCATTTGCGTGGTCGAGGATGTCGCGGACCTTTGGGCGCTTGAGCGGGTGATCGACTACCGCGGCCGATTCCACGTGTTGGGCGGCGTCCTGTCCGCCCTGGACGGTGTCGGGCCCGAGGATCTCCGTATCGGCGTCCTGTTGTCGCGTGTTCGGCAGGGTACGGTTCGGGAGGTCATCCTGGCCATGGGCGCGACGGTCGATGGCCAGACGACCGCTCACTACGTCGCCGACCGCCTCGCCGCCAGCGGTGTCACCGTGTCGCGGCTGGCTCACGGCGTCCCGGTCGGCGGCGAACTCGATTACCTCGACGAAGGAACGCTCAATACGGCGCTCAAGGCCCGCCGCCCCGTCGACCCGGCATGAGCACGCGTGTGCTCCTGAGCTGGAGTACCGGCAAGGACAGCGCATGGACGCTCCATCGGCTGCGGCAGCAACGTGACATCGAGATTGCCGGGCTGCTGACGACGGTCACCGAGACCTACGATCGCGTTTCCATGCACGCCGTCCGCCGGAAGATTCTTCATGCGCAAGCGGCCGCGGCCGGTTTGCCGCTGTTCGAGGTCGAGATCCCCTCACCGTGTCCGAACGAAGTCTACGAAGCGCGTATGACCGCCGCCATGGCCGACGCGCGCCGTGCAGGGGTCGCGACCGTTGCCTTCGGCGATCTTTTTCTGGAGGACATTCGCCGGTATCGCGAGGTGAATCTTGAGCGCGTCGGTATGCGCGCAGTCTTCCCGCTGTGGAAGGCGCCGACGGGCGCGCTCGCCGATGAGATGATCGCCGCGGGCTTGCGCGCCATTGTCACCTGCGTCGACCCGCGACAGCTCGACCCGTCCTTCTCGGGCCGCTTCTTCGATGCGGCGTTCCTCGCCGATCTGTCGCCCGAGGTCGACCCTTGCGGCGAGAACGGCGAATTCCACACGCTGGTCTTCGACGGCCCGATGTTTTCGCAACCGGTCGACATTGTGCGGGGCGAAACCGTCGAGCGCGACGGCTTCGTCTTCACCGACGTCCTGCTCGCCTAGTCGCTGCCCCTCAGGGATCCGGTCAGGCGGCCCGTCACTGCGGGCGCACCGGCAGGCTTTTGGTCGGCGGACTGCGGCTGGCTGAGCGGCAGTTCATTGCCCTTGTCCGCGGCGCCATCGTCGCTCTCAAGCTGCAGTTCGCCGATCCGCTCGCCCCGTCGCATCACTTTGTCGGTCGAAATGCGAATCTTGCGCACGTCATCGACCGTCTGCCCGAAGTGCCGTTCGAGGGCGGCAACCCGGTCATCGAGCCGGCCGGCGTCCTCGAGCAACATGCCGACCTCGGCCTGGATCACGTCAGCCTGTTCACGCATTTTGACGTCCTTAAGGACCGCCCGGACCGTGTTCAGAAGGGCCCACATCGTCGTCGGCGACACGATCCAGACTCGCAGCTTGTACGATTCGTCGACAACGTCGGCCAGTGAGCCGTGGATCTCCGCATAGACCGCTTCGGACGGCACAAACATGATCGCCGACTCCGCAGTCTCGCCCCGCAAGATGTAGCGGCTGGCGATATCGCGCAGGTGCTTCTGCATGTCCGCCTTGAACCGGCGCGTCGCCATGAGTCGCTCTGGGTCGCTACTGGCATTACGCAAGGCCTGAAAGCTTTCGAGCGGGAACTTGGCGTCGACGGCGATCGGGCCCGGCGGATGCGGCAGCCGGATGAGGCAGTCGGGTCGCGTGCCGTTGCCGAGCGTCTTCTGCAGGTCGTAGGCCGACGGTGGCAGGATGTTGCGTACGATATCGGTCAGCTGTATTTCGCCGAACGCTCCGCGGGCCTGCTTGTTGGCCAGCAGGTCCTGCAGGTTCACCACCTGGCTCGACAGTTCGGTGATGTTGCGCTGGGCTTCGTCGATCTTGTTCAGGTGCTTGCGGAGTTCGCCGAGACTTTCCGCGGTGCGCAACGACGTCGCCTCGAGCGACTGGCGCATCTGGATTGAGACGGAATCCAGTCGCTCGTTCAGTGCGCGCGTCATCGCCTCCTGCAGGGTTGCGGTCGTTTCCGACATGGCCTTGATCTGGCCCAGAACCTCGCCTTGGGCCTGGGTCAGGCCCGCCGTGGTCATCGCCAGTTCCGCCAGCTTCCGGTCGTTGACTCGTTCGCGGTCGCCGCGCCGCGACATGAGAATCCAGACCACGATAATGAAGACGACCCCGACGCCGACGGCCGGTAGCCAGGGCAATGTCTGAAGAAGCTCGATGAACTGCATGGCGACAAGAATAGCACCAATGAGGGTCCAGGGGGTTTGCCTTGACCCTGGCCCGGCAGGTGCCTAGGTAGGGCGTCTGGAGTTGCGAATGGCCCTATTGCCCATCATCACCGCGCCCGATCCGCGCTTGCGCCAGGTGTCACAGCCTGTCGAAAAGGTCGACGACATGGTCCGTCGTCTGATGGACGACATGCTGGAGACCATGTACGCCGCGCCGGGTGTCGGTCTGTCCGCCATTCAGGTCGGCATTGCGAAGCGTATCGTCGTCATCGATGCGGCCAAGGACCCCGACCCACCGAGCCCCTTGCGCCTCGTGAATCCCGAAATCGTGTGGCGCTCGGAGGCAATCGTGCCCCATGAAGAAGGCTGTCTCTCCTTTCCCGAGCAGTACGAGGAAGTGGAGCGGGCGTCCAAGGTCCGGGTTCGCTACGTCGATGAAAGCGGCGAGATTCGCAAATTGGAGGCGGATGGCCTCCTGGCGATTGCCCTACAGCATGAACTCGACCATCTCGACGGCGTCCTGCTCGTCGATCACGTCTCGAAGATGAAACGAAGCATCATCATGCGACGCATGAAGAAGGCTCGCCGGCTGCAGGCGGCGGAATAGCCTCGGGAGAACCGGCCTTGCGGGTCGTCTTCATGGGAACGCCGGATTTCGCCGTTCCGATCCTGCAGACCTTGATTGATGAGGCCTATGACGTCGTCGCGGCCTATACCCAGCCGCCGCGGCCAGCGGGCCGCGGCCATCGCGAGCAGGCCTCGCCCGTTCAACGGGCGGCAGAGGCAGCCGGTGTCCCGGTAAGTTTTCCCCGTAGTCTGAAATCGGACGCCGCGCAGGTGGAGTTCGCTGACCGCAACGCCGACATCGCTGTCGTCGCGGCCTATGGCCTTATCTTGCCGTCGCCGGTCCTGCGTGTGCCGCGCCATGGCTGCGTCAACGTTCATGCATCGCTGCTGCCGAGGTGGCGTGGGGCTGCGCCGATTCAGCGTGCCATTCTTGCCGGCGACACCCAGACCGGTGTTTGCCTGATGCAGATGGACGAAGGGCTCGATACCGGTCCCGTCTACGCCTGCAAACGGACTGCGATCGACGAGAGTACGACTGCCGGCGCGCTCCACGACCGCCTGGCCGGGCTTGGCAGCGAGATGGTTCGGCAGTACCTGCCGAAGATCCTTGGCGGCGAGATCGCTGCGGCGCCGCAGCCAAGCGATGGCATCACCTATGCCGACAAGATCGCCAAGAGCGAGGCGCGGATCGACTGGGATCGGCCGGCCGGACGCGTTATTCGCCACATCAACGGCTTTTCGCCATATCCCGGCGCCTGGTCAGAGCATGAAGGGACGCGTTTCAAGATTCTCGCAGCCGAAGCCGTGCCGGGCAGCGGAGCGCCGGGGCAGATCTTGAACGATGAACTTGTCATCGCCTGCGGCGAGGACGCCATCAGAGTCGAGACGATTCAAATGGCGGGGCGCCAACCGCTCGCGGCCGCGCAACTCCTGCTCGGACACCGGATGCCGGCCGGTACGTTCTTCCGCTGATGCCGCGCTACAAGCTCACGCTGGAATACGATGGCACGCCTTTCGTCGGCTGGCAGCGCCAGGAAAACGGACTCTCGGTCCAGGAAGTTCTGGAGGCGGCAGCGGCCTCCTTTTCCGGCGCGGCGGCAACCGTATTCGGGGCTGGTCGCACCGACGCGGGAGTCCATGCCCGCGGCCAGGTTGCGCATGTCGACATCGGCAAGGCGCACGAGAACGACACGGTTCGGGACGCGCTGAACTACTACCTCAAGGCGCACCCCGTGAGCGTTTTGGCCGCGACGGCCGTGGACGAGGCGTTTCACGCACGGTTCTCCGCAACGGAGCGCGTCTACGTGTATCGGATTGTTGCCCGCCGATCGCCATTGGCGCTCGACCGCCAGCGCGCGTGGCATGTTCCGGTCGCCCTCGATGCAGCCGCGATGCATCGTGCAGCACAGCAATTGGTCGGCCGCCACGACTTCACGTCGTTCCGCGCGGCGCAATGCCAGGCGAAGTCGCCCGTGAAGACCCTCGACCAACTAACGGTCGAGGCCGTCGGCGAAGATATCACGGTGACGGCAAGGGCGCGCTCGTTCCTCCACAGCCAGGTTCGAACGATGGTGGGTTCGCTGAAGCTCGTCGGCGAGGGGCGCTGGTCCGGCAACGACCTTGCTGGCGCGCTGGCGGCGAAGGATCGCGCGGCCGCGGGGCCGAATGCCCCGCCCCATGGCCTGTACCTTCAGGCGGTTCGCTACGACGCCGCCGATTCTGCGAAATAGCGCACCAGGATTGTTTCATAAATATCGGTCAACGCCTCGATATCGGCGACCGACACGTGCTCGTCCACTTTGTGCATCGTGCTGCCGATAAGGCCAAATTCCGCGACCGGTGCGATCTCCTTGATGAAACGGGCATCCGACGTTCCTCCTGTCGTCGACAGCGTCGGTTCGCGGCCAAGGCGGTCGACGACCGCCGCGCGAATCGTTTCGCTGAGCGGACCGGGCGGTGTCAGAAACGCTTCGCCGGTGACTTGAATGGTCAATTCGTAGGGCTTGCCGATCGCATCCAGCTTCTCGCGCATCCAGGCCTCGATGTTCTTCGAGGTATGAAGGTCGTTGAACCGGACATTGAGGCGCGCCCGCGCCACCCCCGGGATGACGTTACTGGCGGCATTGTCGACGTCGACCGTCGTGACCTCGAGGTTCGACGGCTGGAAGTGCATCGTGCCCTCGTCAAGCGGCTCGGCCTTGAGCGCAGCCAGCATTCGCACGAGCGGCGTCACCGGGTTATCCGCCAGATGAGGATAGGCGACGTGTCCCTGCACGCCGCGCACCACAAGTTCGGCGTTCAGCGATCCGCGGCGCCCGATCTTGATCATCTCGCCCAGGGTGTCCGGATTGGTCGGTTCGCCGACGAGGCAGGCGTCGATAATCTCCCCGCGCTCCTTGAGCCATTCGAGGATCCTGGCGGTACCATTGACCGCCGGCCCCTCTTCGTCGCCCGTGATCATGAGGCTGATCGACCCGTGCGGCGCGTCATTGGCCGCCAGGTAGCGCGAACATGCGACCACGAACGCAGCGATGGCGCTCTTCATATCCGATGCGCCGCGTCCGAAAAGTTTTCCGTCCCGAATCTCGCCGCCAAAAGGATCCGTCGTCCAAGCAGCCCGGTCGCCCACGGGAACGACATCGGTATGTCCCGCGAAGCAGAAGTTCGGAGCGTCCGCTCCGATTCGGGCATAGAGATTCGGCACGGCTGCCGCGCCTTCGCCGAAGGTCATGCGCGCGCAGGCAAAGCCGAGCGCCTCCAGGTGCTGTTGCAGGACGTCCAGCGTGCCGCCGTCGGCGGGCGTAACGCTGTTGCAACGAATCATTGCCTGCGCGAGTTCGACGGGATTGACGGGCGCTGCCATTGGGGGCTCCGGTTGGTTGTCAGTCGCGCAGGAGTTCGTTGACCGAGGTCTTCGAGCGGGTCTGCTCGTCGACCCGCTTGACGATCACCGCGCAAGCCAGCGACGGCCCTGCCTCGCCGTTGGCGAGCGGTCTTCCAGGCAGCGCGCCCGGGACGACGACCGAGTAGGCCGGTACGCGTCCCCGTGTGACCTCACCCGACGAGCGATCGACGATCTTGGTGCTGGCGCCGATGAAGACGCCCATCGACAGCACGGAGCCTTCCTCGATGACCACGCCCTCGGCGACTTCCGAACGCGCGCCGATGAAGCAGTTGTCCTCGATGATGACCGGGTTCGCCTGCAGCGGCTCAAGGACGCCGCCGATCCCGGCGCCGCCGGAAATGTGACAGTTCTTGCCGATCTGGGCGCAGCTTCCGACTGTCGCCCAGGTATCCACCATGGTGCCGTCGCCGACATAGGCGCCGAGATTGACGAAGGAAGGCATCAGCACAACACCCTTGCCAATGTAGGCGGAGCGACGGACGACGCAATTTGGCACCGCGCGCAGTCCGGCTTGGGCGAAGCGCTGCGCATCCCAGCCGGCGAACTTTGACGGGACTTTGTCGAACCACGTTGTGTCGCGGCCAGGCCCGCCGGGAATGGCCTCCATGTCGTTGAGGCGGAACGACAGAAGGACGGCTTTCTTGAGCCACTGGTTGACGTGCCAACCGTCAGCGCGCTTCTCGGCGACCCGACGTTCGCCGCGGTCAAGCGCATCGAGTGCCGCCTCGACGGCCTCCCGTACTGCGCCCGTGGTTGCGGGGCCGATTCCGTCCCGCGCTTCCCAGGCTTCGTCGATGGTCTTTTCCAACGCGTCAGTCATCACCTTCCCTCACATTTGTCCGCGAGGAAAATACCGGTCGCTTGGGGGGTGTCAACGTCCGGGCCCGAGGTCGTGCGCGTCGCGTCGGTCTTCCGATGCCGTTTCGGGCGCTTGCGCCAGACGCCGTAAAAGGCCGGAAAACCCTACAAATACGGGGCAAATTGCGCCGCGCGACGCAGGGCGAATCATCTTGCTGAGGGAGCGGTTTCGGGGCAACGTGCGCGTATTCCGATGACCTCCGACAGCGAAAGATTACCGGCAAACTTGGGCGTGGACGCCAGGGTGATTCTCGGCGCTTTCCCGGGCCCAGCGCTCCTTTTTTCGGCTGCCGGTCATGTCGTCGCCGCGAACAGCGCGGGCAGCAATGCCGCCGATCTCCTGGCCCAGGCCGGTGACGAGGTGATGCTCGCCGGCGTGCTCAACGCGGCGCGCGACGGAACGGTGCGGAGTGCCTCGCTGTTGGTGCAGGACGATGCAGTCGAGTTCCTCTTGGTTCCGCTGAATCGGGATGGGGGCGGGACAAGCCATGTGCTGGCACTGGGCAAGCATGCCGAACTCGAACAGAGCCTGATGACGGCGCTTGTCGCTTCGCGGCAGATGTTCAAGGATCTGGTCGAGTGCTCCTCGGATTTCTCCTGGGAAACGAAGACCGACAGGACCTTTTCCTATGTCTCCAGTCGCGGCGCCCTAGGCTACGCCGCAAGCGAACTGGTCGGCATGGATGTGCAAGACCTGATTGCAGGAGACGATGCAGACCTGGTTGCACCGTTCTGGGGATAGTCGCGTTACGACGATGCTGAAACCTGGGTGCGGGACGCGGAGGGAAACCCGGCGTGCCTCCTGGTGTCGTCGAAGCCGGTCTTCGACGACGAGCGGCGCTGGGTCGGCAACCGCGGCGTCTGCAAGGATGTCACGGCCGAAAAGCGCCAGGAGCACGCCCTCGAAGTCGCCGAACTGCGTCAACAGTTGCTCGACGATATCGTCGACGCCATGCGCAACGAGGCTGAACCGCAGCACATGCTCGGCGCTGCGGCACGCGCCACCGCCCATGTCTTGGGTGCCCGGTTTTGCTGGATCGTGCGGGCGCGGCGCGATGGCTCGTTTACCGGCGCCGTCCAGTTTGCCGGTCCGGAGGGCCCGCCGCCGCGCCCGATCGTCGAGGCTGTCCGCCTGCAGTTGCGCGACGGCGACGAGGAGCTATTCGTCAAGACCGAGGATTCCACGCTTCACGTCCTGGTCAACGTCGCGCGTTACCGCGACCGGATCAACGGCGCGATCTGCGTGGCTCGCGACGACGATTCCTATTGGGACGAAACCGACCGCAGCCTGCTCGCCGGCGTAGCGAATCATCTGGGCATTGCATTTGCCCAGATCGAGAATGGCGAACTTCTTGAGGAACTGTCGCGGACGGACGAGCTCACTCAGTTGTTCAATCGCCGCGCTTTTTCCGAGGAAGTCGGCTTGCGTCTGCGCGCGCTGCGCCGGACATCGCGCAAGGCTTCTCTACTGTTTATCGATCTCGACAACTTCAAGCGGGTCAACGACGTTCACGGCCACAAACGCGGCGACGACGCTCTCATCTTCCTTGCCCAACTCCTGACCTCGACCAGCCGTGTCGGCGACACCGTCGCACGCCTCGGCGGAGATGAGTTCGCGATGTGGCTCGAGGACACCGACGAGGATGGCGCCGCATCCAAGGCTGAGTCGCTACTCGCGGAATGCCAGGCGCTGAAACAGTTCTCCGGCGACGAGGATCATCCGCTGGGGGTTTCGATCGGCGTGGCGGTAACGGACCCGAGTTCCGAAGAGCCGCTCGACGGCTTGGTCACGCGCGCCGACGAGGCAATGTATCGGGCCAAGCGGGCCGGGAAGGGACGGTTCGCCATATCGGCGCTTCCCGGGCAGGCCCAAGCGGCGGGAGAGGCATGCTAGACCGCCTCTTCGGTTGGGCCGAGGGGAAGGAAAAGCCGGCCATCTCCTATGAGCAGGAGAGAGAACTCGCCCGCCACCCGGAGCCCGCCGTGCGTGAGGATCTCGCCCGGAGGTCCGACGCCCGTCCGGAGATTCTCTACTTTCTCGCAGCCGACTCGGTTGCCGAAGTGCGGCGCGCCGTTGCCCGGAATCCATCGTCGCCCCGCCGTGCCGACCAGCTTCTGGCGTCGGATTCGGACGAGGAAGTCCGTATGGTGCTGGCCCGCAAGATCGGGCGACTCGTGCCCGGCCTTGACCAAGCCGGGAGCGAGCGGCTTCAGGAGATGACCCTGAACATCCTGTCGACGCTTGCCGACGATCAACTGCCGAAGGTGCGGCGGATCGTTGCCGAGGAAATCAAGTCGGCTACAAACATCCCGCCGGAACTGGTCGCGCGCCTCGCCCGCGACGCAGAGACGATGGTCTGCGCGCCGGTTCTTCAATACTCGGTCCTGCTGACGGACGATGACCTCCTCGAGGTCGTTGCGAATGCACGCGATCCCGAAGTCGTCACGTCGGTCTCGCTGCGCGAAAGGCTTAACCCCGCGGTTTGCGACGCTATCGTCGCCACCGGACAAGAGGGCGCGATCGCCACCTTGCTGTCGAACCACGGAGCTCAAATTCGTGAGGACACCCTGGACAGCATCATCGCGGCGGCGCCCAAACACCCGATCTGGCACCGCCCGCTCGTCCGACGCCCGAAGCTGTCGGCGGCTGCGGTTCGGCGCATAGCCGGCTTTGTTGCCGCGGCGCTGCTCGACGAACTGGCAGAGCGGGGCGACCTCGATCCGGAAACGGAACGTTTTGTCCGGCACAAGGTGAAGGAACGTCTCAAAGAGGAAGATGCCTCGACACGAGAAGCCGAGGACGCTGCGGCTGCCCGCGCCAGGATGGCCCACCTCTCGGGCCAACTCGACGACAATGCCATTTCTGCGGCGGCCGAAGCGTCTGAAAGCGGATTCGTCGAGCACGCGCTGGCGCTGAAGGCGGACCTGACGCCCGGTCATGTACGGGCCATTCTGCGCGCTCGTGCGCCGCGGCCGCTCGCCGCCCTGTGCTGGAAGGCGCACCTCACGATGAGAACGGCGGTCAGCCTGCAGCGTAGCGTCTTCGGTCTGCGGCCGGGCGACGTGCTCAATCCGCGCGGCGGGTCGGACTATCCAATGACGGACGAAGAGATGGTGTGGTACCTGGCCTATTTCGCCACCGGTACCGACAGGCCGGCGCCGCTCGCCTAGTCGGCGCGGATCATCGTTCCGACGCCGTGTGCGGTGAAGACCTCCAGCAGCAGGACATGCTTGATTCGGCCATCCAGGATATGGACCGCCTCGGTGCCGCAGCGGACGGCCTCGAGGCAGGTCTCGACCTTTGGGATCATGCCGCCAGAGATAGTGCCGTCCCGCATCAGTTCCTGCGCCTGGCTCTCCGTCAGCGACGGAACGAGTTCGCCGTTCTTGTCGAGAACGCCGGCGACGTCGGTCAGCATCAATAGCTTGGACGCCCCAAGCGCACCCGCGATCGCCCCGGCGGCGGTGTCGGCATTGATGTTGTAGGTCTCGCCGGCCTTGCCGACGCCGATCGGTGCGATGATCGGGATGATGTCGGATTGCCGCAGGACGTCGAGGGCCTTTGTATTGATGTGCGCCGGCTCACCGACGAAACCCAGGTCCAGCACCTTCTCGATGTTCGATTCGGGATCGCGGGTCGTCCGCCGCAGCTGGCGCGCTTCGATGAGCCGGCCGTCCTTCCCCGATAGTCCAATTGCCGTGCCGCCGACGCGATGGATGCTGTCGACGATCTGCTTGTTGATCGATCCGGCAAGGACCATTTCGACGATGTCGACGGTCGCCTGATCGGTAATCCTGAGGCCGTCGACGAACTTGCTCTCGATCTGCAGCCGTTCGAGCATGGCGCCGATCTGCGGACCGCCGCCATGCACAACCACCGGATGGATGCCGACCTGCTTCATCATCACGATGTCCTGGGCGAACGAGATCGCGAGGTCCTCGTCCCCCATGGCATGGCCGCCGAATTTTACGACGAAGGTCTGGTCGTTGAACTCGCGCATATACGGGAGCGCTTCGGCAAGGGTGCGCGCGGTCTCGGCGAGTTTCGGAGATTGCTTCGGTGCAGGCATGGGGCGCTTATATCCCAATCACAGAGAGGCAGCTAGATCGGCCAACTGGGCGCGGAGCTCGTCGATGCCGGTCCGCTTACGGGCGCTGACCGTCACGATGGCTTCGACCGCCGACGGGTGCCGCCGGACTTCCGTTGCGGTGGCGGCCAGGATCGTGTCGCATTCGGTTCGGCTGACGGCGTCCGCCTTGGTGAGGACGACCTGAAATGCCACTCCGCTGCGGCTGAACTCCTCCATGACGTCGCGGTCGGCGGTCATTACGCCGCGTCGCGCGTCGATGAGGAGCAGGACGCGGCGCAGGTTGGCGCGCGATCCGAGATAGTGAGAGATCAATCGCATCCAGGCATCGACCTCCTTTCGGGGCGCTTGGGCAAACCCATAACCCGGCAGATCGACCAGAGAGAGTCGTTCGGCAATCCGGAAGAAGTTGATGGCCTGCGTCCGTCCGGGCTGGCGCGAGGTGCGTGCGAGGCTGCGCCTGCCGGTAAGGGCGTTGATCAGGCTCGACTTGCCGACGTTGGAGCGTCCGGCCAGGGCAACTTCGGGCAGGCTCTCGTCGGTGAACTGACGCGGCGAGGTCGCCGAGAGCAGGAACTCGGCAGTGCCTGCAAAAAGCCGGCGGCCGCGCTCAAGCCGTTCTGCCGTGGCGTCTGAATCCGACACGGCGAAAGCGGCCTATTCCACTGCGGCCGGGTTCCGGATGCCAGCCTGGCGCATGATGACCCATTGCTGGGCGATCGACAGGATGTTGTTCCACGTCCAGTAGATCACGAGGCCCGCCGGGAACGGCGCCAGGATGAAGGTGAACACGATCGGCAGCAGCATAAAGATGCGTGCCTGCATCTTGTCCATCGGCTGGGGGTTCAGGCGCTGCTGCAGCCACATGCTGAGGCCCATCAGGATCGGCCAGATACCGATCACCGGGATGATCTCCGGCAATGTGATGGGCAGCAGGCCAAAACCCGTAAAAAGATTTAGCGGGTCGGGTGCGGAAAGATCCTGAATCCATCCGAAGAACGGCGTATGGCGCATTTCAATGGTGACGAAGAGCACCTTGTAGAGCGCAAAGAAGACGGGAATCTGGACCAGGATCGGCAAGCAGCCCGACACCGGGTTGGCGCCTTCCTTCTTGTACAGAGCCATCATTTCCTGCTGCTGGCGCTGGCGGTCGTCCTTGAAGCGCTCCCGGATCTTGGTCATCTCGGGGCCGAGCTTCTTCATCTTGCTCATCGCCCGATAGGAGCGGTTGGCGAGCGGGAAGAAGATCGCCTTTACCATCACGGTGATCAGCAAGATCGCGATACCGAAGTTGCCGATCGTCTCGCTCAGGTAGCGAAGCAGGAGGAACATCGGCTTGGTCAGGAAGAACAGAAGTCCGAAGTCGACCGCGCGGTCGAATCCCGGAATTCCCAACTCGTCCTTGTAATCGTCGAGAAGGCGGACGACCTTGGCCCCGGCGAAAATTCGTGCGTCGGCGGTTGCCGTCTGGCCTTGCGCGATCGTCTGGCCATTCTTGCGCAGAAAGTCGACCTGAAAGATGTCGCGGTCGCCCTCGAGGATGTGGTTGTAGCGGAATGACGTCGGCTGCTTCTGATCCGGCACGAGGGCCATCAGCCAGTACTTGTCGGTGATGCCGATCCAGCCGCCGGGCGTTGATGGATCCTGTTCGATCCGCCCGCCGGGCGCGTCGATCAGGTCGTCGTAGTCCTGCTGGTCCAGGACCTCGTCGAACACGCCAAGCGCCCCTTCGTGCAGGATGAAGAAATTCTCGGTTATCGGCCGGTACTTGCGGACGATGGCGCCGTAGGGAAAGAGGGTCGCCTCGGGCGCGCCGTAGTTTTCGACGCTGTCGGCGACGGTGAACATGTAGTTCGCGTCGACGGAAATCGTCCGCGAGAAACGCAGCCCTTCGCCATTGTCCCAACGCAAGGTAACGGGCCGTTCGACCGTGAGCATGCGGTCGTCGCTCTGCCAGACGGTGGTATCGTCGGGAAGCGTTATGCCCGGAGACACGGCGGTCCAGCCGAACTTGGCGAAGTAGGGCTCCGGCGTCTGCGAGGGAGACAGCAGCGTTACGGGCGGGCTATCGGCGTCGACCTCCTGGCGGTAGCTCTTGAGGGTAAGGTCGTCGAGAAGGGCGCCGCGCAATGAGACGGATCCCGTCACCGCAGCGGTATCGATCGGGATGCGCGGAGACTCGCCCAGGACGAGTCCCCGATCGCGAATCGTCGGCGCCGCCGGCGACGCCGTCTGGCCCGGTTGGCCGGGCGCTGCGGGAACAAGGGATCCGGACTGTGCCTGCGGCGTTGCAGCGTCCGTCGTCGTCGGCTGTTCTGCGGGCGGCGGATCGGGCAGGAACGTAAACTGCCAGATCACCAGGATGGCGACCGAAAAGACGATCGCGATGATTAGGTTTCGTTGCTCCATCATCGCTAGCTATTCCGGCGTGGGAGGTGGTCGGGGACGGGATCGTGGCCGTGGCCACCCCAGGGGTGGCAACGAAGGACGCGACGCGCGCCGAGCCAGGTGCCGCGAACGGCGCCGTGGAGTGCAATGGCCTCCATGGCATAGGCCGAGCACGTCGGATCGAATCTGCAGTTGTTGCCGAGAACGGGAGACAGGAAGAGCTGATAGCCGCGGATCAACCCGCGCAACAGCACAGCGGGAAACGAGACAGTCTGCTGCCGGTCGGCTTCCACGTTAGGCTCCGCTCTCTTCCTTGACGAGGCCGAGGTCGGTACTCGCGCGCCGCAGGTCTGCCACCAGCAGATCGAACGGGCGATGCACGGAGTCCTTGCGGCCGACGATGACAACATCGTGGCCTGCCTGTGCATTTGCAAGGACGGTCCGGGCTGCGGCCCGCAGGCGACGCTTGGCCCTGTTGCGGACGACGGCGCCCCCGACTTTTCGCGACACGGTAAAACCGATCCGCAGCGTTTCGGCGTCGGTCACGGACGATGGCATCGCTTGAAGAATGAGACCCGGCATGACCCGCTTCTTTCCGTGGCGCGTCAGGCGCTGAAAATCCGCTCTTCGCGTAAGACTCAGGAGGCGCGCTGGCATGCGCGCACGCTTAGGCCGAAAGGCGCTTGCGACCCTTTGCCCGGCGCCGAGACAGAACCTTACGGCCGTTGGCCGTTTTCATTCTCGCTCGGAAGCCATGACGCCGCTTGCGTACCACGACGCTGGGCTGAAAAGTTCTTTTCACGGCTGTACTCCTCGGGTTCTGGGCCCATGCCCCCCGAAACAAGGCCCGGTGTATACGGGCTCCGAGACACGGTGTCAACGACCCGACGCGGGGATTTTGGGCGGATTTCTGCGGTTCGCAGTGGTCGCATCCTCCGGAAATGTGACATTCCTGTCTGCCGAATTGGTCTAGAGTTCCGGCCCCATGGCAATCTCGAACGAAAGAGCGCGGTTCCGAGGATCCTTGTCCTCGCGGCGGCTTGGCCCGGGTGGCCGATGACGCCGGAAAGGCGGAGGTCGCCGCTCGTCCGTCTGGCCCCGCTGGGCGTGCTCGTACTCGGCGTCGTCTTGTTTTTTGCCCTCGACCTTGGCCGCTTCATTTCGCTCGACAGCCTGCATCGGAACCGCCTGGAGCTGACGGAATTCGTGACCCGACATGGCGTTCTGGCGGCCCTTTCCTTCCTCGCGGCCTATGTCGTCGTCGTCGTGTTTTCCCTGCCGGTCGCGACCTTGCTCTCGGTGCTCGGCGGCTTTCTCTTCGGGGTAGAAGTCGGCGTGCCGCTCGTCGTCGTGGCGGCAACGGCCGGGGCAACGTTGCTCTTCCTGATTGCGCGTTCGACGCTCGGCGTGTTTCTGCGCGAACGAGCTGGCCCGTGGCTTGGCCGTATGGAAACCGGCATCCGCAAGAACGAACTGAGCTACCTGCTCATTCTGCGGCTCGTCCCGGTCTTCCCTTTCTTTTTGGTCAACATTGTTCCGGCCTTGCTGGGCGTTAGGCTGCGCAATTTCGTGGTGGCGACGGCGGTTGGCATCATTCCGGGTGTGGTGGTGTATGTCGGGATCGGTGCCGGTGCCGGAACGCTGATCGAGGAGCAGGGGGCGCTAGGGCTCGGTGTATTCCTGCAGCCGGCGGTTCTTCTGCCTGTTGCCGGCCTGACCCTGCTGGCTTTCGTTCCCATCGTCTTCCGACGCCTGCGCGGTACCTGACCGGAGATTCAACCTCTTGGAAAACAGATTGCATCCCGACATCTGCGTCATTGGTGCCGGGGCCGGTGGCCTGGTCGTCGCGGCCGGTGCAGCGATGCTCGGCGCCAAAGTCATCCTCGTCGAGCGTGGGGCCATGGGCGGTGATTGCCTGAACTACGGATGTGTACCCTCCAAGGCGCTCCTCGCCGCCGGTGAAGCAGCCCATGCCGGTCGCGAGGCAGCAGCGCTGGGCGTCCGGTTTGGTTCACCGGCGATCGACTTCACCGCGGTGATGTTGCGGGTTCGGGAAACCGTCGATTCGATCGCGCCGATGGATGCCGAAGCACGGTTCCTGGCCATGGGCGTTGAGGTCATCAAGGGCAACGCGGTCTTTCGCAACGAACGGGAACTGGACGTTGCCGGCCGCATCGTTGCCGCCCGCCGCTTTGTCGTGGCCACGGGTTCCGCACCGGTTGTGCCGCCGATCGCCGGGATCGAGTCGGTTCCCTACCTCACCAACGAAACCGTGTTCGGCAATACGGAGCTTCCGCAGCACCTCATCGTGATCGGCGGTGGTCCGGTGGGGCTGGAACTCGCACAGGCGCACAGGCGACTGGGGGCGACGGTCACCGTTGTCGAGGCGGCCTCGTGTCTGGGCCGCGAAGATCCTGAGGTCGCGGCCCTGATCAATCGACGCCTGCGCAAGGAGGGTGTCACGCTCCTCGAACGGACGACCGTCGCTTCGGTCACCGGTGGTCAGAGTGGCGTCTCGATTTGCATCGAACGCAACGGCGCCGCCGAGACACTCCTGGGTTCACATCTGCTGGTCGCTTCGGGCCGTCGGCCACAAACGGATGTTGGTCTTGATCGTGCGGGCGTGGACTATGACAACGTCGGAATCAAGGTTGATTCGCGTCTGCGCACTACCAATCGACGTATCTTTGCCATTGGCGACGTGACAGGCGCTCCGCAGTTCACGCACGTCGCGTCGTACCATGCTGGTATCGCGCTGCGAAACATCCTTTTCCGGATTCCCGCGCGCGTTTCGTATCGGTCGGTTCCGCGTGTCACCTATACCGATCCCGAGCTTGCCCAGGTTGGACTGAGCGAAGCTGAGGCGCGACGTCAATTCGGCAGGGTGTCGGTCGCACGGTGGCCGGTGGCCGACAATGACCGTGCAAGGACCCAAGGCGATGTCGACGGGTTGATCAAGGTCGTCGCGACCTTACGAGGGCGGATCTTGGGCGCGCAGATCGTGGCGCGCCATGCGGGTGAGTTGATCGTTCCCTGGATTCGAGCCGTCGCCAGACGCGAAAGGCTGAGCACCTGGGCTGGGTTGGTCACGCCCTATCCGATCTACGGGGAGATCGGCAAACGCGCGGCGGGCAGCTTCTTTCTGCCCGCCATGAGCAGACCGGGCGTGCGCGCTCTGGTGCGCATCCTTGGCCGCCTGGGCTGACGTGGCTCACGCTCGAATATTGTGATAAATCAAGGCCATGCGTCAGACGTCCACAGCCGCCTCGCGGGTTCGACGATGGATAGGCAGCCTCTCTAGCCGGTTGCTGGTCCTGACGTTGTTCTTCGTCATGGTCGCCGAGATTCTCATCTATGTGCCGTCGATTGCGCGTTTTCGCGTCACCTACCTCGAAGACCGCATCGCTACCGCGCAACTGGCCTCTCTCGCACTTACTGCCAATGCTGATGGGCCGCTGACGCCCAAGCTCGAACAGGATCTTCTGGACCAGGCCGAAATCTTTGCGATCGTTCTCAAGCGAGCCGAGTCGCGCGTGCTCATTCTTGGTGAGAACGTGCTGGTTCCCGATGGCGTGAGTGCGACATTCGATCTGCGTGACCGCTCCGTCGTTGGATCCGTCGCGGATGCCTTCGTAACGATGGTTAGCCCGAACCGGACCATCCGTGTCATCGGACAGGCCATCGACGATCCGGCAACGTTGATCGACGTCGTGATTGCCGAGCAGCCCCTGCGGACCGAGATGTTTACTTTTTCCAGGCGGGTCCTCGGCCTCTCGCTCCTCATCTCGGTCTTTACCGGTGCATTGGTATTCCTCGCCCTGCACGTGCTCATCGTGCGGCCGTTGCGCCATCTGACGCAGGACATGACGGATTTCCGCAAGGACCCCGAAGGCGCGCCGATGGCAGCGCCGCCGGGTGGACGCGGGGACGAGATCGGGATCGCCCAGCGCGAATTCGCGGCGATGCAAGACGATCTGCGAAACGCCCTGCGTCAGAAGGGCCGGCTTGCCGAGCTCGGTACGGCCGTCAGCAAGATCAGTCACGACCTGCGCAACATCCTCGCCACGGCGCAACTGGTCTCCGACCGCCTTTCCGAAAGCGCCGATCCGGAGGTGCGCCGCACGACGCCAGTCCTTCTTCAGGCGATCGATCGCGCGATCTGGCTATGTACCCAGACGCTGCAGGTCGGTCGTATTCGCGAACAGAAACCTCAGCGCACTGCCTTTCCCCTCCGCGAGATCGTCGACGACGTGGGTGTTGCGCTCGGTCTCGATGACCGGCGTCCGCCGCTATGGCTCAACCAGATTCCGTCCAATCTCTTGGTCAGCGCGGATCGCGAACAGCTGTTCCGCGTGTTTATGAATCTCGGGCGCAACGCCATGGAAGCGCTCAGTGGCCGGAGCGACGCGGTCATTGCGATCACGGCAGCCACATTGGGCGAAAGCGTGGTCATCGAGTTCGCCGACAATGGCCCCGGCATCCCCGAGGACGCGCATGAAACGCTCTTCAGGCCGTTTGCCGGAACGACAAAGTCGTCGGGCACCGGGCTCGGTCTGGCCATTGCCAAAGACCTCCTTGAGGGTCATGGCGGATCGTTGACCCTGCACCGCAGCGACGCCACCGGAACGACGTTTCGCATGGATCTTCCGGCAAAGGTGATCGGTATTGCCGTTGATCGGATTGATCGGCAGCAAACCGGCTGATGCCTTGGGATCCCGCTCTCTACCTTCGCTACGAGAGGTATCGCAAGCAGCCGGCGTTGGACCTGTTGGCGCGCATCGATCATGCCTCGCCGGAGGTGGTCTTCGACCTTGGTTGCGGCCCGGGCAACGTGACCATGCTTCTTGCCGAACAATGGCCGCGGGCAAAGGTCACCGGCGTCGACACCTCCCAGGAGATGCTGGGCGAGGCGCGGCAGCGGGCGCCGAAGCTGGCCTGGAAGCGCGAAGACATTAGCGCCTTCGACGCGGATGACGCCGACGTCGTCTTCACCAATGCAGCACTGAATTGGGTGGCGGATCATGGCAGGGTCGTTGCCAGACTGTTCGAATGCCTTCGCCCCGGCGGCGTCCTGGCCATCCAGATGCCGCGCAACTACGAACAGCCATCCCATGCCGAGATCGTGGCTTGTATCGAAGGCAGTCCTTGGCGCGACCGGTTGCGGCCGCACCTGACGTTCATGCACGTTCAGCCGCCCGAATTCTACTATGACCTGCTGGCGCCAGTGGCGACCGATCTTGAGATCTGGGAGACCAACTACATCCACACGCTGTCGGGCGACGATCCGGTCCTGCAATGGATCATGGGCACGGCACTGCGCCCCATCGCCGGCGCGTTGGAAGAGCCCGAGCGAGGGGTGTTCCTGGATCAGATGCGGCAACGCTACCGGGCCGCCTATCCACCTAGGCCCGATGGCAACACCTTGTTTCCCATGCAGCGTCTCTTCGTTCTGGCGCGCCGCTAGTCGCCGATCGCTATTCCCTCGCGGCGTGAGTCGGCGCCGCCCCACAGGCCCCTCGAATCTCTCACGATGGCGTGCAATCCGCTCGTCATTTCCACGACGGCGATGTCGTGACCGAGCTCTTCCAGCGTCGGGCCGACGGCAGTGGCCCACGCGCCGGTTTCGAGTTCGGTACGCCCGCCACGGTTGACGACGTTGGGCAGATCGATGGCGGTCTGGGGATCCAACTTCCAGTCGATGACCCCGACGATGGTTTTCGCGACGTAGCCGATGATCCGGCTGCCGCCGGGCGAACCAACGGCCATGCGGAGCCGTTTTCGGGAATCCAGCACGATCACCGGCGACATGGAACTGCGTGGCCGCTTGCCGCCTTCGACGCGATTCGCCACGGGCTGGCCGTCGGCTTCGGGCCGGAAGGAAAAGTCCGTCAATTGGTTGTTGAGAAGAAAACCGCTGACCATCAGCCGCGAGCCGAAGACGTTCTCGATGCTCGACGTCATCGAGACTGCGTTGCCCTCGGCATCGACGACAGAGAAGTGGCTTGTCGACGGCAGTTCGAGCGCCGTATCGGCACGCGGTGGATGGAGGCTGCCCTGCCGGAACGTGCCTGGCTCAGCAGTCGGGACGACCGCGTCGGTTCGAATCAGCTTGTAGCGCTGGCGCAGGTAGCTGCGGTCCAGCATGCGGTCGACCGGGATGGATACGAAGTCCGGATCGGCGAGATAGCGATTGCGGTCGGCAAACGCCAGCCGGTTCGCCTCGGCGAACAGATGGGCCGCCCGCGCCGACCACGCTGGTTCCGCCGCGAGGGTGGCGTTCTGCAGGATACCGAGTATCTGCAGCGTCGCTACTCCCCCCGAAGTCGGCGGTGGCATGCCGCACACCTCAAGACGACGGTAGTAGGCGCACACCGGTTCGCGGACCTTCGCCTCGTAGCGACTGAGGTCCGCCATTTGGAGCAGGCCGGGGTTGTCCGCCGCGGTTTGGACCGCAAAGACGATCGACCGCGCAATGGCGCCTTCGTAGAAGCTGTCGGCGCCCTGGGTGGCAACGCGTCGAAAAGTCTCGGCAAGCGCCGGGTTCCTGAGAACGTGGCCGACTGCAAGGGCGGCGCCCGTATTGTCGAAGAAGTGCCGTCGGGCATCGGGATAGGTTGCCAGATAGGCGTCTCCGGCGATGAGCGCGTGCAGGCGCGGCGACACCGGGAAACCGCTTTCCGCAATCGCGATCGCCTCGCCGAACAAGTCCTGCCAAGGCAGCCGGCCGAAGCGTCGGTGTGCCTCTTCCAGAAGGCGCAACGTACCGGGTACGCCAACGGCGCGCCCACCCACGACCGCGGTGTAGAAGGTCAGGCGGTCGCCGGCGTCATCGAGGAACATTTCCGGGGTTGCGCGGGCCGGCGCGGTCTCGCGGCCGTCGAACGCAGTGATCTTGCGCGTCTCGGAATCGAAGTGGAGCATGAAGGCGCCGCCGCCGATTCCCGAGGACTGCGGTTCGACGACATTCAGAACCATCTGGATCGCGATTGCGGCATCGACCGCCGAACCGCCTCGACGCAGGATCGTCAGGCCCGCGTGCGCCGCAAACGGGTTCGCCGCCGCGACCATCTGTCGTTCGGCGAAGGCGGATGGCGGCTGCTGTGCCGCGGCGGGAAATGAGATGGCGGTCGCAGCCAGGGCGATGCTAACGAGTGCGCGATTGATCAATTGTGTGGCCCTCACTACCGTAGCCCGGTGAGCGCTAGCATGTTCTCGGTCGGACGACGGAATGCCATCACGGATGTCGATGGTATCAAAGTTGGCAGCCGTGCCGACTCGTCGATTCGTAGCGGGGTGACCGTGATCCTCCCGGACCGCTCCTGCGTAGCGTCCGCCGACATACGCGGCGGCGCGCCGGGTACCCGGGAGACCGACCTGTTGGATCCGGCCAACAGCGTCGAGACGATCGATGCGCTTGTGTTTTCGGGCGGCACCGCTTTCGGTCTGGACGCGGCCGCTGGCGCGGTCTCGTGGCTCGCCCGCCACGGGCGCGGCATCGAGGTGCGGGGCGTGCGGGTCCCGATCGTGCCGGCGGCGATCATCTTCGATCCGCCGGCCGGGGGGCGCCAGGACTGGCATCAGTCGCCGCCCCATCGCGCGATGGCCGATGCCGCTTGCGACGCAGCGGGCCTTGAAGTCGAGCAAGGCAACGTCGGTGCCGGCATGGGGGCCACGGCAGGGCCGCTGAAAGGCGGCCTTGGTACGGCCTCGCTCTTGCGCCGTGACGGGATCGAGGTTGGTGCGCTGGCGATCGCCAATCCTTTCGGATCAACCGTGGTGCCCGGGTCGGACACGTTCTGGGCAGCGCCGCTGGAATTGTCGGACGAACTCGGTGGGCAGTCAGACATCGGCCGCATTGCCGTCGACGATCTGCCCTACCAGGTTCCAGGCGATGCGGCTGGCAATACCACGCTGGTCGTCGTGGCGACGAACCTGCCGCTTACGAAGGTTCAGGCCCGTCGCGTCGCGATCATGGCGCAGGACGGCTTTGCCCGGGCGATCCGGCCGGTGCATACGCCCTTCGACGGCGACAGCGTATTCGTTTTGGCAACGGGAACCCACACCTCGGTCTCGGTCGATGCGCCGCTGCTCGCTACGGTGGGGATGATGGCGGCCGACGTTGCGGCTCGCGCGATTGCCAAGGGCGTCTACCACGCCGAGAGCCTCGGCGCGTTCCCCTCCTACCGGGAAAAGTATCGACGCTAGCCGCGCCGCTTAGCGGACGTAGATGTGGACTTCGTTGGTGAAGGCGTCGGCGCTCGACGACGACGAGAGTTGCACCCGGTTGGCCGGAAGCCCCATGTCGGTCAGCGACCGCAGGACCTTTTCGGCATTGTCCTTCGAGCGTGACGTGTTGAGCGCCACCTCGGCCGGCGTGCCGCGGTTCGGCGCCACCGCGACCAGGTCGAACTGCGACTGCGGCCGTTGTTCCAGGGTGCGGCTGATGGCCGAGAACAAGGCCTGTTCATAGGGCACGTCGGGACGGTCGAAACGGATGACGACCAGCGGGCGACGGCTGGCGAACTGGTTGCCGCGGGCCGCCGTGGCTGACGCCTGCGGTGCTGAACTTGCGATCGGGGCCGCCGAGGTGAAGGCGCGGCTGGCCAGGCTCGGGCCGAGCAATTCGCCGTTCTTGATCGCCAGCGACAGCGTCGTCAGGTTCGAGCGTTCGTTCCCGACATAGGCCGTCTGGCGGCTTACGTCCTCGCTGAGTTCGTTGAGCAGCCGGTCGATCAGAACGACCGTCCGGTTCGTCTCGTCCTCGAGGATCACGAGCTGCCGGTGGTCCTCGTCGATCGCACCCGACAGCCCGAAGGTCGCACGGGTGCTCTCCAACAGGAACGAGGCGAAGGCCGAGTCGGAGGCTACCGAATTGGCCAGACTATTGAGCTGGTTGATGTCGCTGCCGAGCCGGTCGAGTTCGGCCTGGGCGAGGTTCCACTGGTTCACCAGAACAGGGTTGCCAGGGGTCGTGCCGACCTGCAGGCGCGACGAGATCGCCGCAATCGTGCCGTGGTAGCGCTGCGACGTTGCCGAGAGCTGCTCGCGAATCTGCTGCAGGCGCTGATTCTGGGTCACGATGTTGGACTGGAGCTGGCTCAGCTCGCCGCGCAACTGCGCGACCTTTTGCCCCACGAACGTGCCGGTGTTGACGCCGGGCGTCACCGGCGGCGGGTTGAAGTTCGAGCTGCCGAGCGGCGGCGGCGGGGCCGGGCTGATCGCCGGCGCCGGACCTGTGTTGGCCTGGGCGACCTGCACGCCGTCGTTGGTCGATGGGGCCGGAGAACTGATGGCTTCGTTGTCGCTGCTTCGTCCCGGGAAGACGGCATCCGAAACGAACGAACATCCGCCCAGCGCAAGCGCCAGGGCAAAGACGACCGAAGAGTATTTCCCTACCATGCCAGGCAACACCTTAGATATGCATGTCGAAAGGGAACAATCCGGAAAGATTGCGACCGGTCTTCGTCCAACGCAGGGCAATCATTTCTTGAGATTATCCAACAATATACAGGTAATACGGGGCAGCTAACTTGAAGTTTATTAGACGCTGGCGATCTTAACCAAATGGGCATGGTGCCCACAAGCAATTTTGCCCGGGATACCTAGCATTTAGCTGGCCTCGGCACCAGTCCGGGGACCGGTAGGCTGGTCCGGTTGCATCCCGAGTCGCCTTCTTGCCTGGGAACCTCATATTGATTAGGTTCCTGCCTCCCTGCTGGCTGGCTCATCGGCCCGGCGGGATATGCGCCTGTAGCTCAGCTGGATAGAGCACTAGACTACGAATCTAGGGGTCGGGAGTTCGAATCTTCCCAGGCGCGCCACCCCCTCCTCCCGCGACATTGCTGGCCCGGCAAACCTGCGGCCTTTAAGGTGTGCCTGGTATTTGCTGGGAGGCGTCATGGCTGAAAACACCCCTCATTTTTCTCTCATGGTCCCGGACGCCCGGCGTTCCGGCGCCCAGAAGCAGGTCTACGCGCCTTTCGACCGGAGCGTCATCGCCACGGTCGACGCCGCCGGCCACGACGCCGTCGAAGCCGCACTGGGCACGGCGTACCGGCTGTTCCGAAACCGCGACGGATGGCTGGGCAAGGCCGAGCGCATCGAAATCCTGTCGCGTGCTGCCGACATCATGCGGGATCGGGCCGACGAACTCGCGCTGGAAGCGGCGCGCGAGGGTGGCAAGCCGCTAATTGACTCCCGGATCGAAGCGGCGCGGGCGGTCAGCAGCGTCGAGGTTTGCGTCGACGCCATCAAGCACGACGCCGGCGAGGTCATTCCGATGAACCTCAACGCCGGTTCTGCCAATCGCTTTGCCGCGACCACCGTCGAGCCGATCGGCGTCGTCGTCGCGGTCAGCGCCTTCAACCATCCGCTCAACCTGATCGCCCATCAGGTCGCCCCGGCCATCGCGTCGGGCTGTCCGGTGGTCGTGAAGCCGTCGGAAGACACGCCTCTTTCCTGCATCCGTTTTGTCGAGATCCTGCGCGCGGCGGGTCTGCCCGAGGAATGGTGCCAGGTCACCGTGACCGAGAATCGCGATGTCGCCACCGCGCTCGTGACCGACCCCCGTGTCGGCTTCTTCAGTTTCATCGGCAGTCCGGGCGTGGGCTGGTCGCTGCGCTCGCAACTGGCTCCTGGGACACGTTGCGCCCTGGAACATGGCGGGGCGGCGCCCGTCATCGTCGGTCCGGATGCCGATCTGAACGAGATCGTCTCGCCGCTTCTCAAGGGCGGGATGTATCACGCCGGCCAGGTTTGCGTATCCGTGCAGCGAATCTACGCGCACGAGAGCATCGCCCGCGTCCTGGCGGAGGCGCTGGCCGACGGCGCCGACAAACTCATCGTCGGCGATCCGACGCGTGCCGACACCGAAGTGGGGCCGCTGATCCGCCCGCGCGAGGTCGAGCGTATCCACGCCTGGGTCACCGAGGCAGGCGATCGCGGCGCCGAGGTCCTTTCGGGCGGTGATGCGCTGGAACACAACTGCTACGGCCCGACGGTGATCTATGACCCGCCCGACGATGTCAAAGTCTCTCAGCTTGAGGTCTTCGGCCCGGTGATCTGCGTCTATCCCTATGACGATATGGATGAGGCGATCGATCGCGCGAATGCGTTGCCGTTTGCATTCCAGGCGGCAGTCTTCACCAAAGACATCGACCGGGCGATGCGCGCCTACACCCGCCTCGACGCGTCTGCGGTCATGATCAACGATCACACGGCCTTCCGCGTCGACTGGATGCCGTTCGCAGGGCTACGCCAATCCGGTCTGGGCGTCGGTGGCATCCCGCACACGATGCACGACATGCAAATTCGCAAGATGATGGTGCTGAAGTCGCCGGAGATCTGAACCGACGGACCCGGATCATGGCGCCCGACGAGATCGAAGTGGATCTGCGCGCGGCGGGCTTGCGGCTGCGCGGCGGCTTCTGTCCCGGTACGGGCGAACTGGTCGATACCCTCGGGCGATCGGTGCGCACGGTTCTTCTTGTCGGAAATGTAGGGTCTGAAGTCTGGGGGCCTTTTTCCGCCGCGCGGAAGACGATCCCGCCGGACGAGCGCGATCCCATGAATTGGTGGATCGAGCGCACCGTGGGGGCGATCGCCGAACGTGCGAACGCAAGTGTCGTGTTTACTCATCATGGTCCGCCGTTTCACCCGTTTCTCAGCTGGGCGGCGCGCAGCGAGCCGGTCCATCCGTCTCCCCTGGGCATCTTCATTCACCCGCGCTATGGCCTGTGGCATGCCTATCGGGCGGCGTTCCTGTTCGACGAAGTGCTGGCTCTGCCCCTGCGGGCGCCGGAGCCTCCGCCCTGCGCGACGTGCGTGGATCAGCCGTGCCGCGTGGCGTGCCCTTTCCCTGAGGTCGCTCTCGTTGACAGCCACGTTGCCGACTGCACGGCCCAGGAAACCTCGCCGTGTCTGGCCCAAGGCTGCGCGGCGCGCCGCGCGTGCCCTGTGGGACGCGAATTCCAATATGCGCCGCCCCACATGCGCTTCCACATGGAGGCGTTCCTGGCGTCAATGCAGCGGTGATACGTCGAACGTCTCCGGCGCCAGGCCCGCCGCCGCGCGATCGTGCATCACCCGGAAGGCCTGGTTCAGGGCATTGGCAAGTGCCGCCGAATCGAACAGGGGCGATGCCGGTGCCCGCGTCCGAAGGGCATTGCGTAACCGGCTCAATGCCGCGGGATCCGACCCGAGTCGAATGGCTGTCGCGACATAATCTGCGGGCGTTGCGCAGACGAGTTCCGGCAGGCCAAGCGGCTGCAGGATCGACACGCCGGTGCGTGCGGTTTGCGTCGTACCGGCCCAGGTGACAACAGGGGTGCCGGCGAGAATCGCATCGATCGTCGTCACGCCGCCGCCGTGGTTGAAAGTGTCGAGACACAGGTCGGCAAGCTGGTGGCGTGCCAGATGGACCTGTCGGTCGCGCCGCGGCGCAAAGATCAGCCGCTGTGGGTCAATGCCGCACGCTCGCGCTGTTTCGCGCAGACGGCCCGCGACTCGTTCGTTTGTCTGACGCAGCCACAGAACGCTGTCCGGTACTGCGGCGAGAACATGCATCCAGTTGGCGAAGGCGGTCGGTTCGATCTTGTAGTGGGCGTTGAAGCAGGCGAAGACGGTGCCCGTGTCGGGCAGTCCTTCGTCGCTTCGGCGGGGGGCGTTGCCGGTCTCTGTCCAGGCGGCCGCCATGAACGAACGTGGCAGATAGGCGATCGCCTCCGAACAAGAGTGCGCGAGTCCGGGTGGCGTGTGAACCCGGTCGGTGATCAGCCACGGGATGTAGCGCGCCCCGAGCGTGCTGCTGTAGCCCAGATAGTGCGCCTGCACCGGCGCCGGCACGCGGGCGAAGAGGTCCAGCGCCCCGCCCCGGGTGTGGCCGGCAAGATCGACCAGAACGTCGATGCCGTCTTCGCGGATGCGGGCGGCGGCCTCGTCGGTGCCCAGGCCGCCGATTTCATGCAGCGCGTCGAAGCCGTGCGCGATCGCCGCGGTTATGGAGTCGCCGTTTTCGCGCCGCGTCGAATAGCCGATCCATTCGAAGTCGCGCGGCGCTTCCAGGAGTGCAGCGAATGACATGCCAAGGCTGTGCGTCTTGAAGTCGGGCGACACGAAGCCGATCCGCAGCCGATCTTTTGGTTCCGCCCGAGGCGCCTGCGGCGAGCCATCGCGAGGCTCGTGGGTCTGCGCCGAACGCCGCGCCGCGCGGAGACGCAAGGCCGGGCCGATGTCCGTGCTGGCGAGGGCGAACGGCGGCACCACCTCGCCACTGTCGATTGCCGCGCGCACGGCGCGGACAAAATTGTCGTCGTTCGTCCAGATGCACTCGTGGCGCCGCGAATGCAGTAGGTAGGCGTGGATGCCTCGCGTTTGTGGATCTCGTTCGAGGGCCCGTTCGTAGGCGGCAATCGCTTCACCATGCCGACCTAGCGATTGGAAGATATGGCCGACGTTCTGTGCGGCTTCGCTGGAGCCCCTCAGATCGAGCGCCCGCCTCGCTGCACCGAGGGCTTCTTCATGGCGTCCGAGGCACTGCAGCGAGACGGCGAGATTGCCCCAGGCCTCGGCGTGTTCGGCAACGCTGGACAGCGCAGCTTCGAACGATGCAATGGCATCCGAGTGGCGGTCTTCCTGCTGGTAGGCCAGACCCTCGCCATTCAGGGCGACATGGTTCTTGGGAGCAAGGGCGAGCGCCCGGCGGAAAGCGTCGTGAGCAGCGCCTGCGTCGTGCAGGTCCAGGAGGCAATGCCCAAGGTTGATCAGCCAGATCGGGGATTGGGGCGCCCGCATCGCGGCGGCGCGATACGCTGTTTCCGCAGCCGGATGGTCCTTCTTTGCAGAAAGAGCGTTCCCGAGAACGCCGTGCGCGTCGGGCAGGTCGTGATCGAGGCTAACGGCGCGCCGTGCGGCTTCCACAGCTTCGTCATGGTAGCCGCAGCGGATCGCCGCTGTAGACAGATTGACGAACACTGCGGCGACCCGCGGCGCCCAGGTCGCAGCCTGCCGCAGGGGCGCTAACGCCTCTTCCGCGCGGCCGTCGCCGAGGAGATAGACGCCAAGCGTGAAAGCGGCCTCGGCGTCGGGGGTGCGCCGCACGACGTCGGCCAGGCGCGCAATGGCTTGCCCGAGCCGCCCGCTGGCTGCATCGGTGCGGGCAAGAGCGAGGGCGTCGGTGGGTGAATCGGTTAGGACGTCGCTCAACGGTCGAATCCGGCGGCTGGCCACCTCTGGCTGATCTGCCACAGTGCGCGGATGCCGGTTAATCCTTTGCTAACGGCAGTTTTGTGCGGGTTCCGGGTGATTCCGAAGCCGCGCCGCGATTGACAGGCCATCGCCGCCGCCTCATATTCTGCCGCTTTCCCAAAGCCTTATCAGGGCTGCCGTCAGGCAGGAGGGCGTTGTGATTTCCGCAGTGATGCCAACCTACGCGCGGGCCGATGTCGCGTTCGTGCGCGGCGAAGGGTCCTACGTTTTCGATTCCGAAGGCCGCAAGTATCTCGATTTCGCATCGGGGATCGCGGTCACGAATCTCGGTCATAACCATCCCAGCCTGGTCGCAGCGCTGAAGAAAGCGGCCGACGGCGTCTGGCATACCTCCAACCTGTTTCGCATTCCCACGCAGGAAGCGCTGGCCGACCTGCTGGTCGCCAACTCGTTCGCCGATACCGTGTTTTTCGCGAACTCGGGCGCGGAGGCCGTCGAGTGCAGCCTGAAGGTTGCGCGAAAATACCAGTCGGCGACCGGACATCCTGAACGGTTTAGGATCATTACTTTCGAGGGCGCCTTCCATGGCCGCACGCTGGCGACGCTCGCGGCCGGCAATCAGAAAAAGCACCTCGATGGGTTCGGCCCCAAGGTCGACGGCTTCGATCAGGTGCCGCTGGGCGACCTCGACGCCCTGAAGGCGGCGATCACGCCGGAGACGGCGGCGCTGCTGGTCGAGCCGATCCAGGGTGAGAGTGGCGTGCGGGTTCCCGCCGACGGTTTCCTCAAGGCCCTGCGGGACATCGCGGACCAGAATGGCCTGTTGCTGATCTTCGACGAGGTCCAGTCGGGCATCGGCAGAACCGGCAAGCTTTTTGCCCATGAGCATTGGGGCGTCACACCCGATGTTCTGTCCGTGGCCAAGGCGCTCGGTGGTGGCATTCCGATCGGGGCTTGCCTCGCCACCGAACGCGCGGCCCAGGGCATGGTCGCGGGTTCTCATGGCTCGACGTTCGGCGGCAATCCGATTGCGACTGCGGTCGGTCTCGCCGTCCTCCAGGAAGTTCTCAAGCCCGGCCTGTTGGACAACGTGCTGGCGCGCGGCGATAAGCTCATGGCCGGCCTGGCGAAGCTGCGCGAAAAGCACGGCAACAAGGTGACCGACGTGCGCGGCAAGGGGCTCTTTATCGGCTTGCGCTGCACGGGCGATCCGAATGTCGTCATTGCGGAGTTGCGCAAGCGGGGCATGCTCAGCGTGCCGGCTGGCGACAACGTCGTCCGTCTCTTGCCGCCGCTGATCATCGAGGACCAGCAGATCGAGGAGGCCTTGTCGAAGCTCGACGACGCGTTGAGCGCGACAAGCTTCTAGACCGTGCGCCATTTCGTCGATATCGCCGCGCTGGAAGGCGCGGCACTGCGCGGCATTCTCGATGACGCCGTGACGCGTAAGCGGCTGCGCCACGGTCTGCCCAAGGCGGCCGTCGATCCCGACGGGCCCTTGGCCGGGCGTATCCTGGCGATGATCTTCGAGAAGCCGTCGACGCGCACCCGCGTGTCGTTTGATGTCGCCATGCGCCAGCTCGGCGGCCAGACGATCGAGATGAACGGCGTCGAAATGCAACTCGGGCGCGGCGAGACGGTGGCGGATACCGCGCGCGTCCTCTCCCGATACGTCGACGGAATCATGATCCGGACCACCAGCCACAAGGTGATCGAGGAACTGGCGGCGAACGCGAGCGTGCCGGTGATCAACGGGCTGACGAACCTGACTCATCCCAGCCAGGTCATGGCCGACATCATGACGTTCGAAGAAACCAAAGGCGCGATCGCCGGCCGAAAGGTGGCTTGGGTCGGCGACGGCAACAACGTGGCAGCAAGCTGGGTTCACGCGGCCGCGCGTTTCGGCTTCAGGCTGGATCTCGCATGCCCCGCCGAACTGTCGCTGCGACCGGACGTCGTTGAATGGGCGCGCGCCGAGGGCGCGGATGTCGGCGTCACGACCGATGTCGCGGCGGCCGCCCGCGGCGCCGACTGCATCGTCACGGACGTCTGGGTCTCCATGAGCGACGAAACCGATGGCGCCGAACAGAAGTCAGCCATGCGTCACAACGTCCTGCGGCCCTACCAGGTGAATGCCGAGGTCATGTCGATGGCAGCGCCGGGCGCAGTCTTCATGCACTGCCTTCCGGCGCATCGCGGTGAGGAAGTGACCGCCGACGTCATCGACGGGCCGCAGTCCGTCGTCTGGGACGAGGCCGAGAACAGGCTCCATGCCCAGAAAGGGATCCTGACCTGGTGTCTGGGCTAAACGAGGCAGCGACCGACGATCTTGATGATCGCGTTTACCCGTTTCAGGTAGACAAGATTGGCGTCCGCGGCCGTTTGGTGCGCCTCGGCGGCGCGCTCGACGAGATTCTCTCGACACACGACTATCCGCTGCAGGTTTCCGAACTCCTCGGCGAAGCGATTGCTTTGTGCGTTGCGCTGTCGAGCACGCTCAAGTTCGAGGGTCTGTTTTCACTCCAGGTGCGTGGCAACGGCGCCGTCAGGGCGATTGTCGCCGACTTCGAAACGCCCGGCGCAATCCGCGGCTATGCCAGCTATGACGACACGGCATTGGCAGCCGGCGCAGGCGGAGCGGAAGACGTAACCGCGCTCTTTGGTCAGGGATATCTCACCTGGACCGTCGATCAGGGCGGTGACACGCAGCGCTATCAGGGCATCGTGCCGCTCGAAGGGGCTTCGTTGGCCGCTTGTCTGGAAGCCTACTTCAGACGTTCCGAGCAGCTCCGCGCGGTGGTGCGCGTCGGCGTTGCAAGGGAAGAACGTCCCGGCGGAGAGGTGCGCTGGCGCGGTGGCGCCATCATGGCGCAGAACATCGCGGCACAGGGCGGCCGCGGCGGCCAGGCGCCGGCCAACGTCGTCGACGAAGCGGATTGGCAGCACGCCAGCGCACTGGTCGGGTCTACAACGCCGCTCGAATTGTGCGATCCCGCATTGTTGCCCGAGGGACTCCTGCGCCGCCTGTTTCACGAGGACGGCGTCTGGATGTACGATCCGACGATGGTCGAGGCTCGGTGCCGCTGTTCCCGTGAGCGCATCGATTCGGTCTTGCGCCAATTCTCCGCGGACGAAATCGCCGAGATGATCACCGAGTCAGGGAATATCGAGGTGCGATGTGAATTCTGCAGCAAGCTCTATCACTTCGACGGCGAAAGCCGCCTTGCGACCGGCCAGGCGTGACCTGGGCTCACCGCGGCGCCTGAAGCCCTGGCTGTTTGCGGCGGTCGCCATGATCGTCGCGGCCTGTGCGCAGCCCTTGCCGCCAGCCCCCAAGCTCGAACTGACGTTCACGCATCTCGATCCGATCAGCCTCGATGTCGGCAGCATCGAGATCGTGGAAAACTACGTGCCGCCCCTGAGGTCGCCGAATGTCGAACACCTGATGCCCGCGCCGCCGGCCCAGGCGGCGCGCCGGTGGGCGGAAGACCGGCTGCGCGCGAGTGGCACGGAACGTCGTGCCCAGTTCGTGATCGACACCGCCGAAGTCATCGAGGCCAAGCTCCCCGTCGAGCGCGGCCTCCGCGGCGCCGTCGCCGTTGATCAGTCCGAGCGCTACGATGCGACGATCGGCGTCACCCTGGAAGTCCGCGACGACCGCGGCTTCCGCATCGCCTTTGCCGCCGCCAAGGCGGTTCGCAGTGAAACGGTCTCGGAAAACCTGACCCTGCGCGAACGGGATCTTCTGCTGTTCAAGCTGGTGGAGAACCTGATGGCCGATCTGAACCGCGAACTCGAACAGCAGGTCCAGACCCACCTGGGGTCCTATATTCGCTGACCGGCGGCGTATTCCGTCAGTCGCGCGACGAATTCCTCGCAGGCCCTGATCTGCGAAAGCTCGATGAATTCGTCGGGCTTGTGCGCCTGCAGGATGCTGCCCGGCCCGCAAACGACGGTCGGGATGCCGGCTTCCTGGAAGATGCCGCCTTCGGTTCCGAAACTCACGACGCTGGTCTTGTTGGTCCCCGCCAGCAGCATGGCTAGCGTTTCCGCCGGAGAGCCGGCCTCGGCGACCAGCGGAGCAACCCGGCTCCTCGCTTCGGTCAGGATCGCCGCCTGCGCCGATACCGCCTGCATTTTCGGCAGGACCACCGAGTCGGCGAACTCCTCGAAACGCGTAATGATCTCGCGGTCGTCTTCGCCCGGTAGCAGGCGGTATTCCCAGACGAACGAACATTCCTTGGGGATGATATTCAGCGCCGTCCCGCCGCGGATCGTGCCGACGTGGACGGAGGTGTAGGGCGGGTCGAAGTGATGGTTGTGCGGCCGCTCCTCGCGCCGCTCCCGCGCCAGTTCGGACAGGAACCCGATGAGCTCCGCCGCGTACATGATCGCGTTCACGCCGACATGGGTCGCGCTCGAATGCGCTTCGAGGCCGCGCACGGTCGTGCGGAAGGAGAAGACGCCCTTGTGGGCGTTCACGACGCGCATCTCGGTCGGTTCGCCCACGATGACGGCCCGCGGCCGTGGCGAGATGCCGCCGACGTGTTTGACGATCCCGTGGACGCCCAGGCAGCCGATCTCCTCGTCGTAGGAAAACGCGAAGTGGATCGGCATCTTCAGGTCGGTCTTTGCCATGGCTGGGGCATGCGCCAGGGCGACGGCGATGAAGCTCTTCATGTCGCTCGTCCCCCGGCCATAGAGACGATCGCCGTCGACGGCGGCCTCGAAGGGCGGCGTCCGCCACTCCTGACCGTCGACGGGAACCACGTCGGTGTGGCCGGACAACACGACACCCGGGACGTGAGCCGGGCCGATCGTCGCCCAAAGGTTCGCCTTGGTGCCTTCGTCGTTGTGGATCACCGTCGAGTCGACGCCGATTTCGCGGAGGTAGTCGGCGACGAACGAGATCAGCTCGAGGTTCGAATTGCGGCTCGTCGTGTCGAAGCTGACGAGCTTTTTCGCCATATCGAGAGAAGAAGGTTGCGGCATGTCAGACGCGCCAGAATTTGCTGGTAAACAGGACGACTACTGTAAACACCTCCAGCCGTCCAAGCAGCATCCCCAGTGAAAGCAGCCATTTTGCACCGTCTGACAGCTCGGCGAAGGTGCCCGCCGGGCCGACGATCGACCCCAGGCCGGGGCCGACATTGGTGATGGCGGTCGCTGCGCTCGAAACGCTGGTCACGAAATCGAGGCCCAGGAGAGACAGGGCAAAGGCCAGCAGAGCAAAGACCAGAAGGAACAGAAAGAAGAAGGCAAAGACCGAATCGGTCACCGAATCGGGAAGCGGCTTGCCGTCGTAGTGCGGCACATAGACGCGGTGCGGTCGCAGCAAACGCTCAAGCTGGGTCTTGAGCGCGAGAAAGAGAACCTGATAGCGGAATATCTTCACGCTGCACGAGGTCGACCCGGCGCAGCCGCCGACGAACATGAAGAATAGGAAGGCGACCCCGGGGAATGTGCCCCAGCGCCAGTAGTCTTCGCTCGCATAGCCAGTGCCGGTGATGATCGAGGTGACGTTGAAGGCCGCCGTGCGCAGTGCGCGAAGGATCTGAACGTCGTTCACCGCAATTTGCCACGCCGCCATCGTCAGGGTGCCGATGGCAAGGAAACCGATGAACCACTGGACCTGGCTGCTGCGGATCATCCGCAAGGGATCGCCGCGCGCTGCGATCAGCAGCATGGTGAAGGGCAGGCTGCCGACGATCATGAAGAGTGTTGCGATCATCTCGATCGGCGGGCTGGCGAAATGCCCGATCGACGCGTCCGCGGTCGAAAATCCGCCGGTGGCGATCGTGGTCATCGCATGGGCGATCGCCTCGAAGGACCCCATGCCGGCGGCCCAGTAGGCGACGAAACAGGCAAACGTCGCGCCCGCGTAGACCAAACCGATGCCGGCCGCCAGGGAGGCGATCCGAGGGGTCGTCTTGCCCGAGGGATCGCTGAACTCAGTGCGAAAAAGCTGGTTGCCGCCGACCTGCAGCATCGGCAGAACCGCAATCGCGAGTACTACGAAGCCGATGCCGCCGAGCCACTGGAGCATTGCCCGCCACAGCAGCACCCCGGGTGGCGCGTTGTCGAGACCGACCAGCGTCGTCGATCCCGTGGTCGTGATGCCCGACATCGCCTCGAAGAAGGCGCTGGCGTAGTTGAGGTCGAGGCCCGCAAAGCGGAACGGCAGGGCGGCGAAGGCCGTCAGCAGGACCCAACTGACGACGGTGAGGACGAAGCTCTGCCGGACGGAAAGCGTCTTCCAGGCGCCGCGCGTGGTCAGGACGCAGCTGCCGCCGAAGAACAGACACACCGCCGCGCCGCCGAGGAACGCCTGCCAGTCCGGATGCGCGTTGGCCGCATCGACGGCGGCAGGCACGAGCATCGCCGCGGCCAGCGCGATCAGCAGCAGCCCGAGAAAGAAGAGGATGGGTCGGGCTTCGATCACCGCACGAGCCTCGCGCGCCGGACCGTCCCTAACCGGACTGGTTCGACGGGCTACTGATGATATTCAGGAATTCGCGCCGCGTCGTGGCATCGTCGCGAAAGGCACCGATCATGTGGCTGGTGACCATGCTGACGCCCGGCTTGTGCACGCCGCGCATGGTCATGCATTGGTGTGCGGCGTCGATGACCACGGCCACTCCCTTGGGACGCAGCACGCTGTCGATGCAGGTCGCAATCTGCGCGGTCATCTTTTCCTGCACCTGCAGGCGCTTGGCATAGGCATCGACGACGCGGGCAAGCTTGCTGATGCCGACAACGCGGTTGTTGGGCATATAGCCGACATGCGCGCGGCCAATGATGGGCAGCATGTGATGCTCGCAATGCGATTCGACGCGGATGTCGCGCAGCACGACCATTTCGTCGTAGCCATCGGTTTCCTCGAAGGTCCGCTGCAGGTATTCGATGGCGTCGTCCTGGTAGCCGGCGAAAAACTCGTCGTACGACCGGACAACCCGGGCGGGCGTGTCGATCAATCCTTCGCGTTCGACGTCGTCGCCGGCATAGCGCAGCAGCGTACGGACGGCCTCTTCGGCTTCTTCCCGACTCGGCCGACCTTGCGACGAACCGACTCCTTCCTTCATTGGCTTGTCCACGATGGCTTCCTTTGCGGCGGTTCGCGCTAGTTGAGCGTCGATTGCTCGTGAGGGCTGTCGAGAGAGAACGCGGGAATATCGACCGGAAACGTGTCGCCCCGGTCGGTGGTCATCTCGTAGCTTCCGACCATGATCCCCGACGGTGTCGTCAACGGCGTGCCGCTGGTGTACTCGAACGATTCACCAGGGTCCAGTACGGGCTGCTCGCCGACGACGCCGGGTCCGCGCACTTCCTTGATCCGTCCGGCGGCGTCCGTGATCTTCCAATAGCGGTTCAGCAACTGGACCCGCTCCATCCCGGTGTTCTCGATCTTGACGCGATAGGCCCAGACGTAGTGGTCCTGATCCGGCGTCGACTGATCCTCGAGATAGAACGGTTCGACCCGGATGCGGATACCGCGCGTCGTACGGTCGTACATGTTACCGGCCCACGAAATGAACGCTGCGGCACCGACGGCTAGCAGGCCGCCAGCGCCTGGTCGATATCGTCCATCAGATCATCCACATCCTCAAGTCCGACCGAAAGGCGCACGGTCGTCGGCAGAATTCCTAGGGCCAGCCGCTCCGCCTCGTCGACCCGTTGATGGGTTGTGGTAGCCGGATGCGTAATCAGGCTCTTCGAATCGCCGAGGTTGTTGGAAATATCGACGATCTTCAGGGCATTGAGAAAGCGGAACGCTGCTTCCTTTCCCCCTTCGATATCGAAGGTGATGATGCCACCGCCGGCGCTCATCTGCTTGCGCGCCAGCGTATTGCCGGGGTGACTGGCGAGAAACGGATAGATCACGCGCGACACCTTGCCGTGTTTGGCAAGATAGTCGGTAATCGCCGCGGCCGAGGCGCAGTGCCGCTCCACACGTAGGTTCAGCGTCTCGAGCCCCTTCAGCATGACCCAGGCGTTGAATGGGCTCAACGCCGGTCCGGTATGTCTGAGATAGGGCTTCAGCGTGTCCTCGATGAACGAATCGCTGGCGAGAACGACGCCGCCCAGGCAACGGCCCTGGCCGTCGATATGCTTGGTTGCGGAGTAGACGACGATGTCGGCGCCGAACTCGCCGGGCCGCTGCAGCGCCGGCGTGGCGAAGGCGTTGTCGACGACAAGGCGCGCGCCTGCGGCGTGGAGGATATTGGCAACCCCCTGCAGGTCGACGATGTCGAGCATCGGGTTGGAAGGCGTCTCGAGAAAGCCGCACACTGTCGTGGAACGCAGCGCCGCTTTCCATTGATCGAGGTCGCCGCCGTCGACCAGGGTCACCTCGACGCCGAAGCGCGGCAAGATTTCGTCGACGATGTAGCGGCAAGACCCGAAGAGTGCCCGCGCCGAGACGACGTGATCGCCGGCTTTCAGCTGGCACATCAGCGCGGCATTCACCGCGGCCATCCCGGTTGCGGTCGCCATTGCGCGTTCGGCGCCCTCGATGGCTGCGATACGTTCCTCGAAGGTGGCGACGGTCGGATTGGAGAACCGTGAATAGATGAACCCGTCGTCCTGTCCCTTGAACCGCGCCTCCGCCTGCTCGGCAGCGTCGTAGACGTAACCGGAGGTCAGATAGATCGGCTCGCTCGTTTCGCCGAAATTCGAGCGTGATTGCCCGCCGCGCACCGCGAGCGTCTGCCGCCGCCAGCGTGTCGAGTCCTTGCGTTTCCCTGTGTCGGCCATTGTCCAGCTCCCAACAAAAAACCCGGCAGGAGCCGGGTTGTCGCTCCGACCTTTTAAGCTGCTTCTTTTACGTGGCCGCAAGCCGGTCGGCTCAAATCACCACGCGGGCTAACTACGCTTTACGCCCGGTTGCGTCAAGGGCGAATGCCGGTTTCAGGCCCCGCAGGAGCCGCCGCCGAGGACGCAGAACTTGGCGCAGTGCGGGTGATTGAGGCGAACCTCGTCAGCGCTTTCGGCGAGCGTGCCGCCAAGCTCGAATTGCTGATCGTAGGGCAGGAGGGTGCAGGCAACGACGGCGGGGGCGGTGGCACCTTTCCGCTTCACGACCATGCGCGAGGTCGCGCACATCATCGCGTCGGGATTGACGTCGAGGATCGACCAGCACGCGGTTGTGATTTCCGGAACCGGCGTCGTTGCGTCCATCTCGGGAAAGACGACGAGGCGTGTCGGGTCCTGCGCCTCGATCTCGATTCCGTGCGCGCGGAACAGGTCGGCGAAACCCTGTCTCAGGACGGGTTCTTGGTCGCCCCAAAGCGTCCTCGTCGCGACGGCGACGTTGAAGCCGCTTTGCGCAAGCCACTTCAAGCCGTCAAGGGTGCGATCCCACGTCGGCGATCCGCGTTCGCTCTCATGCCGCTCCCGGGTGTAGTGATCCAGAGAAACCCGCAGGGCGAGCGCTCGCCCATAGTTTTCCTGCAGTCGCGTCAAGGTACGGCGATGATGGCGCATGGGCGTCATCGCGTTCGTCAGCACGAGAACATCAAACCCTCGCGACAGGGCTTCGTCGAGAATGATCGCGATATCGGGATTCATGAACGGCTCGCCGCCTGTCAGGCCGATCTCCCTTGTCGGCAGGTCTCGGCTCCGAATCTCGTCGAGGAAGGCGGCGACTTCGTCTGCCGTGATGTAGGCCAAACGGTCGTTGGTCGGGCTCGATTCGATGTAGCAGTGAGTGCATGTCAGGTTGCACAGCGTCCCGGTATTGAACCAAAGCGTTTCGAGCGCCGTGAGGCGAACGTACGCGCGTTCGCTACCATCCGCCGTAACATGAGGATCGGCAAAGTGTGGCATGGTAGCCGGTAGGTCGCGTTCGATGGTCGCCATGGGTCCTTCGGCGGATGGGGTCTGCGCTGATTCGATGCCAGGGGCGACGATTTCGTTACCGGCCGCCCCTGTCAATTGGGAACCCCGTGAATGACCGCCGTGACGGCTTGATTTTCCTGAAATCTCTCCAGAGAATCCGGCCAGCGCGGGTGTAGCTCAATGGTAGAGCAGAAGCTTCCCAAGCTTACGACGAGGGTTCGATTCCCTTCACCCGCTCCAATCTCTCTGCCATGGCGATGACCGACTACCTGATCGATGGGCCTAAGGCCGCGAGGACTGTCGTTCTGGCGCACGGCGCCGGTGCACCCATGGATTCGCCCTTCATGGCGCGGGTTGCCCAGGGACTGGCCGCGTCGGGCCTGCGCGTGGTGCGCTTTGAATTTCCCTATATGGCGAAACGGCGGACCGAGGGCACGCGGCGCGGGCCCGACCGCGCCAGGGTGCTGCAGGAAACCTGGTCGGCGGTGATTGCCGACCTGGGGGATCCGGCAAGGCTGGTCGTCGGCGGCAAAAGCATGGGCGGCAGGATCGCATCGATGATCGCCGATGCCGAGGGTGTCGCGGGCTGGTTGTGTTTTTCCTACCCGTTTCATCCCGCCGGCCGTCCGCAACAGACGCGCACCCAGCACCTGCAGGCATTGCGTACCCCGTCGATCGTCCTGCAGGGAACGCGCGACGCGCTCGGCAATCGGGCAGAGGTTGAAAGCTATGACCTCAGTTCGTCGATTCGGGTCTTCTGGTTGGAAGACGGCGATCATGACCTGAAGCCGCGCAAGGCATCGGGCCGCACGCACGATCAAAACCTCGACGACGCGATCGCCGCCGCGGCTTCGTTCGTGAAGGGTCTCTAGAGCTTCTGGTAGCGCGCCTTGGCGCCGCGTTCGATCGCTGCGGCCGGCAAGCGCCCCACTTCCAGGCGGTGCCGCAGGAATTCAAGAAGCTTGATTTCCTCGCTGCGCAGGCGCCCTTCGACCGCCGCGATATCGCAAGCGAGAGCGTAGGCGGTTTCGTGAAGCCGGGCCGGCAGGGCCTTGGAGATGAATGCCAGAACGTCGTCGAGCCCCTTCTCCTTGGACAGCATGTCGGCGCAATGCTCCGCCGTCTCGGGGAGTTTCTCGAGATCCATGCCCGCAAAGATCGGAAGGGTCTTGACGATTTCGCCGATGGTGAACAGTTCCCTGTCTGTCATGTCGCTGTCGGCAGCCGACATGAGAACCATTACGTAGATCAGGGCCTGGTGTTCTTCCTTAACGGACATCGATCGCTTCCCGGTTTGAGGTGGCGGCAATTTAGGGACTGCCGTCCGTAGCAGCAACCCTTGCCGCGCGGCTATTGACCGCACCGGTGGGCTGCGCCTAGGTTGCCGGCCGCGAGAGGATCATGTCCCAGAATCAGCAAAAATCCTGGCCTTTTCAGGAGGCTCAGGCGCTCGTTGAGCGCTACAAGGAGCAGCCGCCCAGCAAGGGATATGTGCTGTTCGAGACCGGCTATGGCCCCTCCGGCCTGCCGCATATCGGCACATTCGGCGAGGTCGCGCGCACGACAATGGTACGCCGCGCTTTTGCCGAGTTGTCCGACTTGCCCACCCGTCTTTTTGCCTTCTCCGACGATATGGACGGGTTACGCAAGGTGCCGGACAACGTCCCGAACCAGGAGGAACTGGCAAAGCACCTGGGCAAGCCGCTGACCTCGGTGCCCGATCCGTTCGGGACGCACGAGAGTTTCGGTCACCACAACAATGCGCGGCTGCGCACGTTTCTCGACCAGTTCGGTTTTGAGTACGAGTTCAAGAGCGCCACGGAATGCTATCGCAGCGGAATGTTCGACGCGGTGCTGCTCGAGGTGCTGAAGCACTACGACGAAGTCACCGAGGTCATCCTGCCGACTCTCGGCGCGGATCGTCGGGCGACCTACAGCCCGTTCCTGCCGGTGTCGCCGAAGTCGGGCGAGGTCCTGCAGGTGCCGCTCGTCCATCGCGATCCCGATGCCGGGACCATCGTTTACCAAGAGCCCGACGGCGAGAAGGTCGAACTCCCGGTAACGGGCGGCCGCGTCAAGCTCCAGTGGAAGGCGGACTGGGCGATGCGCTGGCGAGCCCTGGAAGTCGACTACGAGATGTCCGGCAAGGACCTGATCGACTCGGTCCGGCTTTCAAGCCGGATTTGCAGCATTCTCGGTGGCCGGCCGCCGGAAGGCTTCAACTACGAACTCTTCCTTGACGAGAACGGCGAGAAGATATCCAAGTCGCGCGGCAACGGTCTCGCGCTCGAGGACTGGCTGCGCTACGCCTCGCCCGAGAGCCTCGCGCTCTACATGTTCCAGTCACCGCGCAAGGCCAAGCGCCTCTACTTCGACGTCATCCCCAAGGCGGTCGATGAATATGCATCGTTCCTGAAGCGCTACCACGAGTCTGACGACCGCAATGCCCGCCTCGATAATCCCGTGTGGCACATCCACGGAGAACACGTCCCGGCAGAGGATCTGCCGCTGGGGTTCGGAATCCTGTTGAACCTGGTCAGCGCCTGCAACACGGACGATCCGGCGGTGCTGTGGGGTTTCGTTGGCCGCTACATCCACGATGCGAATCCGGCCAATCACCCGTTGCTCGATCGACTGGTGCACTACGCCATTGCCTACTACCGGGACTTCGTCGAGCCGACCAAGTCGTTCCGCGGTCCGACGCCCAGCGAACGGGCGGCTCTGGAAGACCTCCAGCGCGAGCTCGAAGGCCTGGCGGCGACTTCGGACGCCGAAGCCATCCAGAACAAGATTTACGAGGTGGGAAAGCGCCACAATTTCCCCAACCTGCGCGACTGGTTCGGCACCCTGTACGAGGTGCTGTTCGGCCAGAGCGAAGGACCGCGCATGGGCTCCTTCGTTGCTCTCTACGGCCTCGACAACTTCCTCGAGCTGATGCGTTCCAGGTTGCAGCCCGCCGGCTAGAAAACGCTGCTGCCCTTGGCGTATTCCATGTACAGGTCGTAGGCGCGCCGGGCGACGGGGCCGGGCTGCAGTTCTCTCTCCTCGATCCGCGTTACCGGCATGACCTTGCCGTAGTTGCCCGTATTGAACACCTCGTCCGCATCCAGGACGTCGGCGAACGTCATGGCGCGCTCCTCGACGGCCAAGCCATCGCTGCGCAACAGGTCGATCACCCGGGCCTGCGTGATCCCGCTCAGGAAGGTGCCGTTGGCGGCCGGGGTGATGGCCGTGCCGTTCTTCGCGATCCACAGGTTCGCGGTCGCAAACTCGGCGACGTTGCCGTTCGGGTCGAGAATGACCGCGTTGTCGAAACCGCGCGCCGCCGCGTCGCGAAGAGCCCTTCCGCTGTTCGGATAGAGGGCCGATGCCTTGGCGTCGGTGGGAGCCATGTCGCGCGCCGGCCGGCGGAACGGCGACAGGCAGGCGGTGAAGCCCCGGAAGCCGGGCATGGGCGAGTTCAGGATGGCCAGCACGAACCGGGCGCTGTCGGCGTCCGGATTGACGAAACCGTTCTCGGCGAAGATCGCCGGCCGGATGTAGAGCTGGGCGTTCTTCGGCATTCGCCGAACCCCCTCGACGCACAGGTCGAACACCTCCTGCCATTGGACCGGCGGCGTCAGGCCGATCGCGCGGGCTGACCGGATCAGGCGCTGGCAATGGAGGTCGAGGTCGGGGGCCAGGCCGTCGAACGCCCGGGCGCCGTCGAACACGACAGACGACATCCAGAACGCGTGCGTCGCGGGCCCGACGATCTTCGGGTTCGATTCGCTCCACGTGCCATCGAAATAGAAGAGTCCCTCGTCCGCGATATTCGACGCCATCGCCGCCTCGTTGTCTGTGTGCCGACATTGTCGGATTCCGGCCGGGCAGGGTCAAACCGGGCGCGTTGCGGTGCCGGGGCGAATGGATAGGATGCCGCCATGTGCGGGCGCTATCTCTTGTTGTCTCCGGCCGAAGCCATGCGGCGGTTGTTCGGACTTGTTGGACCGGTGCCCAATTTCCCGGCGCGGTTCAATGTCGCCCCGACGGACATCATGCCCGTGGTCCGGCGCGCCGACGCCGGCCACCTGGAGATGGTGATGTTGCGTTGGGGCCTGGTGCCGTCCTGGGCAGGCGATCTCTCGATTGGCGCGCGCACGATCAACGCCCGCCGCGAATCCGTGGCAACTAAGCCGGCCTTTCGCGACAGCTTCCAGCGGCGACGCTGCATCGTCCCGGCGGACGGCTACTACGAATGGAAGGACATCGACGGCGTGCGTCAGGCCTACGTGATCCGCCCCCCAGAGGGTGAACTTTTCTCTTTTGCCGGTGTCTGGGAGTCCTGGGTCCGCCCCAAGGAGGTCAGCCAGGGTAGTCCGCGCGATATCGGGCCCGCCGGCGAGATCGTCGAGACCTTTTCCATCATCACTGGCCCGGCGCTGCCGTCGGTTGCCAATACCCACGACCGCATGCCGGTCGTCCTGGCGCCGCCCGCCTTCGATCCCTGGCTTGCGCCCGAGACGCCGGCGGCTGCACTCGACGACTTCTTGAATCCGGACCACGTCGAGGTGACCGTCACGCCCGTGGGGCCGCGCGTGAACAGTGTGAAGAACGACGACCCTCATTGCCTCGACCCGGTGGAACCGGGGCCCCGGCAAGCAAGCCTGTTCTGACGCCCATGTCTCTTTTTGATCTGGCCCGCCCGGTCCTGTTTGCCCTAGAGCCCGAAAAGGCTCACGCCCTCACCATCGCGGCGCTCCGCACCGGACTGCTCCGCGCCCCACGAACCTACGTTTCGAATCGCCTGGCGACTCAGGCCTTCGGCCTGGAATTCCCCAACCCGGTCGGGCTCGCCGCAGGCTTCGACAAGCATGCCGAGGTGCCGTGCGCGATGCTGGGACTGGGGCTCGGGTTCGTGGAGGCCGGCACCGTGACGCCGCGTCCCCAGCCGGGCAATCCGCGACCCCGGATCTTCCGTCTGCGCGAGGACGAAGCCGTCATCAATCGCTTCGGCTTCAACAGCGTCGGACACGACCGGTTTGCCGCGAACCTGTCGCGGCAACGCCGCGCGTGCCGGGGCATCGTCGGCGTCAACATCGGCGCCAACAAGGATAGCGGCGATCCGATCGAGGACTACGTCGCCGGCATTTCGCGATTTGCCGACATGGCCGACTACCTGGTCGTCAATATCTCATCCCCCAACACACCGGGCCTGCGCGACCTGCAGCGCAAGGAACATTTCGCGAAGCTCTTGGGCCGGGTGCAGGACGCCCGCCAGGCGGCAAGGCGCCGCCCGCCGCTCCTCGTGAAGATCGCGCCCGATCTCGACGAGTCCGAACTGGGGGCCATCGTCGACACTGCCTGCGAGACCGGCATGGACGGCCTCATCGTCTCGAATACCACCATCGATCGTCCCTCATCGCTGCGCGCCGCCCAGGCCGGCGAAACCGGCGGCCTGTCGGGACGGCCGCTGTTCGAGAAATCGACGGCGATGCTGCGCGCGGCCTACCGCCTGAGCGGCGGCAAGCTGCCGCTGGTCGGCGTCGGCGGCATTTCGTCGGGCGACGACGCCTACGCGAAGATCAGGGCCGGCGCGACATTGGTCCAGCTCTACACGGCGTTGGTCTACCAGGGGCCGGCCCTGATCACCCGCATCGGCGCGCGGCTGGAAGAGCTGTTGGCGCGCGACGGCCTGAGCCGGATCGCCGACGTCGTCGGCGCCGATGTACGCTAGCGTCCGAGGCTCGGCATGGCATCACCCAGGATCCTGAGCGGTTTCGGCGAAGTCGCGGCGCACTATCGCACCGCGATTGTCGACCTGTGGGGCGTCGTGCATGACGGCACGCGGCCCTATCCCGGCGTTCTCGATTGTCTCGCACGTATGCGCGAGACCGGGATCGAGCGCATCTTCCTGTCGAACGCCCCACGCCGCACCGACGCGGTCCGCAAGCAGATCGCCGGGATCGGTGTGCCGCCCGACGCCTACGACGCGGTGGTCAGTTCGGGCGAGATCGCCTACCGCGCGCTGGAGGCTGGGATCGACGGGCTCGTGCGAGACGCGCCCTACTACTATCTCGGCCCCACGAAAGACGAACATCTGCTCGCCGGTCTTGGCTACGCGCGGACGGCGTCGCCGGCGAACGCTGCTTTTCTGTTGGTCACGGGTCTGCGTCACGACGAACGCGAAACCGTCGCGGACTACGAAGCCGAACTGACGGCGGCCCGACAGGCCGGTGTGCCGCTGCTGTGCGCCAATCCCGATCTCCGCGTCATGCGCGGCGACCGGATCCTCCAATGCGCCGGCGCGCTCGCGGCGCGCTACGAAGAACTCGGTGGAACGGTCGTCCAGTTCGGCAAGCCCTATCGCACGGCCTATGAAGCGTGCCTGGGCGATCGTGGCGTCGAGCGCCGGCATGTCGTGGCGATCGGCGATTCGCCGCGCACCGACCTGCGCGGCGCCATGAACTTCGGGATCGATGCGATTTTCGTGGCCGGTGGCCTGCACCGCGCCGATGTCGGCGATCCGATCGAGCCGGCGCGGCTGTCGCGCTTTCTTGCCGACTCGAACGTCGATCCCTTTGCCGTGCTGCGCGGCCTGACCTGGTAGTCAGCCCGCGGTCTTACCCTCGCCGACGACATGCGCCAGCGCCATGTAGTCTGGCGACTGCATTTCGATGAGGCGCGATACCGTGCGGGCGAACTCGAACGCACCGTGCCCCTCGGGGTAAAGGCCGTTCGGTTCGGCGGCGGCGCTGCAGATCAGGTTGACCTTGTGCTCGTAGAGCGCGTCGATCAGCGTCGTGAATCGCTTGGCCTCGTTGCGCTTTTCGGGGCCCATGGCCGGAATGCCCGAGATCAGAAGCGTGTGGAGCGTTTCGGCGATGGCCAAATAGTCGGCGCTGCCGAGCGGCTTCCCGCACAGATCGGCAAAGGACGCGTGCCCGACGCCGCCGGCGGCGTTGGGTACGGTAACCGTCCGTCCCTGTACGCTGAGGGTCAACGGCGCCCCCTGATCGACACCCGATAGCCGGCGGAAGGCGGCGGCCAGTTCCGCCTCGCTCTGCGGGCCGAGCGGAGTATGAAACACGCCAATCTCGCGCAGCTGCTCGAGGCGATAGTCCTTGCCGCCGTCGAGATGAAGGACATCGCAGCGCTGCTTCAGAATGTCGATGAATGGCAGGAAAAGCTCGCGGTTGAGCCCGCCGAGGTAGAGATCGTCGGGCGGCCGGTTCGACGTGGCAACGACGATCACGTCGCGCTCGAACATCTTCTTGAACAGCCGCGACAGGATCATCGCATCCGCGGTGTCGGTGACCTGGAACTCGTCGAAGCACAGCAGCGTCGCCTCGCCGGCGATCTGCTTGGCCACCTCTTTGAGCGGGTCGCCCTTGTTCGCCGGGTTGCGCCGCTCGGCATAGACCCGCGCATGCACGTCCAGCATGAAGGCGTGAAAGTGCACCCGCCGCTTCCTGACCCCCGCGACATGGCCAAAGAAGAGATCCATCAGCGCCGACTTGCCACGCCCGACGCCGCCCCACAGATAGAGGCCCCGGGGCATCTCGGCCGTTCGCCGCCCGGCGAGGCGCGCCAGCAGGGGTTTCCGGCCCCCGGCCCAGGCGCCGAGGTCCTGCGTCAGCTTCTCGAGCCGATCGACGGCGGTCTGCTGGGCGGGATCGGCTTGCCAGCCTTCGTCGCGCAACAGCCGCTCGTACGCGGTACGAAGCGAGTTCATGGCCGGTCTTATTCCACGATCAGCCCGACGCGCGCCAGCTTGCTCAGGGCCGTGGTCACGCGGTAGGTCGGCTTGATCTCGCTGTCCGGTGGTAGTGCCGCCGCGAGCGTCGGGATGTCGCGCGTGCCGTCGAGCAGGGGAAGGAGGACGCGACAATCCGGATCGTCGATTTCGAGGTTCTCCAGTAGCGCTGTCGTGACCCGGGTGCCGCGGGCGCATTGCGCCCGGGCCAGTCCCGGCGCCCTCGGCAGCTTGCCGGGTAGCGCAACGACCCCGGGGCGCACGCTGTGCAGGCTGACGAATCCCCGCGAGTACAGGACGAACAACGCGTTGATCAGGCCGACGATCCCCTGCTGGTCCGCCGGCGCGGGCACGGCGAGGCCGGCGACGATCTCTTCGAAGGTGAGCGCTTCGGGAAAGCGCTGCGACAGGGTGTCGATGGCTTGCTGTGCGGCGCCGGGGGCCATCGCAATCTCGCGCCCGCCGACGTCCTGGTAGACGACGCTCTCGGCGTCCGATGGTCCCGGCTTGCGTTGCAGCCGGGCCGCGTAGAGCAATCGCGCCAGGCGCGGCAGTTGGGGGGTCATGGCCGCCTGCCGGCTCTTGCAAAAGATCGATTCGCGGAACGTCCGGTTGATCAGGAAGTCGAGCGCCTGTTCGCGGTCGTACAGCGCGGGGATTGTCTTGAGTGCATCGGCGATCGCGCCCGGATATGTGTCCGGCACCATCGCCTCGAAGGCGGCCTCGCCGACGAAGTGCAGATCGTGGTCTCGTGCCATCGATACTGCGTCATCGAAATAGAAGGCGGTGTTGTAGGTCTCCAGTAGATCGTGCGCGAGGTAGGAGTCGCCAAGTTTGAGTGCGTTGTCCCGCTCCTCCCGGACGAGCTTGCCGTAGCTCGACTCCGACTCGCCGACGATGTCGGCTAGCTGCGCCAGGCTGTCGCGCGCCGTGCGAACGCGGGCGTCCGCATCCCGGATTCCGTCGACCGCCCTCAGCAGGTGGTCGCGGACAATGCGGCGTTGATGCCAGCCGGGCAGTGCGTTGTAGCTCAGGTAGAGAAGACCGCCGGGTGCCAGGGGGTGCGAACAGCGATCGAGCAGGTCACGGTGTCGGTCAAGCGGAATCCACGACAGCACGCCGTGGGCGATGACGTAGTCGAAAGGCTCTTCCGTCCGTACCAGATCGCCGAAGTCGCGAACATGGAAGTCGGCGTTCTTGATGCCGGCCGCCGCCGCGAGGTTACGGGCCATCGCGATCTGGCTCGCCGACAGGTCGATGCCGGTACAGGCGGCGTCCGGAAGGGCGCCCGCGATCGCCACGAGATTCTCTCCGGTGCCGCAGCCGATTTCGAGAACCCGCGCCGCGTTCACCGCCGGCGGATCGAGGCCGAACAGCGTCGCAATCGTGGCGAGCGTGTCGGGGTGCGTCTTGCGCCGCGCCCGGGTTTCGTAGGGCAGGTCGTCGTAGCTCTGGCGCAGCGAATGGTCGTCAGGCAACCCAGCGATTCCCGGCGCCGGAGGCGAAACAGCCCAAGGCCTAGCGGCGCTCCTGCATCAGCTTCTTGGTTTCGGCGATGGCCTTGGCCGGGTTGAGCCCCTTGGGACAGGCCGAGGTGCAGTTCATGATCGTGTGGCAGCGATAGAGCCGGAACGGATCCTCGAGGTTGTCGAGGCGTTCGCCGGTGTGCTCGTCGCGGCTGTCCGCGATCCAGCGATAGGCCTGCAACAGGACGGCCGGCCCGAGATAGCGATCGCTGTTCCACCAGTAGCTGGGGCAGCTCGTCGAGCAGCAGGCGCACAGGATGCACTCCCACAGGCCGTCCAGCTCGGCGCGTTCGTCGCGGGACTGCAGGCGCTCGCGCGTCGGCGGTTCCGATTCGGCCTGCAGCCAAGGCTGCACCGACGCGTATTGGGCATAGAGGTTGGTCATGTCCGGCACCAGGTCCTTGACGACCTTCATGTGGGGCAGCGGATAGACCGACACGTCGCCTTTCACGTCCTCGATCGCCTTGGTGCAAGCGAGCGTATTGGTGCCGTCGATGTTCATCGCGCATGAACCGCACACGCCCTCGCGGCACGACCGGCGGAACGTCAGGGTCGAGTCGAGCTCGTTCTTGATCTTGATCAGCGCGTCGAGAACCATCGGCCCGCAGGTGTCCAGGTCGACCTCGTAGGTATCGACGACCGGGTTGTTGCCGTCGTCCGGATTCCAGCGATAGACCTTGAAGCGCTTGACGTTCTTGGCGCCGTCCTTGGCCTTGACCGTCTTGCCCTTGCCGACCTTGGAATTACGGGGAAGCGAGAATTCAACCATCGGGATACCTGCCGGTCCTCAGTAGACCCGCGCCTTCGGCGGGATATACGAAACGTCGTTGGTAAGGGTGTACTCGTGCACGGGGCGATACGAGATCTTCACGTTGCCTTCCCCGTCGTAACGCTCCATGGAATGTTTCATCCATTTCTCGTCGTCGCGCTCGGGAAAGTCCTCGCGCGCGTGGGCGCCGCGGCTTTCCTGGCGGTTTGCCGCACCGTGCATCGTGACGATCGCCTGTCCCATGAGGTTGTCGAGTTCGAGCGTCTCGACCAGATCGGAGTTCCATACCATCGATCGGTCGGTGACGCGGATGTCGCTCATCGTCCTGCGCACGTCCTCGATCAGTTTCTTGCCTTCTTCGAGAACCTCACCCGTGCGGAACACCGCGCAGTTGTTCTGCATGGTGCGCTGCATGCTGAGGCGAATGTCCGCCGTCGGCGTCCCGCCGCTGGCGTTGCGGAAGTGGTCGAGCCGGGCAAGCGCCTTATCGACGCTGGCCTTCGGCGTCGTGCGGTGGGCCGCGCCCGCGTCCACCACCTCGCCGGCGCGATTGGCGACGGCGCGGCCGAATACCACGAGGTCGAGCAGCGAGTTAGAGCCCAGGCGGTTGGCCCCGTGCACGGAAACGCACGCGGCTTCGCCCGCGGCCATCAGGCCCGGGACCAGCGCATCGGGATCGTCTTCCGATCCCTTGATTACCTCGCCGTGGTAGTTCGTCGGGATGCCGCCCATGTTGTAGTGGACGGTCGGCAGCACCGGGATCGGCTCGCGGGTCACATCGACGCCGGCGAAAACCTTCGCGCTTTCCGAAATCCCGGGCAGACGCTCGTTGATGATCGCCGGATCGAGGTGGTCGAGATGCAAGAAGATGTGGTCGTTGTTGGCGCCGACGCCTCGGCCTTCACGAATCTCGATGGTCATCGAGCGGCTGACCACGTCGCGTGACGCCAGGTCCTTGGCGTGCGGCGCATAGCGTTCCATGAAGCGCTCGCCTTGCGAATTGACGAGATAGCCGCCTTCGCCGCGCACGCCTTCGGTGATGAGCACGCCGGCACCATAGATGCCGGTGGGGTGGAACTGGACGAACTCCATGTCCTGCAGCGGCAGACCGGCGCGCAGCACCATGGCGTTGCCGTCGCCGGTGCAGGTGTGCGCCGAGGTGCACGAGAAATAGGCGCGACCGTAGCCGCCGGTCGCCAGAACCGTCATGTGCGACCGGAACAGATGCAGGCTGCCGTCGTCCAGGTTCCAGGCCAGGACGCCGACGCAGGTCCCGTCGTCGTCCATGATAAGGTCGAGCGCGAAATACTCGACGAAGAACTCGGCGCGGCGGCGCAGGCTCTGCTGGTACAGCGTGTGCAGGATGGCATGGCCTGTGCGGTCGGCCGCGGCGCAGGTTCGCTGGGCGGTTCCTTCGCCGAAGTTGGTGGTCATGCCGCCGAAGGCACGCTGATAAATCTTGCCGCTTTCGGTGCGCGAGAACGGCACGCCGTAGTGTTCCAGCTCGACGATAGCGTCCGGGCCTTCCTTGCACATGTACTCGATCGCGTCCTGGTCGCCGAGCCAGTCGGAACCCTTGACCGTGTCGTACATATGCCAGCGCCAATCGTCCGGCCCCATGTTGCCGAGCGCGGCCGAGATGCCGCCCTGGGCGGCAACCGTGTGCGAGCGGGTCGGGAACACCTTGGTGATGCAGGCCGTCTTCAGGCCCTTTTCGGCCATGCCGACAACGGCGCGCAGGCCCGCGCCACCGGCGCCGACCACCACGACGTCATAAAGGTGCTCTGTGATGGGATAGGCTTCGCTCATTCCGCCCTAGCCTCCGAATGCGACGTACAGGACCGACAGGACACAGGCCAGGCCGGCAACGATGCATGCGGCAGATATCGCCAGAAGCGTTCCCAGCTTCACGATTTCCGTATGCACGTAGTCCTCGATCACGACCTGCAGGCCGAGCTTGAGGTGATAAAAGGTGAACACGATGGTCAGCAGCAGGAGGCCGGTGACCACCGGATGGCCGATCCACGCGCGCACGTCCTGGTACGACGCGTCGGCCAGGACGATCAGCGAGATCGCAAACCAGATCAGCAGGAAGACCAGGGCCAGCGCGGTCACGCGCTGGTACCACCAGTGATGGGTGCCTTCCTTGGCCGATCCGAGACCGCGGACGCGGCCGATGGGTGTTCTCAGGCTCATAGGTCACCCCGCACGGCATAGGCGATGGCCCAAGCGCCCACGCTGAGGACGATGGTGCCGATCAGGACGGCAACGCTGCTGGCGCGGGCATTCTTCAGGTCGAAACCCTTGCCTGCGTCCCAGAACAGGTGACGGATGCCGTTGCACAGGTGCAGCATCAGCGACACCGTGAAGCCGAATAGAATAATGCGGCCGATGATGCTGCCGACGAATTCCTGGGCATCGGCAAACCAGCCCGGTCCGGCAGCCGCGGCTATGAGCCAGTAGGTCATGAGCAAGGTGCCCAGCCCAAGGCCGACGCCGGTGATCCGGTGTAGGATCGACAGCGTCATCGTGATCTGCCAGCGGTAGACTTGTAGATGTGGGGAAAGAGGGCGTTCCTGCGCGCTCATCGTGAAAACCTTTGGACTCGCGAAAGTAACGGTTTTGTCGTGGTGACTAGCGGGATATTTGCCAGAGTGTGGAGGCGATTAGAAACCGCGCCCTCAGGCAAGTCAATCAAACGGGGCGCTACAGACCGCCCATTTCCGTCATCGGCATTGCCATGAATGTAACGCTCTCGTTTCACTCTCATGTCGTTGCCGGACACGTCGGCAATGCCGTCGCACGCCATGTCTTCACGCTCTTGGGACGCGAGCTGTGGGAGGTGCCGACGGTCGTTTTCTCCAACCATCCGGCCGGCCGGTCCTTCGCCGGCGAGACGCTGGCGTCGGCTACGATGGCGCGCATGCTGGCAGCGTTGCGGGAGAACGGTCTGCTGGCGTCGGTCGATGCGGTTCTCAGCGGCTACCTTCGCGACCCCGACCACGTCGGGATCATCGCCGGTGTGGTGCCGACGGTCCGCGCGCAGTCCGGCCGAGGGGCTCGCTATGTTTGCGATCCGGTTCTCGGCGACCGTGCGCAGGGCCTCTACGTGCCGGCGGCGGTGGCCAGGTCCGTGGCGGAAACCCTGGTTCCTCTTGCCGACGTGCTCACCCCGAACCACTTCGAGCTCGAGTATCTGACCGGTGCTCCGGCGGCGGATGACGCGGCGGTCTGGTCGGCGGCGGCGCGCCTGCAGGCTTCCGGGCCCCAAGTCGTCGTTGTCACATCGGTTTGCACCGGGGACGCGCCCGACGACCGCGCGCGCACGTTCATGCTTGCCGGCGAAAACGCGTGGCACGTGACGACTCCGTTGGTGAACAGCCCGGCGCATGGTGCAGGTGACCTGCTTGCCGCGATCCTCGCCGCACGCCTGGCGGATGGGACATCGCCACCCGAAGCTTTGTCGCTGGCGGTGTCGGGAGTCTACGGCGTTCTCCGGGCGACCGGTCGCAACCCAGATCTGCAAGTGCTGGCCGCCGCGTCCGAGATCGTCGCGCCGTCGCAGACGTTCGCGGCGATGTCTAGGCCGCCCGCTTCCCGAGGTGGCGGTTGACCAGCGACTCGGCGATCTGAACGGCGTTGAGGGCCGCGCCCTTGCGCAGGTTGTCGGAAACAACCCAGAGGTTGAGACCGTTCTCGACCGTCGCGTCCTCGCGAATGCGGCTCACGAAGGTGGCGTAGTCGCCGACGCAATCGATCGGCGTGATGTAGCCACCGTCCTCGCGCTTGTCGACGACCATAAGGCCCGGCGCTTCGCGCAGGATGCTACGCGCCTCGTCGGCGGACAACGGCTTCTCGAGTTCGATGTTCACGGCCTCGGCGTGGCCGACGAAGGTCGGTACCCGCACGCACGTCGCCGTCAGCTTGATCTTGGGGTCGAGAATTTTCTTCGTCTCGACCATCATCTTCCACTCTTCCTTGGTGTTGCCGTCTTCCATGAAGACGTCGATGTGGGGGATGACGTTGAATGCAATCTGCTTGGTGAACTCGACAGGCTCGACCGGGTCGTTGACGTAGATCGCCTTGGTCTGGCTGAACAACTCGTCCATGGCGTCCTTGCCGGCGCCCGACGTCGACTGGTAGGTCGCGACGACGACGCGCTTGATCTTCGCTACGTCGTGAATCGGCTTCAGCGCGACGACCAGTTGCGCCGTCGAACAGTTCGGGTTGGCGACGATGTTCTTGCGCGAATAGCCGGCAAGCGCATCGGCATTCACTTCCGGGACGACCAGCGGCACGTCCGGGTCCATCCGGTACTTCGACGAGTTGTCGATGACGACGCACCCGGCCTTTGCAGCGGCCGGCGCAAAGGCTTCGGAGACCGTCGATCCGGCCGAGAACAGCGCGATGTCGGTACCGGCGAAGTCGAAGTCCTCGAGCGCCTTCACCTTGAGCGTCCGCTCGCCGTAGCCGACTTCCTTGCCCTTCGAGCGGTTGGAGGCGAGGGGAATGACCTCGCTCGCGGGAAACTGCCGCTCCTCGAGAATGTTCAGCATTTCTCGGCCGACATTGCCCGTCGCACCGACGACGGCCACGCGATAGCTCATGGCGTTGGCTCCGGTTTGAGTTTTTAGGCGAGCTTGCCGAGGTGTTCGATGACGGCGTCGCCCATGGCGCTGGTCGAGACCTTGGTCTTGCCTGGCTGCATGATGTCGGCCGTCCGCAGGCCGCTGTCGAGCACGCTGGCCACGGCTTTCTCGACCAGATCGGCTTCCGCGCCGAGGTCGAACGAGTAGCGCAGCAGCATCGCGAAGCTGAGGACCTGGGCCAGCGGATTGGCCAGCCCCTGGCCGGCGATATCCGGCGCGCTGCCGTGAATCGGCTCATAGAGCGCGCGCCGCCGGCCGGTCGCGTCGGCAGCGCCCAGCGTCGCCGACGGCAGCATGCCGATCGAACCGGTCAGCATCGAAGCCTGGTCCGACAGCATGTCGCCGAACAGGTTGTCGGTAACGATGACGTCGAACTGCTTCGGATTGCGCACCAGCTGCATCGAGCAGGCGTCCGCATACATGTGGCTCAGTTCGACATCCTCGAACCCGTCCTTGTGCGTCTTTGTCACGACTTCGCGCCACAGGACGCCGGTTTCCATCACGTTGGCTTTTTCGACCGAGCAGAGGCGGTTGTTGCGCTTGCGCGCAAGCTCGAAGGCGACACGGGCAACGCGATCGATCTCGGTGCTGGTATAGACCTGCGTGTCGACCGCGCGCTTGGTGCCGTCGGGCAGCGTCGTGATTTCCTTGGGCTCGCCGAAATAGACGCCGCCCGTCGATTCGCGCACGATCATGATGTCGAGCCCCGACACCAGGTCGGTCTTGAGGCTCGACGCCTCGGCAAGCGCCGGAAACACCGTTGCCGGCCGTAGATTGGCGAACAGATCGAGTTTCTTGCGCAGCATCAGGATGCCGACTTCGGGCCGCTTGTCGCGCGCCACGCCGTCCCACTTGGGGCCGCCGACCGAGCCGAACAGGATCGCATCGGTGTTGGTCGCCTTGTCGAGGGTCTTGTCCGCGAGCGGCGTGCCGTAAGCGTCGTAGGCGGCGCCGCCGACGAGATTTTCCTCGATATCGAAGGCGACCGAACGCTTGTCGGCAAACCACTCGACGACGCGCAGCGTCTGGCCCATAACCTCGGGGCCGATCCCGTCGCCCGCGAGGACCAGCATCTTCTTGTTCTTCATGGTGCTCTCCCTAGAGCCAGGGGCGTTCGGCGTTCAGGTCGTTCTCGTAGGCGGCGATGTCGCCCTCGTGCTCGAGCGTCAGCCCGATGTCGTCGAGACCGTTGAGCAGATTGTGCTTGCGGTTGCCTTCGATCTCGAACGCCACTTCCGAACCGTCCGGCCGCCGCACGACCTGTTTGGCCAGATCGACGGTAAGCGTTGCGCCCTGCTGCGCGTCGCGCATCAGCACGTCACGGTCGGCTGCCGGGACGGTGATGAGCAGGATGCCGTTCTTCGCCGAGTTGTTGAAAAAGATGTCGGCGAAGCTGGTCGAGATCACACAGCGGATGCCGAAGTCGGCCAGCGCCCACGGCGCATGTTCGCGGCTGGAACCGCAGCCGAAATTGTCGCCGGCGACGATGATCTTCGCGTCGCGGAACGGTTCCTGGTTGAGAATGAAATCCGGCTTCTCGTTGCCCTTGTTGTCGAAGCGCATGCGGAAGAACGCGACCTTGCCCAGCCCGGTGCGCTCGATCGTCTTGAGGAACTGCGCCGGGATGATCATGTCGGTGTCGATGTTCTTGAGCGGCATCGGCGCGGCGGTGCCGGTCAACACGCCAAACTTTTCCATGTCGCGTTCCCCTATTTGCTGAATTCGCGGACGTCGGCGAGGTGCCCGCTGACGGCCGCCGCCGCGGCCATGGCCGGGCTTACCAGGTGGGTGCGCGCGCCCGTGCCCTGGCGGCCTTCGAAGTTGCGGTTCGAGGTCGAGGCACACCGTTCGCCGGCGCCGACCTTGTCCGGGTTCATGCCGAGGCACATCGAGCAGCCCGGCTCGCGCCATTCCCAGCCGGCCTCGATGAAGATCTCGTCCAGGCCTTCTTCCTCGGCCTGCTTCTTCACCAGGCCGGAACCGGGCACCACGAGCGCGATAACGCCGTCGGCGACCTTGCGCCCCTTGGTGATTGCGGCGGCGCTGCGCAAATCCTCGATCCGCGCATTGGTGCACGACCCGATGAACACGCGGTCGACCTTGACCTGCGTCATCGGGGTGCCTGGCTCGAGGCCCATGTATTCCAGCGCCCGGGTCATGGCCGCGCGCTTGGCCTCGTCCTTGGCGTCACGCGGGTCAGGCACGTTGCCCGTCACCGGCACCACGTCCTCGGGGCTGGTGCCCCAGGTCACCTGCGGCACGATCTCCGAGGCGTTGATCGTCACTTCCTTGTCGTAGGTCGCGCCCGGATCGGACGGCAGCGTCTTCCAGTAGGCGACGGCCTGTTCCCACTGGCCCGCCTTGGGCGCCATCGGCCGTCCCTTGACGTAGTCGAAGGTCGTCTCGTCCGGCGCGATGAGGCCGGCGCGGGCGCCCGCCTCGATGGTCATGTTGCAGACGGTCATGCGCGCTTCCATCGACAGCGCGCGGATCGCCGGGCCGGCATATTCGATGACGTGGCCGGTGCCGCCGGCGGTGCCGATCTTGCCGATGATGGCGAGGATCAGGTCCTTGGCGGTAACCCCGTTGGCGAGACTGCCCTCGACCGTGATCCGCATGTTGGCGGGGCGCTTCATCAGCAGGGTCTGGGTCGCCAGCACGTGCTCGACCTCGGACGTGCCGATGCCGAAGGCCAGCGCGCCGAAGGCGCCGTGCGTCGCAGTGTGCGAATCGCCGCACACGATCGTCATGCCGGGCTGGGTCAGTCCCTGTTCGGGGCCGATGATGTGCACGATGCCCTGACGGATGTCCTCGATCGGGATATAGGGCACGCCGAATTCCGCGACGTTGCGCTTAAGCGCGTCGAGCTGGATGCGCGAATCCTCATCGTCGATGACGGACAGCCGGTCGGCGGTCGTCGGCACGTTGTGATCGGGCACGGCCAGGGTGCGCTCCGGACAGCGGACCTTGCGGCCCGCCATGCGAAGACCCTCGAACGCCTGGGGGCTGGTCACCTCGTGAACGAGATGGCGATCGATATAGATGATCGACGCGCCGTCGTTCAGCTGCTTGACGAGGTGCGCGTCCCAGATCTTGTCGAAAAGCGTCCGTGCCTTGGCCATGCCCCTGCCGCTCCTTACTGCTCGTCGTTCTTCTTCGCGCCGCTCTGGTCGCCGCTGTCGGTGTTGCGACGATCGTCCCGCTTCTCGGCGATGCGGGCGCGTTTGCCGGTCCGGCCGCGCAGGTAGTAGAGCTTGGCGCGCCGGACGTCGCCGCGGCGGGCGACCTCGATGTTCGCGATCTGCGGCGAATAGAGCTGGAAGATGCGCTCGACGCCTTCGCCGTAGGACAGTTTGCGCACCGTGAACGACGAATTCAGGCCGCGGTTCTTGCGGGCGATGCAGACGCCCTCAAAGACCTGCTGACGCTCGCGGTCGCCTTCGACGACCTTGATGCTGACGCGCAGTGTATCTCCCGGTGCGAATTCCGGAATCTGCGCGCCGCGCTTTTCAATCTGATCCTTCTCGAACTTTTCGATGGTGTTCATTGCTGGGTCCTTACCTTTTCGTTCTCGACGAACCGTTTCCAGAGATCGGGTCGCCGAAGTTTTGTGATTCTCTCTGATTCGTTTCTGCGCCACTCGCGCACGCGCTCGTGGTGGCCCGATACCAGGACGTCGGGCACGGCCATGCCCTCCCACACCTGGGGCCGGGTGAATTGCGGGTATTCCAACAGGTCGCTCTCGAACGACTCCTCGGTCAGGCTCTCGCGGGCGCCGAGTACGCCGGGAACCAGCCGCACGACGGCGTCGATCAGGGCGATCGCCGCCGGCTCGCCGCCGGACAGCACGAAGTCGCCGAGGCTGATCTCCTCGATGGCGCGCGCCTGCAGCAGGCGTTCGTCGAGGCCTTCGAAACGGCCGCAGATCATCGTCACGACATCGGCCTCGCTGAGTTCGCGGACCAGGGCCTGCGACAGCGGTCTGCCGCGCGGCGACAGGTAGACCACGCGGCGGTTTGCCGCCGGCCGTGCGGCGATTGCATGGTCGAGCGTGCGGGCCACGACGTCGGGCCGCAGCACCATGCCGGGGCCGCCGCCGAAGGGTGCATCGTCGACGGTGCGGTGCTTGTCGGTCGCGAAGTCGCGCATGTCGAACACGTCCATCGCCCACAGTCCGTCGGCCAGCGCCTTGCCGGCAAGCGACAGACCGAGCGGGCCGGGAAACGCCTCGGGCAGGATCGTAAGCACCTGCGCGGCCCATGTGCGACCTTCGGCACTCACGTCGTGGCCTCCTCTTCGGGAAGGTGGACCACCACATGGCGGCCTGGCGCCACGTCCGGCACGAATGCATGGGTGAACGGCACCATGACGGTGTCGCCACCGTCCTGCTGCGCGATCTCCATGATGTCGCCGGCGCCGAAGTTATGCATCGCCACGACCTCGCCTACCTTCCGGCCTGCATCGTCGACGGCGTCGAGACCGATGAGATCGACGAGATAGAACTCGTCCTTGCCCGCGGGCGCCAGGCGTGCGCGGTCGACGAACAAGCGGACGCCACGCAGCGCTTCCGCCGCATTGCGGTCCCTGACGTCGGCAAACTGCACAATGGCCATGTCGGCCTTGTGCAGCTTGGCTCTGACGACGGTGTATGTCCGACTGCCCTGTTCATCTTCAAAGGTCTCGTATCGGCCGATGTCTTCCGGATCATCGCCGAACCACTTGATCATGACCTCGCCCCGGATTCCGTGGGCCTTGGTCACGGCGCCCATCAGGACGCGCGATTCGGCGGCGGCCGGCATTTACTCGGCCGCTGCCTCTCCTTCGCCTTCCGTCGGCGCGGCTTCTTCCGCGGCCGGTGCGTTGGCTGCCTCCTCGGCGGCCTTCCTGGCTTCTTCCGCGGCTTTCAGGCGTTCCTGCGCCTTCGCCTTCGGCTTGGCCTTCTCCGGGTTGTTGCGCTGCGCCGGCATCGCGGTGATCTCGGCCTCGCCGAGGAAACGCGCAACGCGGTCGGTCGGCTGGGCGCCGCAGCTCAACCAGTACTTGACCCGGTCGGCATCGAGCTTGAGCCGGTTCGGATCGTTCTTCGGCAGCAGCGGATTGAATGAACCCACCCGCTCGATGAACTTGCCGTCGCGTGGGCTGCGGGCGTCGGCGATGACGACGCGATAGTAGGGCCGCTTCTTGGCCCCGGCTCGTGAAAGACGAATTTTCGTAGTCACTGTCTTGCTTACCTCTTGGTTGCAATCGGTTGGAAAGTCACTGCGGGAACTGGCCGGGTGGAATCAGGCTGCGCAAAGCCTGCGGGGAAAGGCCTTTGCCTTTTTTCCCGAGTTTGCCGACCTTCTTCATCATTCCGGAAATCTGTTTGAACTGCTTGAGCAGGCGGTTCACGTCCTGGATTTCGACGCCGGCCCCGGCGGCAATCCGGCGCCGCCGCGATCCGTTGAGGACGCGCACGTCGCGGCGCTCCCTGAGCGTCATCGAGCTGATGATCGCTTCCTGGCGCTTCAGCATGCGATCGTCGATCTGCGCCGCGGCCATCTGCTGCTTGGCCTTGGCGACACCCGGCAGCATCGACATCAGGCCGTCCATACCGCCCATGCGGCGCATCTGGCGCAGCTGCGCCGCGAGGTCGTCGAGGTCGAACTGGCCCTTGAGGAACTTCTTCTCGAGTTTGGCAGCTTCTTCCTCGTCGATCGTCTCCTTGGCCTTTTCGACCAGGCTGACGACGTCGCCCATGCCAAGGATGCGCGAAGCGATGCGGCTGGGATGGAACTCCTCGATCGCGTCCAGCTTTTCGCCCGTGCCGATGAACTTGATCGGGCGGCCGGTGACGGCACGCATGCTGAGCGCGGCGCCGCCGCGGCCATCGCCGTCGACGCGCGTCAGCGCGATACCCGTCAGGCCGATCTGCTGGTTGAATTCTCGGGCGACGTTGACCGCGTCCTGGCCGGTCAGCGAGTCGGCCACCAGCAGCGTCTCGGCCGGCTTGACCGCGTCGCGCACCGCCGCGACCTCGTTCATCAGCGCGCCGTCGACGTGCAGCCGGCCCGCCGTGTCGAGGATGACGATGTCGAAACCCTGAAGCTTCGCCGCCTGCATCGCCCGCTTGGCGATATCCACCGGCATCTGGCCGGCGACGATCGGTAGCGTCGGAATCCCGGCCTGCTCGCCGAGAACGCGCAACTGCTCCTGGGCGGCCGGGCGGTAGACGTCGAGCGACGCGAGATAGACCTTTTTCTTTTCGCGTTCGTGCAGGCGCTTGGCGAGCTTGGCCGCCGTGGTCGTCTTGCCCGAGCCCTGAAGACCGACGATCAGGACCGGGACCGGCGGGTTGGCGCGGAAGTTGAGCGGTTCGGCCTCGGTCCCCAGCATCTCGACCAGGTGATCGTGGACGATCTTGATGACCATCTGGCCGGGCGTGACGCTGCGCAAGACCTCCTCGCCGATGGCCTTTTTCTGGACCTGCTCGACGAATTCCTTGACCACGGGCAGGGCGACGTCGGCCTCGAGCAGCGCCACGCGCACTTCCCGCAGCGCCTCGGCAACGTCGCTTTCCTTCAGCGCGCCGCGACCGGTCAGGCGGCCAAAGACCGTACCAAGTCGTTCTTGCAGGGCGTCGAACATGCGCTTCAGTCCCAGCGGTCAAGAAAGCCAAAAACGCCAGTGCGCGAACCCTCGCGGACTGACGGCCCGACCCGAATGGGGCGGGTAACGGCTTGAACCGTATTGATCGGCGCGGACATTACGCCCGGGGCGTTTTCCGGTCAAGCGCCGGGGTGCGCCGGAAAGCCTTGGATTTCCAGCGTTTTAGACCATATAAGGCGGCTATGACGCCTCTCCCTTTCATGAAGATGCACGGCCTCGGCAACGATTTCGTGGTCATCGATGCCCGCAACCAGTCGGTTTCGCTGTCGCCTGACCGGATTCGCGCCATGGCCGACCGCCATCGCGGGATCGGCTTCGACCAGATCATGATCATCCGGCCCTCGGACGCGGCCGATGCCCGTATCGAAATGGCCAACGCCAGCGGCGAGGCGGTCGGCGCCTGCGGCAACGGCACCCGCTGCGTCGCCGCCTTCCTGATGGAAGAGCAGGGTGTGGACTCGGTACGGCTCGAAACGGCCTCCGGCCTCGTGTCCGCGGACCAGGCACCGGGCGGCGCCACGGTGGACATGGGACCGGCCCGGTTGGCCTGGAACGAAATCCCGCTGGCCCGCGACCTCGACACCCTGCACCTGCCGCTGACCCTCGATACCGCCGCGGGTCGCCTGTCCGATGCGGTCGGCGTCAACATGGGCAACCCCCACGCCGTGTTCTTCGTCGACGACCCCTGGCGCTTCGATCTCGGGGCGTTCGGCGCGACGCTCGAACATGACCCGCTCTTCCCCGAGCGCGCCAACATCAGCCTTGCCGCCGTCGCCGGGGACGCCATTGCGTTGCGGGTATGGGAGCGCGGCGTCGGCCTGACGCTGGCCTGCGGCACGGCGGCCTGCGCGACGCTCGTCGCGGCGCACCGGCGCGGCCTGTGCGGTCGGGCCGCGACGGTCAACCTGCCGGGCGGGGCGCTCCAGATCGCATGGCGCGAAGCCGACGGCCACGTGCTCATGACCGGTCCGATCGCCGTCAGCTTCTCGGGCAGCGTCGACCCGGACCGGTTGGCATAACCGTGGTTGACGTCGTCACTTTCGGCTGCCGCCTCAACGCCTACGAATCGGAGGTGATCCGCCGCAACGCGGAAGCCGCCGGTTTGACCGAGGCAGTAATTTTCAACACCTGCGCCGTGACTGCCGAGGCGGAACGCCAGGCGCGCCAGGCGATCCGCCGTGCGCGGCGCGAACGCCCGGGCGCGCGGCTGATCGTGACAGGATGCGCGGCGCAGATTTCACCCGACCGCTTCTCCGCCATGCCCGAGGTCGATGCCGTGCTGGGCAACCTCGAAAAGACCGCGCCCGAGACCTTCGCCGGGGACGCGCGCCGGGTCGCGGTAAGCGACATCATGGCGGCCAGCGAGACGGCCGGTCACCTGATCGACGGCTTCGAAGGACGCATCCGGGCTTTTCTGCAGATTCAGAACGGCTGCGACCATCGCTGCACGTTCTGCATCATTCCCTACGGCCGGGGCCCGTCGCGCAGCGTGACGCCCGCCGATGTCGTGGCGCAGTCGTTGCGCCTTTACGAAAACGGCTACCGTGAGCTCGTTCTCACAGGCGTTGACGTCGGCGACTACGGCAAGGACCTTTCGCCTCCCGTCGGTCTCGCGGGACTGGTAGGCCGGCTTCTGGACGAACTGCCGGACGATGTCCGCATTCGCATCACCTCCATCGATCCGGTGGAGGTCGACGAGGCGCTCGTGCAGATGTTCGCCGACGATCCTCGCCTGATGCCTCACTGGCATCTCAGCGTGCAGTCCGGCGATGACATGGTCCTGCGCCGCATGGCGCGGCGCCACCGCCGTGACGACGTGATGCGGGTTTGTGCGCAATTGCGCGCGGCGCGTCCCGACACCGTCGTCGGCGCGGACTTCATTGCCGGTTTTCCGACAGAGACCGACGCGCAGTTCGACAACACGGTCGATCTGATCGAACGTGCCGGCCTGTCGCTGCTGCACGTGTTCCCGTATTCCGAGCGCGAAGGCACGCCGGCGGCGCGACTGCCCCAACTCGACAAGGGGCTGCGGCGCGAACG